>NZ_CP031240.1:319386-638773 GCF_003351405.1 Haemophilus haemolyticus
GCCAAGAATTTTAGTATCATCAAAAGTATCCTGTAAAAAATATCCTTGTTCTGAAACAATCATCGGCAATTCACGTGTCCATTGCTGACCGCTTGGCAAGCGGGAATGAATCACATTTTGCTCGGCGATTCGAACGCTATCAGGCAATACCTCGGTGATAATTGCCACATGCCCCGTGTGTTTAAATTCGCCCCCTTCTTGCCAAATTAATAAGGAGCCAGCTTGAGGTTTACGTTTGCAACCATTAGCAAATGCCTGCAAGGGCAACAAGGCATCGTTCACCACTTGGCGTAAAAAACGTAAAGAAAAGATCTCATATGCCATACCGACATCGGCAAACACAAGGCCATGATTGAGATATAAATAACGACGTGCAAATTCCACACACTGCCATTTATAGCCCATATATTCTCGCCCTAGATAACTCCGAAATGCGGCATCATTTGGGAATTCCTTATCATCTGCAGTATTGTAATCTGAGGAATAAATTGCTACGCCACCAGGTGCATATCCAAGTAAGCTACCAAAAGGATCGTGGGTAATAATATTGGCTGAACGTTCTGTCATAGTATCTTCCGAGTAAAAAATGAATGCGGTTAGTATAGATCTTTTATTTTTATTACGGAAATCAATAAAATTTTTACCGCACTTTTTTCGTAGCAAATTTTTGATTTATCTCATCTTTTCATCAAAACATTCTTTACCATTTAACTTCTTGGATTAAAATGAACATGCTTTTCGAGTATTCGAGAGTACACAATTTAGTTTAACTTTAGATATCACAAGGGTTTCATTATGAAAGGATCAAAATGGCCTGTGGTTGCAGGTGCTGCACTTGGTATCATCGCTCCACTACTTACTTATAGCGGAAATCCCGGCAACATGGGATTCTGCGCAGCCTGTTTCTTACGCGATACAGCTGGCTCCATTGGCTTACATCAAGCCGCTCCACTTCAATATATTCGCCCCGAACTCATCGGATTAATATTCGGTGCGTTAGTGAGTGCGTTATTTGCAAAAGAATTCCGTGCTCGAGGTGGCTCATCGCCATTCATTCGCTTAATTTTAGGCGCATTTGCCATGATTGGAGCCCTAACATTCTTAGGTTGTCCATGGCGTGCATATTTGCGTTTAGGCGGCGGCGATTTATCTGCGATTGCCGGTATTGTCGGTTTATTTGTCGGCGTACTAGGCGGAATTTTCTTTAGCAATCGAGGATTTTCTCTCGGCAAATCAAAAGAACAAGCTCCTGTTACTGGCTGGATTTCTGTCATTATCGCGGGTTTATTACTTATTGGCGTTATCACACAATTTAGTCTTGGCGAAGGTTTACCGCTTTATTTCTCACAAAAAGGCCCTGGCGCACAACATGCATTTTGGGCATTATCTTTAGCAGGCGGGTTAATCATAGGCGTATTAATGCAAAAATCACGTTTCTGCTCAATTGGTGCATTCCGCAATTTCATTCTATTCCGTGATTCTTCATTATTGAATGGTGTTATCGCTTTAGTGGTATTTGCTGCTATTACCAATGCTTCACTTGGCCAATTCCATTTAGGGTTTGAACAACAACCTGGTGCACATAATCAATATCTTTGGAACTTCCTCGGCATGGCACTTTGCGGATTATGCTTCGCCCTCGGCGGTGGTTGCCCAGGCAAACATTTAGTTCATCTTGGTGAAGGCGATAATGACTCCGCTATTTTTGTGCTTGGTATGCTTTTAGGTGCAGCTGCTGCACATCGTTTAAGCCTTGCAGCTTCAGGCTCTGGCATTGGTGAATTTACGCCTTACGCTTTAGTGCTTGGATTTATATTCTGCGCCTATATTGGCTTTACCAAAAAATCGGCTTAATTCACTTTCTATCTGCACTCATCACGAGTGCAGATTTTCTTTTCCTTGCATTATCCCCCTTACAGTGTCAAACTCTCCGCACTTTTTAAAACTGTAAAAAATAATGACAAAAAAACGTAAAAACTTAATCAACCAAGATCCTCATTACAAACGAGAATTGGAAAAATACGGCAATCCAATCCCGAGCCGTGAGTTCATTTTAAGCGTTATTCGAGACAATAATGCGCCAATGAATCGGGATGAAATTTTGACCGCACTTTCCATTCGAAATGAAGATCAAATAGAAGCAATGCGTCGCCGATTACGCGCGATGGAAAATGATGGACAATTAGTATTCACCAAACGTAAACGCTATGCCTTACCAGAAAAATTAGATTTATTTAAAGGCACGGTAATTGGTCATCGCGAAGGTTTCGGTTTTTTACAGGTCGATGGCAAAAAGGATGATTTATTCATTCCGAACCATCAAATGCAAAGAGTCATGCATGGAGATTTTGTCTTAGCGCAACCTGCCGGATTAGATCGTCGTGGTCGCCGTGAAGTGCGAATTGTGCGCGTATTAGAAAGCCGTAAAAAACAAATTGTGGGTCGCTTTTTCTTAGAAAACGGTTTTAGCTATGTGGTGCCTGATGACAGCAGAATTGGCCGAGATATTCTCGTGCCAAATGAACATCGTAATGGCGCACGTATGGGACAAGTTGTCGTTGTCGAATTACAAGAACGTTCTGTCAGTTTTAACCAGCCAATTGGCGTAATCACTGAGATCCTAGGCGATAATATGGCGAAAGGAATGGAAGTTGAAATCGCCTTGCGTAACCACGATATTCCCCATAAGTTTCCAAGTGCGGTGGAAAAATACGTCAAAAAATTCACTGAAGAAGTCCCTGAAGAAGCAAAAAAAGGTCGTGTGGATTTACGCAATTTACCGCTTGTGACGATTGATGGTGAAGATGCTCGCGATTTTGACGATGCTGTTTATTGTGAAAAACATGGCAAAGGCTGGAAACTTTGGGTAGCGATTGCGGATGTCAGTTATTACGTACGTTTACGTTCCGCTTTGGATGTAGAAGCGCATAATCGTGGTAACTCAGTCTATTTTCCGAACCGAGTTGTACCAATGCTACCTGAAATTTTATCAAACGGCTTATGCTCTCTTAACCCTCAAGTGGATCGTTTGTGTATGGTGTGTGAGATGCAAATTTCTGCCAAAGGCAAGCTCACAGATTATCGCTTTTATGAAGCGGTGATGAATTCTCACGCCCGCCTCACTTATACCAAAGTAGCAAAAATGCTTGAAGGCGATGAAGAATTACGCGCTCGTTATTCTACGCTTGTGCCTCATTTAGAAGAACTTTATAAACTCTATCAGGCTTTGCTTGGTGCGCGTCATCAACGTGGTGCGATCGATTTTGAAACCATTGAAACTAAGTTTATTTTCAATGCAATGGGAAGAATTGAGCGCATTGAACCCGTTGTTCGAAATGATGCCCACAAAATCATTGAGGAATGTATGATTCTTGCGAATATCGCAGCAGCCAATTTTATGGAAAAACATAAAGAGCCTGCGTTATATCGTATTCATGCCACCCCGAGCGAAGAAAAATTAACATCGTTCCGCACTTTCTTAAGTGAGTTTGGTTTAACTTTAGAAGGCGGATTAAAACCAACCACAAAAGACCATGCTGCTCTCTTAGAAAAAGTTAAAGAACGACCTGATCATGAACTTATTCAAACAATGTTGCTACGCTCATTAAGTCAAGCTGTCTATCATGCTGATAATATTGGGCACTTTGGTTTGGCTTTGGAAGAGTATGCTCACTTTACTTCGCCAATTCGCCGTTATCCAGACTTAACACTTCATCGAGGCATCAAGTATTTACTCGCCAAAGAACAAGGCGCCAAACGTAAAACAACAGATACTGGCGGTTATCATTACTCTTTTGATGAAATGGATTTACTTGGCAATCACTGTTCAATGACGGAACGCCGTGCTGACGACGCAACTCGTGAAGTAGCAGATTGGCTAAAATGCGAATATATGCAAGATCATGTCGGCGGTGAATTTAGCGGTGTGATTTCATCTGTGACTGGATTTGGTTTATTTGTACGCTTAGATGATTTATTCATCGATGGTTTAGTCCATATTTCCACCTTAGAAAACGATTATTACCAATTCGATGCAGCAAAACAGCGTTTAATTGGCGAAAATAGCGGAATGCAATATCGCTTAGGCGATAAAGTTCGCATCAAAGTTGAAGCGGTACATTTAGAAAATAAAATGGTCGATTTCTCGCTGATGGGGAGTGAACGTAAACCTCGTCGAACTGGAAAAACCGCGAAAGAAAAAGCCAAGAAAGTCTTTAAAGAGCTACCGTCTAAAGCATCAAAAAAACGAAAAAGTGCGGTAAAAAAGAAAGAAGTTTCGAAGAAAACATCTAGAAAACGAAAATAGTTCACTTCCCATTGTAAGAATGAATTAAAAATTCAAATAAGAAAAAGAGAAATTTATGTCAGAACAAATTTACGGTATTCATGCTGTTAATAGTATTTTAACCCATTCGCCAGAACGTTTAATTGAAGTCTTCGTACTTAAAGGACGTGAAGATAAACGTCTACAGCCACTCTTAAACGAGCTTTATTCCCTAGGAATTGGTGTGCAATTCGTTAATCGACAAACACTTGATAAAAAAGCCGATGGTGAGGTTCATCAAGGTGTCATAGCTCGAGTACAAGCGGCAAAAGAGCTGAATGAAAATGATCTTGATGAAATTCTTGCGAATAAACAAAATCCGCTTTTATTAGTTTTGGATGGCGTGACGGATCCACACAACTTGGGAGCATGTTTGCGAACAGCTGATGCAGCGGGCGCAGTGGCCGTGATCGTACCAAAAGATAAATCAGCACAATTAACATCTATCGCGCGTAAAGTTGCTTGTGGCGCAGCAGAAACCGTGCCGTTAATTCGTGTAACCAATCTTTCTCGCACACTACGCGATTTACAGCAAAATCATAATATTTGGGTGGTTGGCACTGCTGGCGAAGCCACTGAAACCATTTATCAAAGCAAATTGACAGGGCCACTAGCACTTGTTATGGGAGCTGAAGGCGAAGGGATGCGTCGTTTAACGCGTGAACATTGCGATCAACTGATTAGCATTCCAATGGCTGGTTCAGTTTCATCATTAAATGTATCTGTCGCAACAGGGGTATGTTTATTTGAAATTGTACGTCAGCGTTCAGGTTCATAAGAAAAGTGCGGTAAATTTACCGCACTTTTTTAACACCTATTGGCTAGCTTGAACTTCTGAGTTGGCGTAATCAATGGTAACAACCTTACCAGGTAATAACGCACCAGATAGAATTTGTTGTGCCAAGCTGTTTTCGATCTCTTGTTGAATTGCACGTTTCAATGGACGCGCGCCATAAATTGGATCGTAACCCACTTCACCAATGAAATCTAATAAAGCGTCAGTAAACACTAATTCGTACCCTCGAGTTTCCATACGTTTTGCTAAGCGCTCTAATTGAATATTTGCAATCGCACGAATATTCTCTTTACCAAGTGGATGGAATACCACGGTCTCGTCAATACGGTTGATAAATTCCGGACGGAAATGTTGCCCCACTACAGACATCACTAAGGCTTTCATTTCGCTATAGCTTTCATCTTTGCTGCCCTGAATTAAATCAGAACCCAAGTTAGAGGTCATGATCACCACGGTATTACGGAAGTCCACGGTACGACCTTGCCCGTCAGTTAAACGACCATCATCTAACACTTGCAATAAGATGTTGAACACATCCGTATGGGCTTTTTCAACCTCATCTAACAAGATCACTGAATACGGACGACGGCGAACGGCTTCAGTTAAATAACCGCCTTCTTCATAACCAACATAACCTGGAGGTGCCCCAACTAAACGAGAGACACTGTGTTTTTCCATAAACTCTGACATATCGATACGTACCATCGCATCTTCACTATCAAACAAGAATTTAGCCAAAGTTTTGCAAAGCTCTGTTTTACCTACACCTGTCGGACCGAGGAACAAGAAAGAACCAATTGGGCGGTTAGGATCGGAAAGACCAGCACGGCTACGACGAATCGCGTTCGCGACGGCATCAACTGCTTCTTCTTGGCCAATCACTCGTTTATGTAGTTCATCTTCCATGCGCAAGAGCTTTTCTTTCTCGCCTTCCATCATTTTAGATACAGGAATGCCTGTGGCTTTAGAAAGCACTTCTGCAATTTCTTCATCTGTGACGCGATAGCGTAAAAGCGTCATTTCTTTTCCTTCGCTGGTTTCAGCTTGCTCAAGTTGCTTTTCAAGAGCAGGGATGCGGCCATATTGCAACTCAGACATTTTAGCTAAATCACCCGCGCGACGAGCTTGTTCTAGTTCGGTTTTTGCAGTATCTAACTCTTGTTTAATATGTTGAGAGCCAGAAAGCGTTGCTTTTTCAGATTTCCACACTTCTTCAAGTTCGGCATATTCACGTTCTTTGTCAGCCAATTCTTTCTCTAACATTTCTAAACGTTTGCGACTTGCTTCGTCTTCTTCTTTTTGTAACGCCTGTTGTTCCAATTTTAATTGGATAATACGACGTTCAAGACGATCAAGCGGTTCAGGTTTAGAATCTATTTCCATACGGATGCTAGATGCTGCTTCATCGATCAAGTCGATGGCTTTATCCGGCAATTGACGATCAGAAATATAACGATGTGAAAGCGTTGCTGCTGCGACAATCGCAGGGTCAGTAATATCCACGTGGTGATGAATTTCATAACGTTCTTTCAAACCACGTAAGATCGCAATCGTATCTTCTACACTTGGTTCGTCCACAAAGACTTTTTGGAAACGACGTTCAAGTGCGGCATCTTTTTCGATATATTGACGATATTCATCTAAAGTGGTTGCCCCCACGCAATGTAATTCACCGCGCGCTAAACTTGGTTTTAACAAGTTACCGGCATCCATCGCACCATCGGTTTTACCCGCGCCGACCATTGTATGAATTTCGTCAATAAAGAGGATAACGCGTCCTTCTTCTTTCGAAAGTTCATTGAGCACCGCTTTTAAACGTTCTTCAAATTCACCACGATATTTCGCACCAGCAATCAATGCGCCCATATCTAATGAAAGGACGCGTTTATTTTTCAAACCTTCAGGCACTTCACCATTTACAATACGTTGTGCCAAGCCTTCGACAATCGCTGTTTTCCCCACACCTGGTTCACCAATTAACACAGGGTTATTTTTGGTACGACGTTGTAATACTTGAATGGCTCGACGAATTTCTTCATCACGCCCAATGACAGGATCAAGTTTGCCACTTTCTGCACGAGCAGTTAAATCAATCGTATATTTTTCTAATGCTTGTCTGCTTTCTTCTGCATTTTGATCGTTCACGTTTTGTCCCCCTCTAATTTGCTGGATGGCTTGCGAAATTTGTTCTTTTTTCGCACCGCACTTTTTCAAAATATCGCTGAGCGTTCCTCGTTCTTCTAAAGCTGCAAGCAAAAATAATTCGCTTGAAATAAATTTATCTTGGTTTTGCTGTGCGAATTTATCGCATAGATTAAGTAAATTAATGAGCTGACGTGAAAGTTGTACATCACCGCCATTGCCAATAACTTGCGGCAATTTATTTAGTTCAGTCTTTAATTCATTACGCAATAACGCCACATTTACGCCACTTGCAGTTAAAATTGGCGCAATGGAGCCGCCCTGTTGATTTAAAAGTGCGGTCAATAAATGCACGGGTTCAATAAATTGATTGTCTTTTCCGATAGCAAGTGATTGTGCTTCGCTTAAAGCTTCTTGAAATTTTGTCGTAAATTTTTCAATGTTCATACAATTTCCTCAATTTGGTTTTGGCTTTCGCCCTTTGCCCAAATTAAGTAAGATCGTTTGAAAGGATTTCAAGAGAAAAAATGAAATATTTTTGATTTTATCTATCAATAAAAATCTGATGATAGGTTTCAACCCACCAAAATATCGAATAGTGGGACATCCCAATGCTCAGTGGGAAGATTTTCTACTTGCTGACATTGATGGGCTAAACCCACTGGAATAAAAGACTTATTTTGCCAATTCTGCAACGTGCGATCATAAAATCCACCGCCCATACCAAGGCGATTTCCTTGTTTATCAAAAGCCACCAATGGCGTAAATAAAATATCCAGTTCATTTAATGGCAAGACATTTTGAACATTCAGCTTTGGCTCCCAAATACCAAACTGATTTTGTTTCATTGGCGTATCGGATAAATAGCGTAAAAACAATAAATGATGTTGAGTAAAAGGATGTAAAACAGACAAATACACATTTTTGTTTTGCATCCAAAGGGATTGGATTAAGGCTTTTGTAGAAATTTCACCATCAAAAGAAAAATATAATGCAATATTTTTGGCTTGTCGTTGCTCGATAAGATTTAACGCCTGTTGAGTAACCGATTGTTCAGCTTGGTGCTGTTGAAGTGCAGTTAAATTTGCTCGTATTTTTCGAATTTCAGCGCGGATTTGCTGGCGTTTTTGATTATTCATAGACATGAAAAGAGAAGATAGGACCCAGAGTGCCGCTGTGGGCAGTAGTCCTTGAACCCGACGGTTCAAGGAAATCAGTTGATACCGTTTTCAGGTTTCTTAGCCCAATGAACGAGTCAAAGGTTAAGCCTACACACCAACGATAGGAAACCAATTTATAAGATTTAAAGTATCGGCTCAGGGACATAGCCTACTGACGAACACTCCAGGTAATTCTTATGGGTTTATACTAGCCCAAATTCTCAGTATTGACTAGCATTTATTTGTCAATTTTAACGAGTTGCTTATAAAACGACAAAAGAGTCTGATAACACAAATTAGTTTTAGGTACTTATTGATCTTGGAGAGAAGAATCTAAAGAATATGGCGGTGACTTAAGTGATTTTTAACTGATTGCTCTGAATTAACTACATATTTTAATTTGAAAAAATCTCAGCCCTATTTCACCGCACTTTCCAATTTAATATTGTTCTTTATTGACACGGATATTTTCTAACGAATGATCTAATTGTTGGATACCCGTTCTCAATACCTCTTCAATTTTAGCCGCTTTATTTTTTTCTTGACTTAATTCAAAACTCAAATTGAGTGCCACAATAGAAAGCACACGATCAAGCTGAATAAGGCCTGTCTTTTCTTTCATTTCAGAAACCAATATATCTAAATTACGCGCAGCTTGGCGCAATAATTCTTCTTGCTCAACGGGCACATTTAAACGCAAGACTTGACCCAAAACTAAAATTTCGACCAATTTTAACGACATTTGATTTCCTTAAATTAAATATTTGAGTGGCCGATATTATGCCATAGCAAAAAACATTCGTCACAAATTTTACATTGAATCCGCAGTTCGCTCATCACCATAAATTACGCTATAATGCCCACATTTTTCAGTTTAAAACGAGATTTTTATGGCCCAAATTGCAGCAAATCCGCTTGTGCTAGTGGATGGTTCTTCTTATTTATATCGTGCATTTCATGCCTTTCCTCCTTTAACTAATGCCGCAGGTGAGCCAACAGGTGCGATGTACGGCGTATTAAATATGTTAAAAAGCCTCATCTCACAAGTACAACCCACTCATATAGCTGTTGTTTTTGATGCAAAAGGGAAAACATTTCGTGATGAAATGTTTGAACAATATAAATCTCACCGCCCGCCAATGCCTGATGATTTGCGCAAACAAATTCAGCCTTTGCACGATATGATTCGTGCACTGGGAATTCCGCTTTTGGTGGTGGAAGGCGTTGAGGCAGATGATGTGATCGGCACACTCGCACTACAAGCATCGCGTTTGGATAAAAAAGTGCTCATTAGTACTGGCGATAAAGATATGGCACAGTTAGTTGATGACAATATTATGCTCATCAACACCATGAATAATAGCCTGTTAGATCGCGAGGGTGTGATTGAAAAATACGGTATTCCACCTGAACTCATTATTGATTATCTAGCACTCATGGGCGATAGTGCAGATAACATTCCTGGCGTTGCTGGTGTGGGCGAAAAAACCGCACTTGGTTTACTACAAGGCATCGGAAGCATGGCTGAGATTTATGCCAATCTTGAAAAAGTAGCTGAATTGCCAATTCGTGGTGCTAAAAAACTAGGTGAAAAATTATTGGCAGAAAAAAACAATGCCGATCTTTCTTATACATTAGCAACCATCAAAACCGATGTTGAACTTAACGTGACAACAGATGAATTGTTGCTTGGAGAAAGCCAAAACGATCAACTTATTGAATATTTTGCTCGCTACGAATTTAAACGCTGGCTTAATGAAGTGATGAATGGCTCAGATTCCATTACTCAAACTGCTGAACAGCCTGTAAAAATCAACCAGTATCAGGCGACATCACCAGCCCAAAATTCGGTGGGAAATAGTGCGGTAGAAAATGCGCCTAAAATTCAAATCGATCGTACAAAATATAAAACCTTGCTCACTCAAACGGATTTAACGCGCTGGATTGAAAAACTCAATGCAGCAAAACTTATTGCAGTTGATACTGAAACAGATAGCCTTGATTATATGTCTGCAAATTTAGTAGGCATCTCTTTTGCTCTTGAAAATGGCGAAGCTGCTTATTTACCATTGCAATTGGATTATTTGGATGCGCCAAAAACACTCGAAAAATCGACCGCACTTGCCGCTATCAAACCCATTTTAGAAAATCCTAACATTCGCAAAATTGGACAAAATATTAAATTTGATGAAAGCATTTTTGCCCGTCATGGTATTGAATTACAAGGTGTTGAATTTGATACGATGTTGCTTTCTTATACGCTAAATAGTACGGGTCGTCATAATATGGACGATTTAGCCAAACGTTATTTAGGGCATGAGACTATCGCATTTGAAAGCATTGCAGGAAAAGGGAAAGGCCAGCTTACGTTTAATCAAATTCCATTAGAACAAGCCACAGAATACGCGGCAGAAGATGCAGATGTGACAATGAAGTTACAACAAGTGCTGTGGTTGAAATTGCAAGAAGAACCAACGCTTGTTGAATTGTATAAAACAATGGAATTACCATTGCTTCATGTTCTTTCTCGTATGGAACGTACGGGGGTTTTGATTGATAGTGATGCCCTCTTTATGCAATCTAACGAAATTACCACAAGATTAACCGCACTTGAAGAACAAGCTTACGTATTAGCGGGTCAACCATTTAATTTGGCCTCCACCAAACAATTACAAGAAATTTTGTTCGATAAACTTGGGCTACCTGTTTTACAAAAAACGCCAAAAGGTGCACCATCAACGAATGAAGAAGTATTGGAAGAATTAGCCTATAGCCACGAATTACCCAAAATTTTGGTTGAACATCGTGGCTTGAGTAAACTTAAATCCACTTACACGGATAAACTGCCTCAAATGGTCAATTCCCAAACAGGCCGAGTGCATACCTCTTATCATCAAGCAGTCACGGCGACAGGGCGTTTATCATCAAGTGATCCAAACCTACAAAATATTCCAATTCGGAATGAAGAAGGTCGTCGTATTCGACAAGCATTTATCGCGCGTGAAGGTTATTCTATTGTCGCCGCTGACTATTCTCAAATTGAGTTACGCATTATGGCGCATCTTTCCGGCGATCAAGGCTTAATTAACGCCTTCTCTCAAGGAAAGGATATTCACCGATCCACGGCAGCTGAAATCTTCGGTGTATCATTAGATGAAGTCACCAGCGAGCAACGTCGCAATGCTAAAGCAATTAATTTCGGCTTAATTTATGGAATGTCTGCGTTTGGACTTTCACGCCAACTTGGTATTTCCCGTCCAGATGCACAAAAATACATGGATTTATATTTCCAACGCTACCCTGGCGTACAGCAATTTATGAGCGATATTCGTGAAAAAGCGAAAGCACAAGGTTATGTGGAAACACTATTTGGTCGCCGTTTATATTTACCTGATATTAATTCTACCAATGCCATGCGTCGTAAAGGAGCAGAACGTGTAGCGATAAATGCACCGATGCAAGGCACAGCTGCAGATATTATTAAACGAGCAATGATTAAACTTGATGAAGTAATCCATCACGATCCAGATATTGAAATGATTATGCAAGTACACGATGAATTGGTATTTGAAGTGCGGTCAGAAAAAGTCGCGTTTTTCCGTGAACAAATTAAACAACACATGGAAGCCGCTGCTGAATTAGTTGTTCCATTGATTGTGGAAGTGGGTGTTGGACAAAATTGGGATAAAGCGCACTAAGGAATTTAATCATGAATAAAGTTATTAAAAGTCGCCACTTTACGGCAGAACGTGCTTGGGGAGCCCTCGATATTACCAATATGAATGGTATTTCGGTGCGTCTGCACTGGACCGATAAACCTTACAAATGGCATATCAATGACGGTGAAGAAGTCTTTGCTGTCATGGATGGTACGGTGGAGATGCGCTACAAAGAAGATGGTCAAGAGAAAGCCGTATTGCTCCGATATTTTTTATGCGGGTATCGGTACCGAACATGTTGCTCATCCACAAGGTGAAGCGCGTATATTAGTCATAGAGAAAGAAGACAGTATTTAACAAATTAAAAAGAATTTTATGAATCAAGAAAGACTTAACGAAATTGAAAAACCATTACTCCACATCGTTAAACATGATGTTGTGCCAGCCCTAGGCTGTACTGAACCCATTTCTCTTGCGCTCGCATCTGCTACAGCGGCGAAATATTTGGGCAAAACACCTGAACGCATTGAAGCCAAAGTATCTCCTAATCTAATGAAAAATGGATTGGGTGTTGCAGTGCCTGGAACTGGCATGGTCGGCTTACCCATTGCTGCGGCAATTGGTGCATTAGGCGGTAATCCAGATGGCGGTTTAGAAGTATTAAAACATATTACCCCAGAGCAAGTTACTGCCACTAAAACTATGCTTGAACAAAAATTAGTGAGTGTAGATATTCATCAAACCGAACATATTTTATATTCAGAATCAACATTGTTTGCCGATAATGATTACGTAAAAGTCGCAATTCAAGATCAGCATACCAATGTTATTTTGATCGAAAAAAATGGTGAAATAATTTTTCAGAAAGTGGAAGACGAATGTGCTAATTGCGATCCTTATGAAGTTTTTAAACAAATTAGTGCACGAGAGATTTTTGAATTTTCTAATGCGGTTGAATTAGAAAAAATTCGTTTTATTCGTCAAGCTGCAGAGCTTAATCGAGCACTTTCAGATGAAGGTTTGCGAGAAAATTATGGCTTGCATATTGGCCGCACATTGAGAAAACAAGTGGGTAGCGGTTTAATTTCTGATGATTTATTAAGCAAAATTATGATTGAAACTACAGCCGCATCAGATGCAAGAATGGGCGGAGCAACGTTGCCAGCAATGAGTAATTCAGGTTCAGGCAATCAAGGAATTGCGGCAACGATGCCTGTTGTCGTTGTTGCAGATTATCTCAAGGTGAGTGAGGAAAAACGAATCCGCGCACTTTTCTTATCCCACTTAATGGCCATTTATATTCATAGTAAATTACCAAAACTCTCCGCACTTTGTGCTGTGACTACAGCATCAATGGGAAGTTGCGCTGGTATTGCTTATTTACTCACAGGTAAATTTGAAACAGCCAGCATGGGTATCTGCAGCATGATTGGCGATATTAGCGGCATCATCTGTGATGGCGCAGCCAATAGCTGCGCAATGAAAGTCTCCACCAGCGTTGCTTCAGGCTATAAATCGGTACTTATGGCAATGGATGAAACCCATGTTACTGGCAACGAAGGGATTGTCGAACATGATCTTGATCGAACCATTGATAATCTCTGTGCTATTGCATCAAAAAGTATGCAACATATTGACAGACAGGTTATCGAAATTATGGTGAGTAAACCTTGTCCTTAATGAAAATAAAGTGCGGTGAAAAATAAAGAAATTTCAATTTCACTGGAATTTATCGTAAACAAAAGGGTTGAGTATAAATTTATACTCAACCCTTTATCTTCATTAAGAGACGATATTATTTATCGCTTTCTTTTTCGTGTGGATTGCCTTTGACACCAATATGAGAAATTTCCCCGTTAGCATCAATCAAATAAGCTTGGCCAAAACCTCTTACAAAACGGCCTGTACCAAATGTAAGTTCAACTAAATCAAAATCAGTAAATTCACGGATCGTTTTAATTCCGCCTACATCGTTCATAGTTTCCGCTAATTTATCTAAGACTTTTTCAACAATTGGATCTTCACGAGGAATAAAACGCGCACTCGCTTTATAGCGTAAACGAGTACGTACAATGATAGATTTTGCTTTGCTTTCATCTTCTAAAAACATCACTTCTACTTGATTAGGATTACGTTTTAAATTGTCATAATGCTCTGCAATGGCACTGATATAAATATAATATTTTCCATCAAGCAAAATAATTGGCGCATAAGATGCCATCGGTAAGCCATCTTTATCTAAAGTGGCAAGCACACAGCTTTTAAACTCTTGACGAAATTCATCAATTTTAGCTTTGATACGATCGTAATTTGCAACTGGTTTATTTTCTACACAAAGATTAATGATCGCTTGTTTAATTGAACCTGCGTCAGCTTGTTGTGGAAATTCCACGCGTAATGTTTTACCACCATTATATTTAAAATCTAAACCACCAAAATCTACATTAACTAGCGTCACATCCGTAATTTCATTTGCACCACCAAATTTTTTACAAAGAGCAGCCATATCATCTTTGTGATGATCATTCATGTGAGTGATAATTCGATTGAAATCCATTTTTGTTCCTTATATTTACGATTAATCTCATTATTCTACGGATTATCTTCCGAGAGGAATAATGTTGAGCATTATACTCAAGTAAAATATATTTAACATATTTTTTACAAAATGATAATATTTCAAATAAAAAGGCCCTTACTAAATAAGGGCCCTAAAAGAACTGAAATGCTATTAATTATTTACCGTCAACACTCACGCCATAGAAAGCATCATAGCCAAATGGGCTTTGTACATAGCCTTTTACGCGTGGACTAAGTGGTGCAAAACCTACAGAGTGCGCAACTGGAATCCAAGGTGCCTGATTATGAATGATAACTTGCGCTTGTTTATAAAGCGCGGTGCGTTCTTCCTTATTTGTTAATCCGATTGCTTTATCTAGTAATGCATCAAATTCTGGATTTTTAAAACGAGCCATATTGGAATTACCCACATTTGAACTTGCCAATAACGGAGATAAGAAGTTATCAGGATCACCATTATCACCAGACCATCCAAAGATACCAGCAGTTAACTCACCCGCTTTCGCACGTTTTTGGTAATCCGCCCATTCATAGGTAACAGGGTTAGTTTTTACACCAACTTTTGCCCAGTCCGCCATGATAAGTTCAGCCATACGTTTTGGATTTGGATTAGAGGCACGAACAACAGGTTGAATCCAAAAATCAGTTTCAAAACCATTTGGATAACCTGCTTCAGCTAAAAGTTGTTTTGCTTTTTCGGGATCGTACGGATAATCTTGAACTTCATCGTTGTAACTCCAAATTGTTGGAGGTAGTGGATTTTTAGCTGGTGTACCTGCGCCTTGGTAAACAGCTTCAATAATCGCTTTTTTATCTACTGCGTAGTTCAGTGCTTGACGAACTTTGACATTATCAAACGGTGCTTTTTCGGTATTAAACGCGATATACGCCACGTTCAAACCTTTTTGTTCCAAAAGTTGTACTTTTGGATCTATTTTCATTTTGACTAAATCCGCTACATTCGGGAATAAAATTAAATCACAAGATCCAGCCTGTAATTTTGCATAACGTGTTGTCGCATCTGGCACAATATTGATAACTAAACGATCCAATGGTGTTCTACCTTTCCAATAGTTTTCGTTTGCTACATACTGGGCTGCCTGATCTGTTTTGTAATCAACAAAAACAAATGGGCCAGTCCCTACTGGGCGATTATCAATTGTTTCTGGCTTACCTGCTTTCAGCATTGCATCAGCATATTCTGCGGAATAAATAGAAATAAAATCCATACCTAAACTTGCCAAGAAAGTCGCATCTTTTTTGTTCAAGGTAATACGAATTGTGTTGTCATCTAGTTTTTCCACTGATTTCAACAATTCAGGGAATTTCATTGCTTTGAAATACGGATAAGTCCCTTTAGATACATTGTGATATGGATGATTTGGATCTAACTGACGTTGGAATGAAAATACAACATCATCTGCATTAAAATCACGTGTTGGGGTAAATTCTTTTGTTGTATGGAATTTAACACCTTTTCTTAAATGGAATGTGTAAGTTAAACCATCATCGCTAATTTCCCAGCTTTCAGCTAAAGCTGGTTCAATATCCGTTGAGCCTTTTTTAAATTCAACTAAGCGGTTATACACCTGTTGTGAGCTGGCATTATAAGATGTTCCCTCCATTACAAGTGCAGGGCTAAATCCTAAAGGTGCTTTTGCTGTACAGTAAACGAAAGTATTGTTAGATGCAGATTTGGTTTCAGCTTGTGCGGTCGGTTTATTTGTCGAACCTGATTGATCACAGGCAGCTAATACAAGAGTTGCAGCCGCAAGAGTTAGTGTTGCTTTTAGCTTCATGATAGTTCCTCACTTTGTTGGCAGAGATTTATTCGAGCATTGTCATATAACCAAGATGCTAGATAAATCCTATCTAAAATAAATGTTTAATAAGATATAAGCAAATGTCGCTTTTTTTAAATAAAAAAGTTCTATGGATTATAACAAATTAATCTAAGGCATTTTTCGTAAATGATCGCCATCATTTTTGTGTAATTTCATAAGCGACCAAACAAGGGCGATTGCAAAAAGTGATGAAGTTAAAAAAGTATAGCTGAATGCCTGTTGTAAGCCATCACTCGCGCTAAAGAAATGTCGATAAAGATTTAAGATTATTGATGACACAGCAATACCAAATCCAATCCCAACTTGCTGTACAATACTTAATACGGTAGAACCTGTGCCAGCTTGTTGTTTTGAAAGATCACCAACAGTCAACGTATTGATTGAAGTGAAAATTATCGACATGCAAGCGCCATACCACATGAGATTACAAATAATCCAAGTCAGAGAACTTTGTTTATCTAACCAAGCCATTGAAATCACAGAGCCAGCCATCAAAAGTGCGGATGAAATTAACGTTGTTTTATAGCCCCAATGATTTAAAATTCGTCCAATTAATATTTTCAAAATCACAGAAATTAGCGCAATCGGCGCTAATAGCCAACCTGACATTTCAGCACTGTAACCGAAAGATAATTGGAACATCAAAGGCAATAAAAAGGGAACGCCAGATGCAGATAATCGGATAAAAATATTGGCAATGATGCCTAATCTGAATGTACGAGTGCGGAAAAGGGATAAAGGTAAAATGGCATCTTCATTGTTTTTGGCATAGCTACAATACGCCACGAGTAACAGAACACCAACAACTAACACGCTATAGGTTGTAATTGTACTATGCTGGCTTTCACCGAGTAAATCCAAACCAAGTGTGATGCCGACTAACCCTAATGCAAACAGTAAAAAACCTGTCCAATCTAGTTTCTCTGCTTCTCCTTTAATGTTACTCATCACGCTGCCCGATGCCAAAATCCCTAGTGCACCAATTGGAATATTAATTAAAAAAATCCAGTGCCAACTGGCGTGAATGACTAACCATCCACCTAAAATAGGCCCTAGAATTGGTCCGATCAAACCTGCAGTTGCCATTAAATTCCAAGCATTAACTAATTGTTGTTTAGGGACAGCTTGAATAATTGCTAAACGCGCCACTGGCATCATAAAAGCACCGCCTATCCCTTGAATCACTCTGGCTAAGATTAAACTTTCTAAATTAGGAGCAGCAGCACAAGCGATAGAACCTAAAATAAAAGTCAACACTGCAGCGCGAAAAACGGTTAATGTCCCAAATTTTGTCGCAGCCCAAGCGGTAAGAGGAATAAATAATGCAACGGCTAAAGAATAAGCAATAATCGCCATTTGCATTTCAAAGGCGGGTTTATGTAAATCGGAGGATATCGCCGGTAGGGCAGTATTAAGAATGGTGGCATCTAGGCTTTGCATAAAAAGTGCCATTGCTGCTACCCAAGCTAAACCGCGATAGGCATTGGATTCAGTCATCGTGCTCCGTGAAAATGGTGCAACCAATTTTCAATAAAATCGGCAATTTGCGGAATGCGGTTAATATCCAACAAAGTGCGATCAATTTCAAGGGGATAATTAGTCGCAACCGCCACGACATATTCGTCAATTTCTGGTAAAGGTTTTGTCATTTCTTGACGGTGAAGCAAAATCTTTGGAATTGACTCTTGTTTAAAGCCTTCCACCAACACTAAATCCGTTAAAGTGCGGTCAAATTGTTGCGCTAAATAATCCAATGAAACAGGTTTTGGCGTTTCCGTCATGATCGCCCAGCGTTCATCATTCGCTAAAATGACTTGAGAGGAACCTGCCTCTTTCATACGCCAACTATCTTTTCCTTCCTTATCAATTTGCATATTGTGATGGCTATGTTTAATCACTGAAACGCGAATGTGACGAGCGATAAGCTCTGAGATAAGTTTTTCTAATAATGTTGTTTTACCGCTACCGCTGTAACCGGTAATTCCAAGTAAAGGAATCTGATTGTTCATAAAAATAACCTTAAAAATCACCGCACTTTAGATACGGAAAACCCCGAAAGATCGGGGTTAATAAATTAAGAATGTTTTGCTGCGTAAGTTGCAAAAATAAAAGCAGCAATGGATATGAGAGCAAGAATGCCAAGACCAATTGTAAACCACATATTATTTCTTCTCCGATAGTTGACGAAAAATACGCCCAACAGCTAGGCAAAAGTAAGTGACAACAAGTAAGGAAGCAATATTCAATACTTTCAATAAAAAAACTGTTTCTCCGTAAAGTATAACAGGCATTGCTAGAATAGCAACTTTTGCCACATCATCACTAAGTTTTGACCAAGCCTCTAAAGAGCTTTTCTCAATGGGTAATTTAAATAAATTCAGCATAGTTTCTCCGATGAATAAAAGAGAAATTTTGCTGGAATAGGAAGACAATTACTCAATTAGCTTTGTAGTTTGCGATCTAGATCGCAAAAATAATAAAAAGCGAATAAAAACTTAAGATAATATGCGCAATAAAACAGGCTGAAATTCTGTTTGTTGACCTAATTTTCTACTATAAGCTCTTACAAAAATGAAAGAAAGTGCGGTTAATCCGAAGATTAAAATTGCACGCAGGATTTCATTATCGCTGATGTAATCAGACAACATGGTCGCAATCAATAAAGTCAAAAGCGGTACAACATACATCAATAATGCGGACAACAACATCGACTTTTCTTCTAATCCAATTTCAACAATTTGACCTTCGCGTAATGGCATTAATGTTTCTACATTAAAAATATGCTCGCCACGTTTACCGTTTAATTCGGAAAGGCTTGATGTTCCACAATTGTTTTTAGCTGCGCATTGGCCACAGGCACTTTGAGATTGGCATTTCACTTTGGCAATGCCATTTTCATAGCTAATAACAACGGCACTTTCTCTTAGCATTGTGATGCTCCCATATAAATATCAAAGCGATGATTTTTCGTTTCACGGCTAAAGTGCGGTTGTTTTCCACAAAGAAATTCTGCATAGTCAGGACGCTTCACGACCACACGTTTTTTAGCTAATTGTAGTGCAGGTAAAAGCAATTCATCGGCATCTAAATCAGCACCGACTAAATGCTGGAATACGCGCATTTCTTTTTTTACTAGCGCAGATTTTTGTTTATGCGGATACATTGGATCAAGGTAAACCACATCGGCATAATCGATATTAGGATCAAGTTTATTAATATGATGAACATTCAGCAAGCGCAAATTTTGTTGCAACATCTCGCCGATTTCTTCATCTTGATAAGCTCGATTTAAACCATCTTGTAGAAGTAAAAAAACAACAGGATGACGTTCCACTAACCGAACTTGGCAGCCAATCGAGGCTAGCACAAAGGCATCACGCCCTAAACCTGCTGTTGCATCAATAACGGTTGGCAATTCCGAACCTTTAATCCCCACCGCTTTCGCTACCGCTTCTCCACGTCCACCACCAAATTTACGACGATGAGCCATTGTGCCGCCTACAAAATCAACATAAACCGCCCCGAGTTTAGGTTCATCTAATTTACGAAGCTCTAAACGTTCATCGGTTTGAACAAGCGCAAGTGGGCTTTGTTCATCATGAATAATGTTATGTTCAGCACAAAGTGCGGTCAATTCTGCTAATGTTTTTTCTGAAGATTCAGAAATCAGCTGAATTCCTACTTGCGAATGAGCCATACGCCGCTTTCCATGTGGTCAGTGTAAGGAAATTGGTCAAATAACGCAGCTTTTTCAATACGGTGCGTTTTTGAAAGTTCAACAAGATTATCGCACAGCGTATGTGGATTACAGGAAATATACAAAATGCGATCGTAATTTTGTACAAGTTTCACTGTATCAGGATCAAGCCCTGCACGAGGTGGATCGACAAAAATGGTATTACATTCGTAAGATTTTAAATCAATCCCTTTCAAGCGGTTAAAGGCTCGAACCCCATTCATTGCCTGCGTAAATTCTTCTGCCGACATACGGATAATTTGTAAATTATCGATTTTATTTTCAGTGATATTAAACTGTGCGGCAGCTACGGAAGGTTTGGCGATTTCTGTTGCTAATACCTTACGGAAATTTTGTGCAAGTGCGATAGAAAAATTGCCATTACCGCAGTAAAGTTCTAATAAATCACCTTTACTATTTTGGGTACAATCAATTGCCCATTCAAGCATTTTGCAGTTTACCGTTGCGTTTGGCTGGGTAAAACTATTCTCGACTTGGCGATAGACATAATTTCTGCCATTCACAGGTAAAACTTCATCCACATAATCTTGATCTAAGCAGATTTTTTGTTTGTTGGCACGTCCGATAAGCTGCACATCAAAGCCAAGTGCGGTCAATTTTTCTTTCAAATTTTTCGCTGCACTTTCCCATTCTTCAGTGAGTGTTTTATGATAAAGCAAGCTCACAATAATCTTATTACTCAAAGTGCTAAGGTAATCAATTTGGAATAATTTTTTGTGTAGCACTTCTTGTTGTTTTAACAAGGGTAATAAGGTGCGCATCATACGATTAATCAACGTGCTAGCGATTGGAAACTCATCCACGCGATAACGCTGTAGCGTCGCTTGATCAAACATAATATGGTAAAAATCATCTTGCTTGTGCCAAATACGAAACTCCGCACGCATGCGATAATGACTTGTTGGGGAGTCAAAAACTTGAATATCCGGTGCATTGAAAGGGCGCAAAAGTGCAGTTAACTTTTCAAGTTTTTTTTGTAGCAGTTCGTTGTATTGAGAAATCGGTAATTGCATAGAAATTAGTATTCATAGGGCGTGTGAAGACGAATCATTCATACAAAGATAGGAGAATAAAGTTATTAGCCGTGAATTACGCGTGATTTCACAAGCTATTCAAAAACAAAAGGCAGACTTCCGCCTGCCTTGTTCAACATATCTTATTCGCCGGAATAATCTTCACCGCCAGAGGCAGCTTCACTCACATCACCAGATAAGGTGTAAACACGTTTTTTAGTGTTAATACGAGTACGATATTTATTCCAAGTTTTTTCAAAGAAAGTCTCTGCTGCGCGCTCACCACGGCAAAAAGCGACGAAATCTTTTTCTTCTTTAGTCGCTGGCTCACGTTCCCCTAAGTCTAATGCTTTGAACGCTTGGCCATATTGCTCAAGCACCTGTGATTCTTTGATTGTGTAATCACCGTGACGGGAAAAACCACGTGGGTAGTTTTTGTCGTCAAAGAAACGACGCGTTACGCTAAAACTTGCAGCCATAATATTCTCTCTTCTTTCATTAATATTTACAAAATAGGGCAGGCATTAAACCAATTTTTCGTTATTTTTGCAATAAACCTTTTACGGTTTGCACATAATCTTTCACGAAATCATCGTAATTTAAACCTTCAGGGTTTACGCGGAATTTTCCATTGACATAAAAATCAGGTACGCCACGCACTTTAAATTGTTCTGCTGCATTCACTTGTTTATTCACCAAACCATTTACTGCAAAACTATTAATGCCTCCATCAAATTGCTCCGCGGTTACACCATTCGATAAGAAAATAGCTCGAATATCATCCATTGATTTCAAGGCATCCTTTTGAGCCGCTTCAAATAATGGTGCCTTTACTTTACTTTCAGCACCTAATGCCATTGCTAACGCCCAAGCTCGCGTTAAATTTTCAGACTGGCGACCTAAGAAATTTACATGATATTGTTTAAATTTCACATCTTTTGGTAAAGCATCTGCGACTTGTTGTGGAATTTTGTATTCCAGTTCAAAGGCATAACAATGCGGGCAATAGAATGAGAAAAACTCAATCACTTCTTTTTGCTGTGAAGCCTGTTGACTCACTTGAACATATTGTTTGCCTTCTTGTAAATCTGCAGCAAAACCATTTACAGACATAAGCGTGCTGATACCTAAACCTAACGCAAGTAATACTTTTTTCATTTGCTTTCCTTCTTATTTAATGATACCACGAGCACGGAGCAATGCGGTTTTAAAATCTTCTTCGTAATCTTTTTTAAGACCAGGAATTGGCTCATGTTTATCGGTACCATCCATTTTTAACTGATAAATAATCACTTCATCAGTTAATTCATTTAATGGCTTTTGGAAACCTGATTCATTGGCAATTTTTTGCAAAATTTCCATTAAGCTCAAATCCGGGTCTTTAGACCAATAAGGCTGTAAAAGTTCCAAAACTTCATTTAAACGCTTACATTTCATTGCTATTTCCTTTTTAATCGTAAAAAATAGGCAAATGATACTTGAAATAACAATAGATTAAAATATGACAATTACAATAAGCGCGGTAATTTTGGCTGGTGGTAAAGCACGCAGAATGGGCGGGCAAGATAAAGGATTACAGATTTTAGGTAAACAATCTTTAATTCAACATGTTATTAATCGCTTGCAACCACAAATTCATAAGATTTCAATTAACGCTAACCGAAATCAAACAGAATATGCAAAATTTGGCTTTCCTGTTTTTTCCGATGAACTACCCGATTTTCAAGGGCCATTGAGCGGCATGCTAACAGCTCTAGAAAAGACAAAAAGCGACGTCATCCTTTTTACACCTTGTGATACGCCTTTTTTTCCTATGAATCTTTTAGATAAACTTAAAAGTACGGTTAAAAATGACCGCACTTTAATTGCTTATGCTTGCGATGAAGAACGTGAACACCCCGTTTTTTGTTTGATGTCCGTTCAGGTAAAAGAAAAATTACGACACTATTTAGCATCGGGTGAACGACGCCTTTTACAGTTTATGAAAGAAAATGGCGGGATTTCAGTAAAATTTACAAAAAAAGAAGGAAATTTCGAGAATTTTAATACGCTGGATGATTTAAAGAAAAACAGTCATCTAACCGAACACTAACAAAAGTGCGGTTTATTTTTATTATTTACGAGCACCAAATATCGCAATCAATTCTTTCACTTTTACACGTTTTTCTGAATTCTGACTAATAGAACGTTGAACTTTTACCCGTTTAAATTTAGCACCATTGTAAATTTCACGCGTAAATTTAGTATCGTGATTCGAGATCAATACCGGAATTTGTTTTTCTTTTTGTATAGATTTCGCTAAATCTGCCAAAGCACGTTGCTGCGCTAAGCCAAACTCATTCCCCGCATAACCAGTAAAATTAGTATCCTGTTGTAGCGGAGCATACGGCGGATCACAATAAATCACCGAATCTTTATCGGTCAGTTCAAAAGTTTTTTGAAAATCACAGCATAAAAATACCGCACTTTGCGCTTTATGCGCGAAATAACGTAATTCATCTTCTGGAAAATAATGAGTTTTGTAAGCCCCAAAAGGCACATTAAATTCATTTTTGCTGTTATAACGGCATAATCCGTTAAACCCAAAACGGTTCAAATACAAAAAAATAATCGAACGTTCGAAAGGATCCTTAGAAACATTAAATTGACGACGTTTAGTATAGTAATAATCGGGTGTATTGGCATCATCAGCGAAAAAGATCGGCTTACAAGCTTCAATATAACCCTCTACATTTTCTTTAACAATATTGAATAGATTGATTAAATCTGGATTGATATCTGCCAAAATATAGCGTTCAAAATTAGAATTCAGAAATACCGCTCCAGCGCCCACAAATGGCTCAATTAAGCAGTTTTTTTTGTTTGGAAAGGCCTTATTTATGTCGTCCGTTAAACGAAATTTTCCCCCCGCCCATTTTAAAAATGGACGGTGTTTTAACTTAGGTTTTAAAGATTGTTTTTTCGGACGTAACATCTTAATCCGTTTGAGTACAACGACGAATTGCGTTTAACACGAGGGTATGATCAGTATCATTCGCCACATAAGCTTGGCCTAGAGATTTGAGTAGCACCAGACGCAATTTACCCGCTAGAACTTTTTTATCACGCATCATATGCGGTAAATAGTCCTCCGGCTGCATTGTATCCGGTGATACGGTGGGCAAATTGGCACGAGCAAGTAATTTTTCAAGGCGAGACACATCTGCAATAGAAATATCTCCAAGTTCTTCCGAAAGCGCCGCTGCCATCATCATTCCTGTCGAAACAGCTTCACCATGAAGCCAATTTCCATAACCTAGATGAATTTCAATAGCATGCCCAAAAGTATGTCCAAGATTAAGCAATGCACGATCGCCTTTTTCTGTTTCATCTCTCGCAACCACATCCGCTTTAATTTGACAACAACGGGAAATACAATGTTGAAGTGCCTCTGGATGCAAAGCGATAAGTTCATCAATATGTTGTTCTAGCCATTCAAAAAATTCGTAATCTAAAATGGCACCGTATTTGATAACTTCGGCAAGACCCGCGTTTACTTCACGTTTAGGGAGCGTATTAAGCGTGAGCGTATCAATAATAACCATTGATGGCTGATAGAACGCGCCAATCATATTTTTGCCTAATTCATGATTAACCGCCGTTTTACCACCCACTGAAGAATCCACTTGGGAAAGCAATGTGGTTGGAATTTGAATTAAACGCACGCCACGCTGATAACTTGCCGCAGCAAATCCAGTAACATCGCCAATTATACCGCCACCCAATGCAATAATCGTGGTATCTCGCCCATGATTACCTTGCAAAAGTGCGGTGAAAATTAAGTTTAAAGATTCAAGCGTTTTGTATTTTTCGCCATCTGGCAATAAAACATGATCGACCACGCAACCACGTTTTTCTAACGCATAGATGACTGTATCGAGATAAAACTGTGCGACCGTGGGATTCGTTACAATCATCACGCGATCCCCTCGTTTAATCGGGTAACTACGTTCATCTTGTAACAATCCGCTACCAATTAAAATAGGATAGCGACGCTCTTGCAATTCCACGTTGACGCACAGCATAATTTATCCTTAGGTGTGTTTAAAGTGCACCATTCAATCCATTCATATTATCAATTAAATCAACAATTTGATTTACCATTACTTTGGCATTTTGCTCATCGGTTGGCAAAGTGATGTCCGCAATTTCTTCATAAAGCGGATTGCGAATTTTTGCTAAATCTTCCAATACTTGACGAGGATTCTCTGCATCTTGGAGCAATGGACGTTTTTTATCACGTTGAGTACGTTGGAATTGCTTTTCCACCGTTGTTTCCAAATAAATCACAATACCGCGTGCAGATAAATAATTACGACTCTCTTTAGAAAGCACCGCGCCCCCCCCCGTTGAAAGTACAATGCCTTGCATTTGAGTAAGCTCATTAATAATGCGTTCTTCACGCTTACGGAAGCCTTCTTCACCTTCCAAATCAAAAATCCAGCTAATGTCCGCGCCAGTACGCTCTTCAATCACGGCATCGGAATCAATAAAATCCATATTAAGCTGTTGTGCTAATTGACGACCGATAGTGCTTTTACCTGCACCCATTGGTCCCACTAAAAAAATATTACGTTTTTCCGCCATTGTTCTTTTCTAATTAAATTAAAGGTGAAATAAAAATTTGATCTTTCTAACTAAAATAAACAGCCTAAAACAAATTTGACTACTTGAAAGATCTCCCCAAAAATGGCCTAGATTATCGCAATAAACCACCCTATTTTTCAACCTTTCTAGGGAATTTATTTTCCACGAGAAACCATTCAGGTGTGGAATAATCAAGATTCTCAATCATCTATGAAGTTTTCAAGCTACAGACTAAGAACAAAAATAGCGCGTTAAATACGCGCTATTTTTAGTCTATTTCAGTTTTTATTTTTTAGGTAACGCATCACTAGAAGCATTAAATTTCACATTTGATGAAGTGTAAGCCTCAAAGTGCGGATGTTTTTTCATAAATTTAATGAAACTTTCCGCATCAGGCAAGTATGTATCAACGCCTTCATATTTTGGATCGTTAAATAATTTACCAAAAGTTTTGTAACCATCTTTACCGCTAGCTACATAAGCATTAGTACCAACGAGATAACGTTTATTATCATCAATTGGTTCCCATTGTTGGGTTTGTTTATTCAAGACTTCCACACTGACTAAACGTTTACCTTCTGCATTTGGTGTTTCATTCGCTTCGTAACGAATGCCTGCGCCATAAGGGAATGCCCCTGTAGATCCATCAACTAAAGCAAATTGCATCGCATCTTCAAGCACTTGTTTCACTAACGAACCTTCCATTTTATAGGTATATAATGTATTTCCGAAAGGTAAGAAAGTATAAGCATCATTAAAGGTTACATTGCCTGGTAAAATATCCGCACGCACACCGCCTGCATTTTGAATAGTTAAATCCACCGTTTTGAGTTCGTTATACATCGTTTCTGCAATAAAGCGTGTCGCGATAGAACCTTCTGGATTAGAGCCTGCTTTATTTGGGATACGGTTCGCTGAACCACCCGGCATTGCAGAACCAGTGATAACACCAACAATTTCTTGCGCTAAACGATCTTTTTCACTTTTATATTTTGAAATAAGCATGTCTGTTTTTGCATCATGATCATCAAGTGAAATACTCTTCATTGATTTTAAAGTATCAAGTGCTTTTTTACGTTCATCGCCTGTTAATTCAGTCCATTTACCTTCCGCATTTTTCATTTGAAGTTTATGAGAACTCATTAACACATGAGGAATTTTACGAGTAATCGATGCAATACCTTCAGGACTGAATTTCACACCTAAGTCACCCACAACAGCAGAATAAGCCCAACCTTCCATTACAAATACTGGTTCGCCATTCGGATTTTTAAATTCAAGTGGATATTCATAGATTACTGGCAATTTTAAACCACGTAATTCATCATTTCCGTATAAATAATGTGAATCCCCAGTAACGATCACATCAATATCATTCACTTTTTGAGCGATTTCGATATTTTTTTCACTACCTGCATGTGAAAGTAAAATGATTTTATTAATACCTTGTTGTTTTAGCGCATTTGCCATAATTTGTGCGGTAGCAATTTCATCATAGAACTTCACATCTTTACCTGGTGAAGAGGAATTAACCGTTTTATTCACGGTATCTAAACCAATAATAGCAATTTTTTCTCCATCCACAGTGAAAATATCGTAAGGTTTCCATTTGTTATATAAAATTGAATTTTTATCAGGAATAACATTGGCTGAAAGTACTGGGATTTTTAATGGCTCAAGTAGTTTTAATAAACCTTCATTGCCCGCATCAAATTCATGATTACCCAAAGTAAAATAATCAAAATTACCTGCATTCATGACAGCCGCATCAGCGGAACCGCCAAAAAGGGTGAAATACAGCGTACCAGTAATCGCATCACCAGCATGTAGCACTAATGGATTTTTATACTTTCTACGTAACTCATAAAGTTTTCCATTCACAGCAGAAAAACCACCAATATCAACCTTTGTTTGTTGACCATTTAAATTAATTCTCGCTTCGTGCGGTTCCAAGTAAGAATGGTGGTCATTAATATGTAAGATACTTAACTCCACAGCTTTATGAGCTTGTGGCGCTTCTTTAGCAAAGGTTGAACCAGAGCAAAGCATTGCTAACGCACTAACTGCAAAGGTAACTGATTTTTTAGATAAAAACATAATGGCTCCTTATGAGTAAACGGATTAATTTAAGCCTTCAAGCATTGCTTGGAAAGTCTTATAACGAATAGCATAGTTATTGTGTTGAAGATTTTCACGTGCTTGATCTAAATACGAAAAATCATCAACCTCCACCCCTTTAAATTGGCGAGCAAACATCATATTAGCTAGAGCAAGGCGGGGCTTAATTTCAGAAGAAGGGGTTATCAAACTCACTCTATTCTCAGTAATAGAAAAAGTTGTTTGATTAGGAAAATCTTGATGTATCTGTTCAATAATTTTTTGAAATATGCCTTTAGTATCCAAAGACAATAATATGATTTGATCTGCTTTTGCTCCCCTTTCTAGTAAAGCCTGAACAAATTGCTCCGAATTATCTGTTTGACGAATATAAATTTTTGCCTGCTCATTCGCTAAAAAAGACACCAATAAGTTTTTCTTCATTTCCTGAATTAAATTAGCATCGCCAGTATTTATCGGCTCAAAGTATAAGTAATCAAGAAATTTAGGGGTGAGATTTTTATCTGTTTTAAAAATGCGAGTGAGGATTTTTTCACTTATTTGGATCTGATTATCTAGGAATTGAGGAGGTAAAGAAAAAAGTGCGGTAAGTTTTTTCTGTAAAATCGAAACTTGTTGTTTTTCTTGTTTAGCTAAAGCGATTGAAAATTGTTGCTTTAAAGCCTCAGCGGACTCAGTAGATATTGATTGGTGAGAAGATGGAGGAGGACTTGCTATCACAGATTGTTGAATGCCAATACATGACGCTAATCCAAGTAACACAGAATGAAAACCGATTTTCATAATAAACCTCATTTAACTGATATTTTATCAATGTAAAATACCGCTTAACGCGTAAACTTGACCTAAAACTGTTTAAGAGTTTCTTAGATTATACGTAAAACAAAATTGCATGTGAATGATAATGTTTACTTTTTCAAGAGAATATAACGTACTTATTAGAATGCTCATCCAAAACTTGCAATTTTGCTCAAAAAGTATAAAATTCGCAGGCTTTTTGTCTATATATACAGAGAAAAAAGTAAGCTATATTCTTAAATCGCTTTCGAGTTTAGGAATATTCTTTTAGTAATTAAACATTTAGAGGAAGGTTATGGTAACCATTCGTTTATCTCGTGGCGGAGCTAAAAAACGCCCATTTTATCAAATCGTAGTAGCTGACAGCCGTTCACCGCGTGACGGTCGTTTCATTGAGCGTGTAGGTTTCTTCAACCCAATCGCACAAGGTAACGCAGAACGTGTTCGTATCGACCTAGACCGTGTTAACCACTGGGTTGGTCAAGGTGCGTCACTTTCTGATCGTGTTGCGAGCTTGGTAAAAGAAGCTCAAAAAGCAGCATAATTTTGCTTTTTGATTTAGTTCTTAAGCTAAGATAGGTGAGAAATATGGAACAACAACGTATTGAAGTTGTGGGCAAATTAGGCTCAACCTACGGTATTCGTGGGTGGTTACGTATTTATTCATCAACAGAACAAGCTGAAAGCATTTTTGAGTATCAACCTTGGTTTTTAAAAATCAAAGGTGAATGGCAGCCAACAGAATTAGAAAACTGGCGTCATCATAATCACGAAATCATCATGAAATTAAAAGGCGTTGATGATCGTGAAGCCGCACAAATTTTAGCGAATGTTGAAATTGGTGTGGATTTATCTGTTTTCCCTGAACTTGAAGAAGGCGATTATTATTGGCACGATTTAATTGGTTGCTCTGTCGTCAACCTAGAAGGTTATGCAATGGGAACCGTAACAGAAATGATGGAAACCGGTTCTAATGATGTGTTAGTGGTTAAAGCCAATACTAAAGATGCTTTTGGAAAACAAGAGCGGTTAATTCCGTTTTTGTATGAACAAGTAGTTAAAAGAGTCGATCTCACCACGAAAACTATTGAAGTGGATTGGGACGCTGGTTTCTAATCTCAAGTATGCACAAACGTAATGTAGTAGGCTTTTTATGTGGATAGGGGTGATTTCATTATTCCCCGAAATGTTTAAAGCGATTACGGAATTTGGGGTTACGGGCAGAGCCGTAAAACATAATCTTCTGCAAGTGGAATGTTGGACTCCAAGAGATTTTACATTCGACAAACATAAAACCGTGGATGACCGTCCTTATGGTGGTGGCCCGGGAATGCTGATGATGGTGCAACCTTTACGGGATGCGATTCATGCTGCGAAAGCAGCGGCAGGAGAAGGCGCAAAGGTGATTTACCTTTCGCCACAAGGACGTAAACTCGATCAAGGCGGTGTAACCGAGCTTGCTCAAAATCAGAAATTGATTTTGGTATGTGGACGTTACGAAGGTATTGATGAACGGTTGATTCAAACTGAAATTGATGAAGAATGGTCAATTGGCGATTACGTTCTGACCGGTGGGGAATTGCCGGCAATGACATTAATTGATGCCGTTGCACGTTTTATTCCTGGTGTATTAGGCAAACAAGCCTCAGCAGAAGAAGATTCTTTTGCAGACGGTTTATTAGATTGCCCGCATTACACTAGACCGGAAGTGTTAGAAGGATTAACTGTACCACCCGTGCTGATATCGGGACATCACGAAGAAATTCGGAAATGGCGATTAAAACAATCGCTACAAAGAACGTGGCTCCGACGCCCTGAGCTCTTGGAAGGCCTAGCTCTGACTGACGAACAACGTAAACTGTTAAAAGAGGCGCAAGCCGAGCATAACAGTTAGTTTCAGTTACATCTAGGATCAATAAAGGATCAAACAATGTCTAACATTATCAAACAACTTGAACAAGAACAATTAAAACAAAACGTACCTAGTTTCCGCTCAGGTGATACTTTAGAAGTTAAAGTATGGGTAGTTGAAGGTAGCAAACGTCGTTTGCAAGCATTCGAAGGCGTGGTTATTGCAATTCGTAACCGTGGCTTGCACTCAGCATTCACTTTACGTAAAGTATCTAACGGCGTAGGCGTTGAGCGTGTATTCCAAACTCACTCACCAGCTGTAGATTCTATCGCAGTTAAACGTAAAGGTGCGGTACGTAAAGCTAAACTTTACTACTTACGTGAACGTTCAGGTAAATCAGCTCGTATTAAAGAGCGTTTAGGCGAATAATTTCGCAAAGAAAAAGGCTTGGAATTCCAAGCCTTTTTGCATTCATCATATTAATCAGCGCTATAATACAATTTTCCGATTTCAATTTTTTGACGACCTGTCTCTTCTCGCCATTTATTACTATCACGTAAAGAATAAACACAACCGCAATATTCCTGTTGATAAAATCGCTCTCGCTTACTAATCTCAATCATGCGTTGCGAGCCACCTTCTTTACGCCAGTTATAATCCCAATAAATAACATCATCATATTTTTCGGCAGCGCGATGCCCACAGCCATTGATTTGATTCATATCCTTCCAGCGAGAAATACCCAGGCAACTAGTAAACACAGGGAAACCGTGTTCATGAGCATATTCAGCGGCTTTTTCAAAACGCATATCAAAACACATAGTACAGCGAATTCCCCTCTCTGGCTCCCATTCCATTCCTTTGGCACGATCAAACCAATTTTGACGATCGTAATCTGCATCAATAAATGGAATGCCAAATTTTTGAGCAAAACGAATATTTTCTTCTTTACGAATTAAATATTCTTTGAGTGGATGAATGTTTGGATTGTAAAAATAAATCGTAAATTCAATGCCAGATGCAAGGATTGCTTCCATCACTTCACCCGAGCAAGGCGCACAGCATGAATGTAAAAGGAGTTTATTATGTCCATCTGGCAACTCAAGTTTTTCACGAATAAAAGGTGCATTAGGATCTTTGCGTACCTTTTGTTTACGAGTTTTACCTTGAAAATTAACCGCACTTTGCTCAGGTTTAGATTGAAGTTCTGTATTCATAAAGTTTAATTAAAATTAATTGGTATTAAGTATATAAGCTAAATTAAGGACTAATAATTTCTATCCACAGACAAATACGCCAAAGAAATCAATGCCTTCTTATAATCACTGTCTGGCAACATTGCAATTGCATCTACTGCTTTTTGAGCCTCTTCTTTCGCACGATTCATCGCGTAATCTAAAGACTTATGCTCAGCCATAATCGCTAATACTTCATTAATAGCTTCACGTTTACCACCTTGCTCAATCGCTTCGCGAATTAAAGCTGCCTGTTGAGCATTACCATGGCGCATAGCGTGTAGCAGAGGAAGAGTTGGTTTTCCTTCAGCTAAATCATCGCCTACATTTTTACCTAGAGCTTGCTCATTTGCACTATAATCCAATACATCATCCACAAGCTGAAATGCAGTTCCAAGATAACGCCCATAATCTTGTAAAGCCTTTTCTTGAGCTTCTGTTCCGCCCGCAACAATTGCCGCAGCCTGACCAGCCACTTCAAATAAACGGGCAGTTTTGCTATAAATTACACGCATATAATTAGTTTCGCTCGTTTCAGGATCATTAACATTCATTAACTGCTGAACTTCGCCTTCCGCTAAAACGTTAGTCGCATCGGCCATAATTCCCAAAATCTTCAATGACTCCAATTCTGCAACCAATTGAAATGCACGCGTATAAATAAAGTCTCCTACAAGTACACTTGCAGCATTGCCAAATTCTGAATTCGCCGTAGCGCGCCCACGACGCATATCGGACTCATCCACCACATCATCATGTAGTAAAGAGGCAGTATGAATAAATTCAACAAAAGTAGCACAAGTAATTGAATTAGAGCCTTCAAACCCTAAAGATCGAGCTGCGAGAACTGCGATCAATGGACGGATCCTCTTACCACCACCTTGAACAATATAAAAACCTAACTGGCCTATTAATGGAACATCTGAATTAAGCTGAGCAAGAATATTTTGATTAACTTTTTGCATATCGGGATCTGCAAGTTTCTGGATCGCGTCTATGCTCATAAGATCTTGTTTCTTCATTTTTTCATCAATTATTAGTCAAAAGTGCGGTGCATTTTACCCGAATTTTCAGACTTTCTGAAATCAATCCGCAAATGAAGGGAATTTTTTTATTTTATTGTAAATAAATTCTTGCCATAGGTAGGATTTTTCCGTAGAATTTGCGACCTATTTATATGAATTTTTAAGTGTGGACTGCTAAAGAGCAGGGAAACACAATTAAGCGGAGTATTTATGTACGCAGTTTTCCAAAGTGGCGGTAAACAACACCGTGTGAGCGAAGGTCAAGTTGTTCGTTTAGAAAAACTTGAGCTTGCAACTGGCGCAACAGTTGAGTTCGATTCTGTGTTGATGGTCGTTAATGGTGAAGATGTTAAAATCGGTGCACCAGTAGTTACTGGCGCAAAAGTAGTGGCTGAAGTAGTTGCACAAGGTCGTGGCGAGAAAGTTAAAATCGTTAAATTCCGTCGTCGCAAACACAGCCGTAAACAACAAGGTCATCGTCAGTGGTTCACAGAAGTGAAAATCACTGGGATTCAAGCATAATTTCAGAGGAGATCAAGTAGATGGCAACTAAAAAAGCTGGTGGTTCAACTCGTAACGGTCGCGATTCTGAAGCTAAACGCCTTGGTGTTAAACGTTTCGGTGGCGAATCTGTATTAGCAGGTAGCATCATTGTTCGTCAACGTGGTACTAAGTTCCACGCTGGTAGCAATGTAGGTATGGGTAAAGACCACACCTTATTCGCAACTGCAGATGGTAAAGTTAAATTTGAAGTAAAAGGCGAGAAAAGCCGTAAATACGTAAGTATTGTTACTGAATAATTTAAAATCTATTCGATTGAAACGCCCTACAATTTTGTGGGGCGTTTTGTCTTTTTTAATTTCACATAAGCGACCAAGCAATGAAACAACAACCTTTATTAGGCTTTACCTTTGCGCTTATTACCGCTATGGCTTGGGGATCCTTACCTATCGCTCTCAAACAAGCTTTATCTGTAATGAATGCGCAAACTATCGTATGGTATCGTTTTATTGTAGCCGCAATCTCATTATTAGCCCTACTTGCTTATAAAAAGAAATTACCTGAACCAATGAAAGTCGGTCAATATGCTTGGCTTGCTCTTATTGGGGTAATTGGCCTTACCGGCAATTTTCTATTATTTAGTAGTTCACTGAATTATATTGAACCTTCAGTTGCACAAATTTTTATTCATTTATCCTCTTTTGGAATGCTTATCTGTGGTGTACTGATCTTCAAAGAAAAATTGGGGCTGCACCAAAAGATCGGACTTTTCTTATTATTAATTGGTTTAGGATTATTCTTTAATGATCGTTTTGATGTATTTGCCGGACTAAATCAGTATTCAACAGGTGTCATCTTAAGCGTAGCAGGATCCCTTATTTGGGTCGCTTATGGAATGGCCCAAAAATTAATGTTGCGTAAATTTAATTCACAACAAATCTTGCTAATGATGTATTTAGGTTGTGCCATAGCCTTTATGCCGATGGCTGAATTCTCACAAGTACAAGAACTCACACCTTTAGCTCTGATTTGTTTTATTTACTGCTGTTTAAATACCTTAATTGGGTACGGCTCTTATGCGGAAGCACTTAATCGTTGGGATGTATCAAAAGTCAGTGTTGTTATCACACTTGTACCGCTTTTCACGATTCTATTTTCTCATATTGCGCATTATTTTAGCCCATCCGATTTTGCCGCACCAGAGTTGAATAATATTAGCTATATTGGCGCATTTGTTGTAGTATGCGGGGCAATTTTATCCGCGATTGGACATAAATTATTACCGCATAAAAATCATTAAAGTGCGGTTTATTTTGGAGAAGTTTTAATGAAATTTATTGATGAATCCCTTATTCGAATTGAGGCCGGGGATGGTGGCAACGGTTGCGTAAGTTTCCGTCGAGAGAAATTTATTCCGAAAGGCGGCCCCGATGGTGGCGACGGTGGCGACGGTGGCGATGTATATTTACAAGCCGATGAAAATCTCAATACCTTAATCGACTACCGCTTTAATAAACGCTTTGCAGCAGAACGTGGAGAGAATGGACGAAGTTCAGATTGTACAGGGCGTCGCGGTAAAGATATTATTTTACCTGTTCCCGTAGGAACTCGCGCTATTGATAACGATACTAAAGAAACTTTGGGAGATTTAACCCAACACGGTCAAAAAATGTTGGTAGCCAAAGGTGGTTATCACGGTTTAGGGAATACCCGTTTCAAATCATCGGTAAACCGTGCACCGCGTCAAAAAACAATGGGAACGCCAGGCGAAAAACGCGATTTATTACTAGAGTTAATGCTACTTGCCGATGTGGGAATGCTCGGTTTACCTAATGCGGGTAAATCCACTTTTATTCGTGCCGTTTCAGCAGCCAAACCAAAAGTTGCAGATTATCCATTTACCACCTTAGTGCCAAGTCTCGGTGTTGTGAAAGTGGACGACTCACACAGTTTCGTAGTCGCCGATATTCCAGGATTAATTGAGGGCGCAGCAGATGGTGCAGGGCTAGGAATTCGCTTTTTAAAACATCTAGAACGTTGTAGAGTGCTTATTCATTTAGTCGATATTGCTCCAATTGATGGCTCTAATCCAGCAGATAATGTCGCTATTATTGAATCTGAACTTTTCCAATACAGTGAAAAATTATCAGAAAAACCACGCTGGTTAGTATTCAATAAAATTGATACGATGAGCGATGAAGAAGCTGAAGAGCGGGCTCAAGAAATTGCTGAACAATTAGGTTGGGAAGAAGACTATTACCTGATTTCAGCTGCAACAGGGAAAAATGTTCCACCACTTTGTCGTGATATTATGGACTTTATCATAGCGAATCCACGCGAAGCTGAAACACAACAAGTTGCACCTGAAGAAGTAAAATTCAAATGGGAAGATTATCATCAGGAACAACTAGCTGAGCATCAATTTGATAATAACGAAGATTGGGATGATGATTGGAGCGAAGAAGATGATGAAGGAATTGAGTTCATTTATAAACCTTAAGAAGGTCTAATTTTATAAGCATTAAAAATTTAAAAGCACCTAAACTATTGTTTAGGTGCTTTTTACTATCAATCAACGCTCAAAAATTTCAGAATCAGTAAAGAAATAAGCAATTTCACGATTTGCACTTTCCACACTATCCGAACCATGAACCGAATTCTCACGCTGACTTAATGCAAAATCTTTACGAATTGTACCTTCTGCTGCAGTTTCTGGATTCGTTGTACCAATCAAAGTGCGGTAATCTTTCACTGCATTTTCTTTTTCAAGAACAGAAACTACTATCGGTGAAGACATCATATAATCAACTAAAGGAGCAAAAAATTCTTTGCCTTGATGCTCAGCATAAAAGCCTTCAGCCTGCTCACGAGTTAAGCGTACCATTTTAGAGGCTATGATTTTAAAGCCATTTTGCTCAAAACGAGTTAAGATCGCCCCAATTAGATTACGCTTTACCGCATCAGGTTTAATAATAGAAAAAGTTCTTTCTGTCATCATATCTCCTTACTTCAATGATTTTGATAACATTAAATTTGCTAAAGTTTGCACACCAATCCCTGTGGCCCCAACAGCCCATAAATCACTACCAGATTTACGATAAGTCGCGGAACAATCAATATGCAACCAATTTTGTTGGTAATTTTTTACAAAATACGATAAAAATGCAGTTGCAGTGCTTGCTCCAGCCCCAACTGGAACCGAACCAATATTAGCAATATCGGCAAAAGATGAATTAATTTGTGAACGATGAAAATCTTCAAATGGTAAACGCCAGAAAGGTTCATTTTCTTCTTTTGCTGATTGGAAAAGATTATTCACGAGATCATCATCCATAGATAATACAGAATGATAGTCGTTGCCTACCGCCACTTTTGCAGCCCCAGTTAAAGTCGCACAATCAATAATAAAACCCGGATTTTGGTTATCAGCCTCAATCAATCCATCAGCTAACACCAAACGACCTTCAGCGTCAGTATTGAGCACTTCTGCTGTTACGCCATTTTTATAAGTAATAATATCACCCAGTTTAAATGCATTATTGCTTACCAAATTTTCTGCGCAACATAAATACAGTTTAACGCGTTGATTTAATCCGCGAGCGATAGCGAAACCTAAAGCTCCCGTTAATAGTGCAGCACCACCCATATCAGTTCGCATTGTACTCATTCCATCACTTGGTTTGATACTGTAGCCGCCACTGTCAAAAGTAATCCCCTTACCAACTAAACAAGCTAACACTGGCGCATTCGGATCTTGTGTTGGATTGAAATCAAGTTGCAACATGGCTGGCAAGTTAGCAGAGCCTTTACCCACAGTCCAAATACCATGATAACCTTGTTGCTCAAGTTCCTCACCAGAAATAATCTTAAAACTTACCGCACTTTTTTCATTATAAATGTCCGCTTGGTTTAAGATAAATTCTGCTGCACGTTCTGCTAATTTTAATGGTGTTAGGATTTGTGCCGGCTCATTAATAATCCCGCGCACAAAATCACTACATTCGATACGAGCTAATAATTCATCTTGTGGCTCATCATCTAAATGAGGAAATTCAATCGAATAATCTTGCTTCGCCGAGTAAAAACCTTGATAAAATGCCCAACAAAATTCTAAATCCCATTCTTCACCGACCAATTCCACATCTTTAATTCCCTGCCCACGCAATTTACGAGCAGCTTGTTGAACTAAAGTGCGGTCAGTTTTTTCATTATTTTTTAAATGAATTCTAGCTTTATTAGAGTCAAAGCTCAAAATAGCATTTTTTCCCCAAGCGTCAGAGGCTTGGTTTATTGATAATATAATTTCCATTTTTATTTCTCGAATATAAGCTCATCGCGGAATAAAACTATACCAGTTTTATTTTTTATTTAACATTATTTAAAACTCTTTGACACCATTCTCGATGGTTTAAATACCAAATTACCGTTTTTCTTAATCCAGATTCAAAAGTCTCTTTAGGCACCCAGCCTAACTCATTATTGATTTTACTTGTATCAAGCGCATAACGAATATCATGACCAGGTCTATCGTTAACATAGCAAATCAAATCTTCATATTTATCAATATGTTTTGGTTTATTAGGTAAACATTCTTCCACCAAAGAGCAAATAGAACGTACTACATCAATATTGGACTTTTCATTATTTCCGCCAATATTATAGGTTTCCCCAATATTTCCTTTCGTCAAAACGCTATACAATGCAGTAATATGATCTTCAACAAATAACCAATCTCTAATTTGTAAACCATCGCCATAAATAGGCAGTGTTTTTCCCTCTATCGCATTTAAAATCATCAATGGAATTAATTTTTCAGGGTACTGATACGGGCCATAATTATTTGAACTATGTGTAATGATTGTCGGTAACCCATATGTTCTATACCAAGCCTGAACAAGATGATCGCTTGCCGCCTTTGAAGCAGAATAAGGGCTACTAGGTTTATAAGCTGATGTTTCAGTAAATAAACCTTTGTTACTTTTTAAATCGCCATAAACTTCATCGGTGGAAATATGTAAGAATCGGAAGTTGGATTTTTTTTGATTATCTAAACGATGCCAGTAGTCTAGAGTTGATTCAAGTAGCCTATAAGTTCCTACAATGTTAGTTTGTATAAACTCCGAAGACGCATTTATAGAACGATCAACATGACTTTCAGCTGCAAGATGGATAACGGCATCAGGTTGATATTGTGCAAAAATATAAGACAACGCTTTAGTATCACAAATATCTGCTTGTACAAAAGCATAATGTGGATGGTTTTCTACGGTTTTAAGTGAGGCTAAATTTCCTGCATAAGTCAGCTTATCAACATTTACGATCTTATTATGTGTCTTTTCAAGAAGATAACGGACAAGCGCAGAACCAATAAAACCCGCTCCACCAGTAACTAGAATTGTTCTATTTGTATTCGACATTTTTACCCGAGTATCGTTATAAATAATTTCAAACGAAAAGTGCGGTAAATTTTACCGCACTTTTAAAAATGATTTCATCAATGATGATTACGCATAATACATCTCAAACTCAACAGGATGTGGTGTCATATTTAAACGTTCTACATCTTTACGTTTAACGCTAATAAATGCCTCGATAAAGTCTTTAGCAAACACACCACCTTGCGTTAAGAATTCATAGTCTTTTTCTAATGAATTCAAGGCTTCTTCCAGCGAGCTTGCTACCGCCGGAATATCTTTTAATTCTTCTGGTGGAAGATCATAAAGATTTTTATCCATAGCATCGCCTGGGTGAATTTTGTTTACCACGCCATCAAGACCAGCCATTAACAATGCAGCGAATGCAAGGTATGGGTTTGCCAATGGATCTGGGAAACGCGCTTCAATACGGATCGCTTTCGGATTAGTTACTGCAGGGATACGGATTGAAGCAGAACGGTTGCTTGCCGAATAAGCCAATAATACTGGCGCTTCAAAACCTGGCACTAAACGTTTGTATGAATTAGTGCTTGGGTTAGTAAACGCATTTAATGCTTTAGCGTGCTTAATAATACCGCCGATATAATAAAGTGCGGTTTCAGAAAGACCTGCATATTTATCACCTTGGAAAATATTTTTACCGTCTTTGCTTAATGACATATTACAGTGCATACCCGAACCATTATCACCCGTGATTGGTTTTGGCATAAAACAAGCGGTTTTGCCGTGCTCTAACGCAACATTTTGCACCACATATTTATAGATTTGCGTTTCATCCGCTTTTAAAGTTAAGCTATTAAATTTCGTTGCAATTTCGTTTTGACCCGCTGTCGCCACTTCATGGTGGTGCGCTTCTACTACTAAGCCCATTTCTTCTAAAATCAAACACATTTCAGAGCGAATATCGTGTGCCGTATCAATTGGTGCCACCGCACAATAACCACCTTTCTTTAATGGACGATAAGCATTATTACCGCCTTCATATTTTTTATTGGTGTTCCAAGCGGCTTCAATATCATCAATGGCGAAAGAAGCGCGGTTCATTGATACATCAAAACGTACATCATCAAATAAGAAGAACTCTGGTTCAGGACCGAAGAATGCTTGATCAGCAATACCGGTTGAACGCATATAGTTTTCAGCACGAATAGCAATTGAACGCGGGTCACGCTCATAACTTTGCATGGTCGTTGGTTCATAAATACTACAACGAATAGAGAGAGTTGGGATCTGCGCAAATGGATCGACTACCGCAGTCTCAGCGATTGGCATTAAAAGCATATCGGCTTTGTTAATGGTTTTCCAACCTTCAACAGAAGAGCCATCGAACATTTTGCCATCTTCAAACATATCTTCATCAACAAGGCTAACAGGGATAGAAACACCGTGTTCTTTACCTTTAATGTCGGTGAAACGAAGTAGCACGAACTTAATATCGTTCTCTTCGATCAGTTTGAATACGTTGGCAATTGCATTTGCATTTGGCATAAGGAGTCCTCTATTTTGCTATGTATATAATCTTTATAAAATTAAAAGGGCATTATAATGCAACCGCTTCGTTTTTTCATGGGATTTATTTTAAATACCAACGTAGCAGAGCAAGGAAATATCGTGTATAATTTTCGCCCTTTCGAGATTCTCGTAGGGTGAGTGTGACTCACCAATTTAAACTACTTGGACTATTTGGTGGCATAAAAATCCACCCAACAAAACTTAAACATTAAGAACGTAATAAATGAAAAACGACATTGATATTAATAAATTGCGCAATATCGCAATTATTGCTCACGTTGACCATGGTAAAACCACCCTCGTTGACAAACTTCTTCAACAATCTGGTACTTTTGAATCTGCGCGTGGTGATGTCGATGAGCGAGTTATGGACTCAAACGATCTTGAAAAAGAACGTGGCATTACAATTCTTGCAAAAAATACCGCGATTAACTGGAATGACTACCGCATTAACATTGTGGATACTCCTGGGCACGCAGACTTCGGTGGAGAAGTTGAACGTGTACTTTCTATGGTGGATTCTGTACTTTTAGTCGTAGATGCTTTTGACGGCCCAATGCCACAAACGCGTTTCGTGACACAAAAAGCGTTCGCTCATGGTTTAAAACCAATTGTAGTTATCAACAAAGTTGACCGTCCAGGCGCACGTCCTGATTGGGTGGTGGATCAAGTATTCGATTTATTCGTTAACCTTGGTGCAACTGATGAGCAATTAGACTTCCCTATTATCTATGCATCTGCATTAAATGGTGTCGCAGGTCTTGAGCACGAAGAATTAGCAGAAGATATGACTCCGTTATTTGAAGCCATTGTTAAACACGTTGAACCTCCCAAAGTAGAACTTGATGCGCCATTCCAAATGCAAATTTCACAATTAGACTACAACAACTATGTAGGTGTTATCGGCATTGGTCGTATTAAGCGTGGTTCAGTTAAACCAAACCAACCTGTTACTATCATCAATAGTGAAGGAAAAACTCGTCAAGGTCGTATCGGTCAAGTACTTGGTCACCTTGGTTTACAACGTTATGAAGAAGATGTTGCTTACGCTGGCGATATCGTGGCGATCACTGGTTTAGGTGAATTAAATATTTCTGATACAATTTGTGATATCAACGCAGTTGAAGCGCTTCCATCATTAACTGTTGACGAACCAACAGTAACCATGTTCTTCTGTGTAAATACCTCTCCATTTGCGGGTCAAGAAGGTAAATATGTGACTTCTCGTCAAATTCTTGAACGTTTAAACAAAGAATTAGTTCACAATGTGGCATTACGCGTAGAAGAAACCCCAAACCCGGATGAATTCCGTGTTTCTGGTCGTGGTGAATTACATCTTTCTGTGTTAATCGAAAATATGCGTCGTGAAGGTTATGAGCTTGCCGTTTCTCGCCCTAAAGTAATCTATCGTGATATTGATGGTAAAAAACAAGAGCCATACGAACAAGTAACTATTGATGTGGAAGAACAACATCAAGGTTCTGTGATGGAAGCATTAGGTATCCGTAAAGGTGAAGTTCGAGACATGTTGCCTGACGGTAAAGGCCGCGTTCGCTTAGAATACATCATTCCTAGCCGTGGATTAATTGGCTTCCGTGGTGACTTTATGACCATGACTTCTGGTACAGGCTTACTTTACTCTAGCTTTAGCCACTACGATGAAATCAAAGGTGGAGATATCGGTCAACGTAAAAATGGTGTGTTGATTTCTAATGCAACAGGTAAAGCACTGGGTTATGCATTATTTGGCTTACAAGAACGTGGTAAGTTAATGATTGATGCAAACGTAGAAGTTTATGAAGGTCAAATTATCGGTATTCATAGCCGTTCAAATGACTTAACCGTAAACTGCTTACAAGGTAAAAAACTCACCAATATGCGTGCGTCAGGTAAAGACGATGCGATTGTGCTGACTACACCGGTAAAATTCAGTCTTGAACAAGCGATTGAATTTATCGACGACGATGAGTTAGTGGAAGTGACACCAGAATCGATCCGTATCCGTAAAAAACTTTTAACAGAAAACGATCGTAAACGTGCAAATCGTACAACGACAAGCACTAGCACTCATTAATAAACAACGCTAGCACGAAAACTTGTAAAAAATTAACCGCACTTTGGTGATACAACTAAAGTGCGGTTATTTTTATGCTCAATTTACTAAGGAGAAAGTCTTTCTCTAATCCAATTATTGCTTTCTTTACGATAACTAATGCGATCATGTAAACGGCTTGGGCGACCCTGCCAAAATTCCACGGTTTCTGGCACGACTAAATAACCGCCCCAATAATCTGGTCGAGGCACGTTTAATGGATGTTTAGCGGCAACCAATGCGGCTTTTGCTAGCAAAGATTTATAATTAGAAATCACCGCACTTTGCTCACTTGCCCAAGCCCCTATACGACTGGTGTAAGGTCGGGTAGCAAAATATTTATCGGATTGTTCTGCTGGGATTTTAACCGCCTTACCTTCAATTCGCACTTGACGTTCCAACTCAGGCCAGAAAAAAGTCAGCGCGACATAAGGATTACGCTCAATACAGCTACCTTTTCGGCTAAGATAATTCGTAAAAAAGACAAAACCTTGCTCATTGACTTCTTTTAGCAAAACCATACGGCTATTTGGGCGACCTTGCTCATCAATAGTAGCAATATTCATTGCAGTAGGCTCATTAACTTGAGCATGAATAGCCTCTTTCTGCCACTGTTCAAATTGCGAGATTGGATTTTCATGGCAATCATGTTGTGAAAGCACTCGTTTAGTATATTCATCACGAATATTATGTAACTCCATTTTCTCTCCTTTTAAATTTGATGAAAAACGCAAATAGAATAAAGGCTACAAAATCATTCGTCAATTTAAGGAAAAACTGCAAAAATTGCTTCATATCATTGAGTAATCCCCCCCTCTTCTAATAAATCACCTTATTCTGATAAGGTACTCTAAAATTCAGTGAAAAATAAAAACTCAAATAACATCGAATCTTGCAATTATTTGAAATATGCGTATTATCTAGCCCCCTATATTCAACCTCGGGTTCCCTAACCCCGATTTATTTAAACTAAAAAGGTACAACATGAAATTAAACTCTCCGATCTTTAATGATCAACAAAAACGTCGTGCAATCATCTGGCTCAGCTTTTTCCACATATTCATCATTGCCGCGAGCAATTACTTTGTACAAATCCCTTTTGAAATCACGTTAAAATTAACCGCACTTGGTGCTGCAAACGATTTTTCTTTCCACAGCACTTGGGGAACGCTCACATTCCCATTTATCTTTTTGGCTACTGATTTAACTGTTCGCATTTTCGGTGCGGAAGATGCGAGAAAAATCATCTTCGTCGTGATGTTTCCTGCACTGATTGTAAGTTACGTCATATCTGTTTTATTCTCTGAAAGCAAATTCCAAGGTTTCGAATCATTAACGCATTTTGATCTGTTTGTATTCCGTATTGCTATTGCGAGCTTTACCGCTTACGTTGTAGGACAATTACTAGATGTGATTGTATTTAACCGCTTACGTCAGTTAAAAACATGGTGGGTGGCGCCAACTAGCTCAATGACATTCGGCTCAATGGCGGATACGTTTGTATTCTTCAGTGTTGCCTTCTACCAAAGTGCAGATCCTTTCATGGCTGAACATTGGGCACAACTCGGCTTTGTAGATTATCTATTTAAATTATTTATAGGAATTATCTTGTTCGTCCCAGCCTATGGCGTAGTATTAAATGTTATTTTACGAAAACTACAAATGCTCGTAGCAGAACGCGTTCCTGCATAAACCAAATTTCTGACGCATATAAAGCAATTAACCCCACTTTTTTGAGTGGGGTTAATTATTAAGAAACTCATTAAATCGCTTGAGAGCGCCATAAAATCTTCACATTATATTCTCTACACTTACATAGCTAAAGCAGTGCGGTAAAAAAGTATAAATTTATAACCGCACTTTTTTTATATCAAAAAAACATATTTTCTAGCTAAAAGTTATTGGCGCTACCTTCTTATTTTTTTAGAAAATACCAACCTACTTAGTTCTAAAAGAGAGGGAATATTTATGCTTTTAACCGGATTACTTTGCGGAATTTTACTCGGATTTGTGATGCAGCGTGGGCGCTTTTGTATTACTGGCGCATTTCGTGATATGTATGTCACCAAAAATAACAAAATGTTTGTAGCCCTTTTATTGGCGATTACCGTGCAATCCATCGGTTTCTTTCTCTTAAAAGAAATCGGTGTATTAAATGTGGATCCGGCTGAAAATTTTGCCTTTTTAGCAGTAATTATCGGTGCCTTTGTATTTGGCATTGGTATTGTTCTTGCTGGCGGTTGTGCGACAGGTACATGGTATCGCGCTGCAGAAGGCTTAGTCGGCAGTTGGGTCGCATTATTCACTTATATGTTATTAAGTGCCATCATGCGTACAGGTCCATTAGGAGAATTCAATAAAACTTTACGTAGTATCAATATTGAACACCGCAACATTTACGATACATTCGGTATTTCACCTTGGTGGTTAGTCGCATTATTAACTTTTGTGACTGCTTTCTATGTGTACAAACATCTCAGCAAACCAAGCGTAAAAGTGGCCTCATTAAAACCGAAGAAAACGGGGCTTGCTCATTTATTATTTGAAAAACGCTGGCACCCATTTTTCTCAGCCGTTTTAATCGGATTAATCGCACTTGCCGCTTGGCCACTCAGTGTCGCTACTGGTCGTGAATTTGGACTCGGGATTACCGGCCCATCAGCCAATATCATGCAATTCCTCGTTACTGGAGACAATAAATTTATAAATTGGGGCGTATTCTTAGTCTTAGGGATTTTTATCGGGTCATTCATCGGCGCGAAAGCAAGCAATGAATTTCGTGTCCGTGTACCAGATGCCACCACGATTTTACGCAGCGGACTCGGCGGTATTCTCATGGGTATTGGCGCAACCCTTGCAGGTGGCTGTTCTATCGGTAACGGTCTAGTCGAAACTGCCTTTTTCTCTTGGCAAGGTTGGGTATCATTGCCATTGATGATTCTCGGCACCTGGGTAGCAGCCTACTTCACTATTATCCGTCCACAACGTTTGAAACTAGCAAAAGCATCATAAGGAGTTTATATGATCGTTAAATTACCAACTCTCGGCCTTGTTTGCCCATTTCCTCTCGTTGAAGCTAAGGAAGCTATGGCCAAGTTAAATAAGGGAGATGGCCTAGAAATTGAATTCGACTGTACCCAAGCCACTGAAGCCATTCCTACTTGGGCGGCTGAAGAAGGTTATGAAGTGACTAACTTCGAACAAATTGATGATGCAAAATGGTCAATTACGGTGATTAAATAATAAAAAAGGGCGGTTAAAAATAAAAACATTTTTAACCGCCCTTTTTCAAAAATTAAATTAATTTAACAGGTACTTTCACGACTAATTTTTTAATTTTTTCTGCTTTTCCATTCACTACACAGCAAGGCTTATGCGGTTCGTAAGGATAAAATACAGCGAACATTTTTGGTTTCATTATGATGGTGAATTTATCATCAATATCTGCACAAAGTTGATAATCATCTGCTTCGTTGTAAGATTCATACTTAGACAAATCAGGATAATTAGCGCCAACTTCTATATTTTCCGTACCGCGGATTAACACCTGAACATCTAAGTATTCATGATGTAATTCTGCTTTTTTGCTGCTTGGTTCTGCAGTTTCTGGTTCCATTACGTTCATATAAATTTGATCGTTAATATCATGGCGACCATTTTCTAACGCGTTCAAATCTAACGTATTTAAATAATCACATACTTCAGCAATCACTTTTGGTAAACCAACTTTAAAATTTGGGCTGGTTAAGCTGCTAATTATCATAGAATTTTCCTTATGGTGGATAAAAGTTGCACCATGATACCAAGTCGGTTAAATGAAATAAAGTTACCAATCACACAAAAACCTCTGTATAATGCATGGGCTTTATTTTCTACATTAGCGTGCGGCTATCAAAAGCAATTTTAAGCGCTCGAAAGTGCGGTTATTTTTATAAAAGATTTCTTTTGCTAGTCGCAATCTGGAAAATAAGGCATTGTTTTTAATATGAATTTTAAGGAAAACATTGTGAATCCAATTGTTAAACAATTTAAATACGGTCAACATACCGTTACTCTAGAAACCGGCGCAATTGCACGTCAAGCAACTGCTGCGGTCATGGCAAGCATGGACGATACCACGGTATTCGTGACTGTTGTGGCTAAAAAAGATGTGAAAGAAGGTCAAGACTTCTTCCCATTAACCGTAAACTACCAAGAGCGTACTTATGCGGCGGGTAAAATCCCTGGTGGTTTTTTCAAACGTGAAGGTCGTCCATCTGAAGGCGAAACCTTAATTGCACGTTTAATCGACCGTCCAATTCGTCCATTATTCCCAGAAGGTTTCTTCAACGAAATCCAAGTTGTGGCGACTGTGGTTTCTGTAAACCCACAAATCAGCCCTGATTTAGTGGCAATGATCGGTGCTTCTGCGGCATTAACCTTATCTGGTGTGCCTTTCAATGGCCCTATCGGTGCTGCGCGTGTTGGTTTTATTGACAACCAATTCGTATTAAACCCAACCATGGCTGAACAAAAACAAAGCCGTTTGGACTTAGTGGTTGCAGGTACTGACAAAGCCGTATTAATGGTCGAATCTGAAGCTGACATTTTAACTGAAGAACAAATGTTAGCAGCGGTCGTATTCGGTCATCAACAACAACAAGTTGTGATTGAAGCAATCAAAGAATTTGCAAAAGAAGCAGGCAAACCACGTTGGAATTGGGTTGCGCCACAACCAAATACAGATTTAATCAACAAAGTAAAAGCGATTGCTGAAGCACGTTTAGGCGATGCATACCGCATTACTGAAAAACAAGCTCGTTACGAACAAATTGATGCGATTAAAGCAGATGTTATTGCACAAATCACTGCTGAAGATGAAGAAATCAGCGAAGGTAAAATCGTAGATATTTTCACCGCACTTGAAAGCCAAATCGTTCGTGGCCGTATCATTGCTGGTGAACCACGTATTGACGGCCGTACCGTTGATACCGTTCGTGCATTAGATATTTGCACAGGTGTATTACCACGTACTCACGGTTCTGCAATTTTCACCCGTGGTGAAACGCAAGCATTAGCCGTTGCAACATTAGGTACTGAGCGTGATGCACAAATCATTGATGAATTAACAGGTGAACGTCAAGATCACTTCTTATTCCACTACAACTTCCCTCCATACTCCGTAGGTGAAACGGGTATGATTGGCTCACCAAAACGCCGTGAAATCGGTCACGGTCGTTTAGCAAAACGTGGTGTAGCGGCTGTTATGCCAAGCCTTGCAGAATTCCCGTATGTTGTACGTGTTGTATCTGAAATCACTGAATCTAACGGTTCTTCTTCTATGGCGTCTGTATGTGGTGCGTCTTTAGCATTAATGGATGCGGGTGTACCAATAAAAGCGGCTGTTGCAGGTATCGCAATGGGCTTAGTGAAAGAAGAAGAGAAATTTGTGGTGCTTTCAGATATCTTAGGTGATGAAGACCACTTAGGTGATATGGACTTTAAAGTAGCGGGTACACGTGAAGGCGTGACCGCCCTTCAAATGGACATCAAAATTGAAGGTATCACCCCTGAAATTATGCAAATTGCATTAAACCAAGCGAAAAGTGCACGTATGCACATTCTTGGCGTAATGGAACAAGCAATCCCTGCTCCACGCGCGGATATTTCCGATTATGCACCGCGCATCTATACAATGAAAATTGATCCGAAGAAAATCAAAGACGTCATTGGTAAAGGTGGCGCAACAATTCGTTCACTAACTGAAGAAACTGGCACTTCTATCGATATCGATGATGATGGTACAGTGAAAATTGCCGCAGTAGATAGTAATGCAGCGAAAAACGTAATGGGACGTATTGAAGAAATCGTTGCAGAAGTTGAAGCTGGCGCGATTTACAAAGGTAAAGTCACTCGTCTTGCTGATTTTGGTGCATTCGTAGCAATCGTTGGAAATAAAGAAGGTTTAGTTCATATTTCTCAAATTGCTGAAGAGCGCGTAGAAAAAGTTAGCGATTACCTCCAAGTGGGCCAAGAAGTAAACGTGAAAGTTGTTGAAATCGATCGTCAAGGTCGTATTCGTTTAACAATGAAAGACTTGGCTCCAAAACAAGAAACTGAAATTAACCAAGAAGATTCTGTAGAAGAACAAGAATAATCTTGGAATATCGAATCAAAACTTGGTAGCAACCGTTGCCAAGTTTTGTTGTTTTCCAACTTTTAGGCATAAAGAAAGCAAATGCGGTGTTTTCGCTTATCTCGCCATTTTATAGTCTATTTATTTAGCTTATGTGCGATCTTACTCCTTGCAGGCTGTGTTCAGTCTGGGGGCGGTTTTGTGTCTAAAAATCATGTCGTGTTGGCTGAACAAAACCCGAATACTCACTTTGAACAAGAAGTGATGATCGTGCGATTAAGCCAAGTACTACTCGTTGGAAAAATGAGTAATGAAGAACGTGCATCGTTACATTTTGAACGTGGCGTACTCTATGATTCCCTTGGGTTATGGGGACTTGCTCGTTACGATTTTACTCAAGCCCTTGCATTACAGCCTAAAATGGCATCTGTGTACAATTACTTAGGGCTTTATTTATTACTTGAAGAAGATTACGACGGCGCATTGGAAGCATTCAATACGGTGTTTGAATTAGATTCAAGTTATGACTATACCCACCTTAATCGTGGTTTAAATTTTTATTATGTAGGGCGCTACCATCTTGCTCAGCAAGATTTCTTACAGTTCTACCAAGCCGATACAAAAGATCCCTATCGTGTCTTATGGCTATATTTGAACGAACAAAAATTAAAACCACAAGAAGCCCAAACAAATCTTGTTGAACGAGCAAAAGGGCTATCAGAGGACTTCTGGGGTACACACATCGTTCAATATTACTTAGGACACATCTCTGTAGAAGAATTACAACAACGTGCGAGTGAATTTGCGGAAAATTCACAACAATATGCTGAAATTCTCACAGAAACCTATTTTTATCTAGCAAAACAAAAACTCAATGTAGGGCTAGTAGATGAAGCAGCAGCTTTATTTAAACTAGCTATGGCAAATCAGGTTTATAACTTTGTTGAGTATCGTTTTGCTGCGTTTGAACTAATGAAATTAAAACCTGTTCAAACAGAAGACGAAAAAGAAGAGAAAAGTGCGGTAACAAAATCGGTTGTTTCTAAAAATCAACCAAAAACTCACCGCTCTTTACAGTAGAACGAATAGAAAAATTCATTCGCTCTGCTCAACTTAATAAACCGAAGGCCTCTTTGAGCTTTCCTTATTTATATTCGAGTATTTTAATGACTGACAAAATTACTTTTAATGACTTAGGCTTACCTGAGTTCATCTTAAAAGCTGTTTCTGACTTAGGTTTTGAAACCCCTTCTCCAATTCAACAAGAATGTATCCCGCATTTGCTCAGTGGCAATGATGTGCTAGGTATGGCACAAACAGGTAGTGGTAAAACCGCTGCTTTTGCTCTGCCTTTATTAGCGCAAATCGATCCAAGTGAAAAACATCCACAAATGTTAGTGATGGCACCTACTCGCGAACTTGCTATTCAAGTTGCCGATGCTTGCGAACAATTTGTTAAATATGCTCATGGCTCCCGCATTGTTACCTTATATGGCGGGCAACGTTATGACATCCAACTTCGTGCATTAAAACAAGGCGCACAAGTGGTTGTGGGTACACCTGGTCGTATTCTTGACCATATTCGTCGCGGCACATTAAATCTTTCTGAACTTCGTTTTATCGTATTAGATGAAGCAGATGAAATGCTACGTATGGGTTTCATTGATGATGTAGAAACCGTCATGGCAGAATTACCAGAAAATCACCAAACAGCATTATTCTCTGCAACAATGCCTGAACCGATCCGTCGTATTACGAAACGTTTTATGAATGATCCAAAAGAAGTAAAGATCAAAGTTAATAACGAAAATGCCCCAGATATCGACCAAAGTTGCTGGTATGTGCACGGCGTGCGTAAAAATGAAGCTCTTCTTCGTTTCTTAGAAGTAGAAGATTTTGATGCAGCGATTATCTTTGCTCGTACTAAAACTGGTACTTTAGACATTACAGAACTACTTGAAAAAAATGGTTTCCGTTCTGCCGCACTTAATGGTGATATGACACAACAATTGCGCGAACAAACCCTCGATCGCTTACGTAACGGCAGTTTAGATATTGTTGTGGCAACCGATGTGGCCGCACGCGGTATTGATATTGAACGTATCAGCCTTGTGGTGAACTACGATATTCCGCTTGATGCAGAATCTTATGTGCACCGAATTGGCCGTACTGGTCGTGCAGGTCGTTCTGGTCGTGCTTTATTGTTCGTTGAACCTCGCGAGCGTCGTTTACTTCGTAATATTGAACACCTAATGAAAAAAGGTATCAATGAAGTGGAATTGCCAAATCATCTTGTGTTACAAGAATGCCGCCGCAAAAAATTCGTCGCAAAAATTACAAAACAACTAGAACATCACGATTTAGAACAATATCGTAGTTTATTAGAAGACTTATTCACAGCCGATCAAGATCAAGAAGATATTGCTGCAGCAATGTTAATGTTGCTACAAGGCAAACAAAAATTAATTCTTCCTCCAGATCCGCCAATGGAAAAACGTCGTCGTGAACGTAATGAACGAGGTGATCGCCGTGAAAATCCACGTTCAGCTGAACGTCGTGGCGAACGTAAAGGCTATGGAAATCCACAACCAATGGATTTATATCGTATCGAAGTGGGTCGTGCAGATGGTGTAGAAGTTCGCCATATCGTGGGTGCGATTGCTAACGAAGGTGATATCAATAGCCGCTATATTGGTCATATCAAACTTTATGATGACTACACTACCGTTGAATTGCCACAAGGTATGCCGAAAGAATTATTGCAACAATTCGGTAAAACACGCGTATTGAATAAACAAATGCAAATGTCTTTCTTAGGTGCTGTGAAGTCTGATAGTTCACGTGGCAGCGATGATTTTAACGGTAAACGTAAAGGCCGTGGTGGCGATTTCCGTGGAGAACGCGGACGTAATGAACGCACTGGTGACAATCGTGGAAATCGTAAATTTAATGAAAAAAGTAACCGCTCTTTTAGCGATAAACCACGCCGTGATCGCCGAGGATAATATCCTTGTGATATAAAGAATAGTGCTATTTCCTAATGTTTTTGCATCATTTAAAATTTAGCACTACTCGGTGAACAAAACTTAGCCCCTTGAACCTCAAGGGGCTTTTTATTGTCTATTGCTTAAATTCTAGCTACAATCCCGCAAACTTTTTATATAGGAAAAATCATTGAAAGGTCTCTTTTTACGTATTATTGCTGCCTTAGCTTTATTGCTTTGGGCTATAGATATGGTATTCCCATGGCAATTTTTACGCCATGCTGAAGAAAACCACTATACAGCAATTCAAGAACGAGGCTCACTCATTGTGGGCACAATGAACAACCCTATTTCTTATTTTATAAATAAAGACGGTGAACGAGGCTTTGAATATGAATTGGCTAAAGCATTTGCTGATTCACTGGGTGTAGAACTCGAAATTAAAACTTTCGACAATCAAGAACAATTATTTAATGAGTTAGATAAGCATAATATTGATTTAGCTGCGGCTCACCTTTTATATCATCCTAATAATGCAGAGCGTTTCCAAACTGGCCCAGCATATCATTCAGCTTCATGGCAATTAGCTTATCGAAAAGATGAACAACGTCCTAAAAATCTAGGTGATGTTAAGAAAGAAATTTATATCGCTAACAATTCATCATTGGAAGAAACACTAAAAGAATTACAAAAACAATATCCACAATTAACTTGGAAAAGAAATCAAGCGTTTACTCAAGAAGAACTATTGCTGCATCTGTCTGAAGGAAAAATTCCTTACGTCATTGCTAATTCCATTGATATCGCTGCGATTCAACAAATCAAACCAGAACTCTCCATTGCCTTTGATATTACTGATGAAGCAAACATTCACTGGTATTTACCGAATAATGCCTACAATGATCTGCAAGCTGTCTTACTCAATTTTATGAATAATGCACAAGAAACAGGGCTAGTAGATAATTTAAAAGAAAAATATTTAGGGCATATTTCACAATTTGATTACGTGGATACGCGCTCTTATATGAACGCAATTGAAAATACCCTGCCACAATTCTCACCGCTCTTTGAAAAATACAAAGGGGAATTAGATTGGCGATTACTCGCAGCAGTCGCTTATCAAGAGTCTCATTGGAATCCAGATGCAACATCACCTACGGGCGTGCGTGGCATAATGATGCTGACGAAAGATACCGCACAACATATGAAAATCAGCGATAGAACAGATCCTGAACAAAGCATTAAAGCGGGATCAGAATATTTACACTGGCTGATTAGTCAAATTCCAGAAACCATTGAAAAAGAAGAAAGAATTTGGTTTGCCTTAGCCGCCTATAACATGGGACTAGGCCACTTAATTGATGCGCGTCGTTTAACTAAAAATCTTGGAGGAAATCCAGATAATTGGCTCGATGTGAAAAAAAATCTGCCTTTATTAGCAGAAAAACGCTATTATTCCCAACTGAAATACGGCTATGCTCGAGGCTATGAAGCCCATCAATATGTAGAAAATATTCGCCGCTATATGAATAGCATTGTGAATTATCATCGAGTCCAAGAAAATCAAACAACGAATGATAATGCCAACAACGAAAGTGCGGTCAAGAATTCAGAAGAAATAAAAGAAAAAAAGGATAAATAAAATGTTAAAACGCAAAACTTTTCTTAAAAAGAAAACCAATTTACAACAAACCTCTTTATCACGTAACCTACGTTTGAGACGCTTGAAACACCGTAAACAACAGCAATTTGCGAGACATTCATTACAATTTGTCGTACAAGAAATTTGTTGTTAATTAAAGCATCTCTATCCAATAAAAAACGGGTTAAAACTTATTAGTCTTAACCCATTTCTTATCAAAATTTATACTGTTTAGCTTAAGCTAAAGGAATCTCTGCATCTAGCTCGCCAGTTAAGCGATTACGTAAATCGCGACGAATAACCTCAATAGTCCAGAACCAGAAAATATGACCAACTAATTCTGAAATATGTTCATATAGCGGCCATTCTGCAACTAGGTGGGGTTAAACCTAGTGCAGGGAAAGTAATATAGTGCACACAAATATTAGCAATAAGCCCTGCACCAATACCTTGCCAAAATTTGATTTTTGGAAAACGTTCTGCGACTAAGCAATAACCAATCGCAAAAACTAAAGAAAAGATCATATGGGTAACACCAATCCAATTGAATGCATGATCCGCAAAGGTAAATGCAGCATCAGTTGGATCAATACCTAAATAATCACGTAAAAACACATGTGGTGGATTTAAAAACGCACGGGAACATACTGCCAGCACTTGATCTTGTGTTAAACACTTTACAAGCGGCCGCAAAGAAATCGATTGGACTACGTGGTGGAAATGGATGCTCGGCACCCCATTTAACAAAAGCAGAAATAATTCCGGCAACGATACCAACAAATACTGCCACGCCATAACGACGACGGTTTGCTGGACTTTGAGTAAAAATACCTGACATATTTTGCTCTCCAATAAAAGTAAAGAAAAAATAACCGCACTTTTACATCATTGTTTATACAATTTAAAATGCGATCCCTATTTTGTCTATATAACAAAATATAGGTAGAATACTAGAATATTTTGTGGATTAGTTAAGTTATTATTCTGATTTCACACCAAGGTTCCCAATTTTTACGCCTAATAATCCAATAAAAACAGGATCAAAATAATCACCCAGAAATTTGAATAACTCATTTAGTTCTGTAAAAGAGCGTTGAATTTTTATTTGATCTTCTACTTTACGAACGAACTCATAACGTACTCTGTTTTCTTCAAAATATGCAGTTAAAGTTAAGTAGATAGTTTCAAAAAAATGGCTTTTTGCACCCTCTTCACCAGGATCGCTAATACGTACATTCCATGTATTATTAAATAGGACTTGAGGCTGATTTGACATTTTTATACTCCTTTTTACTATTTTTAGCCTAAGAAAAACCCGATTATAAAGTTTCTGTAATCAAAAAATTTATAATCGGGCTTTTCAAACATTTTCCCTGCGTGTTTTGCTTTACGTTGGTAACTCCCTTTCCCTTTACGTTTTTTCTCAATACGCTGACGAAATAGCTTGTCATGTAATAATGCCATCACTGCATTATTTTTGATCACTCCTCGAGTGTGCTCATAAACGGTTTCATTTTCAACCGCACTTTTTTGTTGCTTTGCCATAATTTTTCCTCAAAAAAGCCGCGGAAGGATTTCCACGGCTGGAGTATTATACGCGCAAACGTTTAAATTACAAAATCTCAAGTATACTTTCTGGCGGACGCCCAATTTTAGCTTGATTACCATTGATAACGATTGGACGTTCAATAAGCGCTGAATGCTCACTCATGGCTTTTAATAATTCAGCTTGAGAGAGATCTAAATTGTCTAAATTTAAGTTTTTATATAAATCATCTTTCGTACGCATCATTTGACGCACATCATCGATTCCTAATTTTTGGGCAATGCTTTGTAATTCATTAATGGAATACTGCTTTTGTAAATACAATTCAACTATTGGCTGAACACCTTGATTTTCTAACAATTCTAGGGTTTCACGACTTTTTGAACAACGAGGGTTGTGATAAATAACGACAGACATAGGATTTCCTCTTAGTAGCTATAAACACTATAAATTTTAACTTATAATGGCGAAAAATACTTATAGGAAAAGAAATTATGCTAGAAATGTTGAAAAGCTGGTACTCGCGTCGCTTAAGCGATCCACAAGCGATGGGACTATTAGCCATATTATTATTTGGCTTTATCTCCATTTATTTTTTTGGAAATTTAATCGCGCCTTTGTTAATTGCTCTAGTACTATCCTATTTACTAGAAATGCCGATCAATTTTTTACATCAACATTTAAAATGCCCAAGAATGTTAGCAACAATCATCATTTTTGGTGGCTTTATTGGACTAGCGACAATCTTCTTTTTAATCCTCATGCCAATGCTATGGAATCAAACTATTTCCTTATTAAGTGATTTGCCCGCAATGTTTAATAAGCTCAATGAATGGTTACTAAACTTACCAGAGCATTATCCTGAACTCATCGACTATTCAATGGTAGATTCTATTTTCAATTCTGTACGAGAAAAAATCCTTGGTTTTGGTGAATCTGCGGTAAAACTTTCTTTAGCCTCCATCATGAACTTGGTTTCTTTAGGGATTTATGCCTTTTTAGTGCCATTAATGATGTTTTTTATGTTGAAAGATAAGTCAGAACTTTTACAAGGCGTGAGCCGTTTTTTACCGAAAAATAGAAACTTAGCCTTCAAAGTATGGAAAGAAATGCAACAGCAAATTTCCAACTACATTCATGGAAAATTGTTAGAAATACTGATTGTCACGCTCATCACCTACATTATTTTCTTAATATTCGGGCTAAATTACCCGCTCTTATTGGCTTTTGCAGTGGGTCTTTCAGTTCTCGTTCCTTATATTGGCGCGGTAATTGTTACGATTCCAGTTGCATTGGTTGCTTTATTCCAATTTGGAATCAGTCCAACATTTTGGTATATCATCATCGCTTTTGCTGTGAGTCAGCTCTTAGATGGAAACTTACTCGTCCCTTATTTATTTTCTGAAGCAGTGAATTTACATCCATTGATTATTATCATTTCAGTATTAATTTTCGGTGGTTTATGGGGATTTTGGGGAGTATTCTTTGCCATTCCCTTAGCGACTTTAGTGAAAGCTGTTATAAATGCCTTACCTCAAGATTAAAAGTCTAAATTAAAAAGTGATACAAATAAAAAAATAGTTAACCATGAATTTTTGGTTAACTATTTTTCATTGAAGTTTATTCTAAGAATAAAATTTAACTAAGGTAATTCGTCAATTTCCTTATCTACTTTAGGCGGGATCATATGTTCACGGCGTAATCCAACATCGTATGCAATTGCGATTGCAATAAAGATTGAAGAATATGTACCAAATCCAATACCCACAAGTAATGCTAAAGAGAAGTTATGAATTGATGGACCACCAAAAAAGAACAATGCAATAACAACAATTAATGTTGTCGCAGAGGTCATGATGGTTCTTGATAAAGTTTGCGTTAAAGAAACATCAATAATATCAATCGTATCTAGACGTCTTATTTTTCTGAAGTTTTCACGCACACGGTCAAAGACCACGATACTATCGTTAATAGAATAACCCACAACAGATAAAATCGCTGCAACAAAGGTTAAATCAATTTCGATTTGTAACGCTGAAAATACACCAAGAGTAATAATTACGTCATGCGCAAGGGATGCGATACCGCCAAAACCTAAACGCCATTCAAAGCGAGAACCTACATAAACTAGCATCATCGCCAATGTTGCTAATGTCGCATACACCGCACCTTGTGCCAATTCTTCCCCTACATTTGGTCCAACAAATTCAACACTACGAATCTTAATGCCAGAATCGACTTCTTGGAGCATTCCTTTTACGCGATCGCCAATAGCTGAATCATTATCCGTAGCTGGTAAACGAATCATGACATCTTGAACAGAACCGGTTGTCTGCACAATTGGGCTTTCAATACCATTTTGATGGAGCTTACCACGGATTTTCTCTAAATCTGCAGATTGTGAAAAATGGGTATCAAAAACAACCCCACCAGTAAAATCCAATCCCCAGTTAAAGCCTTTTGATACGATAAAAAATAGCGAAATGGCCATTAAAAGTGCGGAAAAAACATAGCCCCATTTACGCAGTTTCATAAATTCGGTCAATGGGAACGGGAGTTTAATCCCATTGATTTCACGGATAAAATGTCCGTCTTTATCTTTTGCAAAAATTTTCATCGTTCCCTACCTAAATTGATAATTTCTTAAGTTGTTTTCCGCCATAAAGCGCATTCACTAATGCACGTGTTCCTGTAATAGCGGTAAACATTGAAATTGCCACACCAAGTGAAAGCGTAATCGCAAATCCTTGAATTGGGCCTGTCCCCACAGCATACAATATAATTGCGGTTAAAATTGTCGTTAAATTTGCATCAAAAATAGAACTAAATGCCCCGTTATAACCTTCGTTAATTGCTTGTTGAATTGGACGACCATTTCGAATTTCTTCTTTAATACGTTCAAAAATCAACACGTTGGCATCCACCGACATACCTAGGGTTAATACGATACCAGCAATCCCGGGCATTGAAAGCGTCGCACCAGGTAAAATAGACATTAAACCGACTAACAACACAATATTAATGACCAAAGCAAAACTTGCGATAATACCGAACATTTTGTAGTAGAACAGCATAAAGACAATCACAGCGATGAGTCCCCAGAAACTCGCATTAATCCCTTGTTCTACGTTTTGCGCGCCTAATGATGGACCAATTGTACGCTCTTCAACAATTTGAATTGGTGCAATTAATGCCCCAGATTTCAATAAGGTAGAAAGATTGTGCGCTTCAGCGATACTATCAACACCGGTAATTTGGAAATTAGAACTGAAACGACCTTGGATCGTCGCCACATTAATGACTTCCTCATGTTTTTCTAGAATGGTTTTACCATTTTCATCTTTTTTACCGTTATCTTTATATTCAACATAAAGCGTTGCCATTGGTTTCTTGTAATATTTTTTGGTGGTTTGTGACATAATCTCACCACCTTCACCATCCAAGGTTACACTCACTTGCGGGGTACTTGAATGCTGATCTAAACCAGAACTTGAATTAATAATATGCTCACCACCTAAGACCGCGCGTTTAAATAATGCGACAGGATGACCTTGGCGATCATATTTAACTTCCGAATCAGCTGGCAACATATTACGAGAAATTGCATCGGCCGTAACATTTTGATTTACGATACGAAACTCAAGCGTTGCAGTTGCCCCTAAAATTTCTTTTGCGCGAGCAGTATCTTGAACACCTGGTAATTCAATTACAATACGTTCAGCGCCTTGACGTTGAATAACTGCCTCAGATACCCCTAATTCAGCAACACGTTTACGTAAAATCGTTAAGTTTTGCTCAATTGCTAAGTCACGTGCCTCATTTAATGCTGAAGTTGAAAGACCTAAATTGATACTATCGTTATCCAACTCTGTGATATCTAAGGTTGGATGCAACTGATGAATAATACGTTCTGCTTTGGAGCGTTGACTTGCATCGGCCAATGTGACAGAAGTACCAAAATGCTCAGTATTTTTAATTGCCGTATATTGAATTTTTTCTTTGCGAAGTTCGTTACGTAAACTGTCTTGTAATTGCTCTTGGCGTTTTACAAGTGCAGCATTCATATCGACTTCCATCAAAAAACGAACCCCACCACGTAAGTCTAATCCCCATTTCATTGGGTTAGCACCAAACATGCTTAACCAAGCTGGAGTGGCAGGCGCAAGGTTTAATGCAGTGGTGTAATTATTGCCAAGACGTTCAGCAATTTTATCTTTAGCGAGGAGTTGATCATCGGTATTAGTGAAACGAGCTAGAATTGAGCCGTTCTCAAGCACGACAGATTTGGTTGGAAGATTATTGGTTTTAAGCACATCTTGAACTTGTCCAAGCACGCTAGTATTCGCTTCTTGACCGCGCGTACCGGAAATTTGCACCGCAGGATCTTCACCATAAATATTTGGAAGAGAATATAAAATCCCGATGGCCACAATAAAAATAACCATCAAATTCTTCCATAATGGATAACGGTTTAACATAGTTTTCCTTTTCTTTTCTAACGCACAGAGCCACAATTCGTGGCTCTGGAAAATAATTTAACGTTACTCTTAAAGTGATTTTAATGAACCTTTAGGAAGAACGCTCACAATGTAGTTACGATTAATCGTAATTTCTGTCGTGTCGTTTAACGCAATCACGATACTATCGCTACCTTCGGTTACTTTAGTAATTTTGCCGATTAAACCACCAGCGGTTAAAACTTCAGTACCCTTTGCAAGCTCAGACATCAATTTTTTATGTTCTTTATTGCGTTTAGCTTGCGGGCGATAAATCATAAAGTAAAAAATTAAACCAAAGATCACGAAAATAAATAACGTGGATATCGGGTTTTGTGCTTCCATTGTGTTTTCCTTATTAATTTAAGTTAAAAATTTTGCGTAAAATACCATAAATTACTTCATTGGGAAAGGCGAACCACGCCCAATATCTTAGGTTATGGCAATAAATTTTATTTTTTCAAGATAACAATAAATTCTTTTTCCGAAGCGTAATATTGCTCGACCAAAGCAACCGAATTTTCTTCTGCAAAAATAGAAAAATTTTCCACCGCACTTTCAAAGTTTAAGATCAACATTAGCTCATCATTTTTATCCAAATTTTTTAAGGCTTTTTTGGCACTTAAAAGAGGAATTGGACATCGAAGTGTGGTTAAATTGAGCTGATATTTCATTCTTTAATTTGACGACGAGCACTCATTCTCTTGCCCATTTCAGCCAAAATATCCGCACTTAAGCATTCACGCCCCATTTCAAATAACGGTTCTTCTAACGCAATATGACGCTCATAACCTTGAACAAAGCGTTCAATTAAATGTTCATCAATATTTTGACGTTGTTCAGAAATAAGCTCTTCTAACTGCGCAGATAGTGCATTCCAATTTTCATGCAAATATTCGTGCTGTTGTTCTAATTCATCAATGGAGCTTTGTGCTTGCGGAGCCACTTTGACTAATTGAGGGAAAAAATCTAATTCTTCATCCTCATGATGTAGCGGAGCGGCACGATTGAAATAAGTTAAAATTTGCTCAACATCATTTAATACAGCCTGAGTATAGCCGTGTTTTTCTAGATAATCAGGCAAAATGCTTAACTGACGACAAAAACGTTTTACCTTACTATGACAGGCATAAAGCATTTCAATAGGTTCATTCCAGGTGGCGAATTGTTGAGGTTCAAGAATTTGCATAAGCTTTCCTTTGTTAAAAAGTGCGGTCAAAAAACGCTTCATTTTTCTACCGCACTTTCATCAATTATGATTTATCCGCTAATTGTAATGGTGGAACAGGTTTGCCCATGCGAGCATAGAATTCCATCACAAAATCATCAAAACGATCGTCTTCAATCGCTTGACGAATTTCCGCCATTAAACGTTGATAATAGCGTAAATTATGAATGGTATTTAAGCGTGCACCTAAAATTTCACCGCACTTATCTAAGTGATATAAATAAGCTTTGGTATAGTTTTTACAGGTGTAGCAATCACATTCAGGATCTAATGGGCTCGTATCATCGCGATATTTTGCATTACGGATTTTAACAATACCATCAGTCACAAATAAATGACCATTACGTGCGTTACGGGTCGGCATTACGCAGTCAAACATATCAATACCACGACGCACGCCTTCCACTAAATCTTCTGGTTTACCTACGCCCATTAAATAACGCGGTTTATCAGCAGGGATTTGTGGGCAAATGTATTCTAAAATACGGTGCATGTCTTCTTTTGGTTCGCCTACCGCTAAACCGCCCACTGCATAACCGTCAAAGCCAATATTTACTAAGCCTTCCAATGAGACTTTGCGTAATTCTTCAAATACGCCGCCTTGGATAATACCGAATAGCGCATTTTTATTGCCTAATTCATCAAAGCGATCGCGGCTGCGTTTTGCCCAACGAAGAGACATTTCCATGGATTTTTTCGCATAATCAAACGTTGCAGGATAAGGCGTACATTCATCGAAAATCATCACGATATCAGAACCTAAATCATATTGAATTTCCATAGATTTTTCAGGCGAAAGGAAAATGCGCTCACCGTTAATTGGATTTTGGAATTTCACGCCTTCTTCGGTGATTTTACGTAATTTACCTAAACTAAATACTTGGAAACCGCCACTGTCTGTCAAAATCGGGCGATGCCATTGCATAAAATCATGTAAATCACCGTGTTTACGCATCACTTCCTGTCCAGGACGAAGCCATAGATGGAACGTATTACCCAGTAAAATCTCTGCACCTGTCGCACGCACTTCTTCTGGTGTCATGCCTTTTACTGTTCCATAAGTACCCACTGGCATAAATGCAGGGGTTTCTACACTGAACGTGCCTTGTGGACGTTCAAATACCAAGCGACCACGACGGGCATTGCCGCTTGTTTTATCTAATTCATACTTCATTTTTGCTCCAACGAATAAACAGTTCGAAGATTTTTTTGAACAAAAAAGCCTGTTAAAAAATACAGGCTTTGTGCTATCATATTTCCAATGCTCTTTGAGCAGAGGCGGATCTGCTAAAATCAGTCCGCCAGTATGCACCTGACGGGCTGTTTGAGTAGATCCTTCATTTGTAATCAAATTGAGGATAAAAACTATGATTAATCTCATTATTAAACTAATCATTGTTATTCTACTTTGCCTACTATTGAAAGGTAGCGCTGGCTAGGTAGATTCTCCGACAAGGGATGGTTACCGCCATCCCTTGTTCTTTATTGTAGGTGCTGACTAATTACAAGTCAAACAACTTATTCCAATCCTCTCACATTAGAATTTTTATTAATAAACATCGCATCGCCATAACTAAAGAAACGATATTTTTCTTGCACTGCATGTTTATATGCATTCATGGTATTTTTATAACCAGCAAAAGCTGAAACTAACATAATCAGTGTGCTTTCAGGTAAGTGGAAATTAGTAATTAAACAATCCACCACTCGGAATTTTTTTCCTGGATAAATAAAAATAGAGGTATCAGAAAAATAAGGCTCAATTAAATCTGGATTACCAAATTCTTCCGCAGAAAGCGCCGCACTTTCAATAGAACGAACAGAAGTCGTTCCCACTGCAATAACACGTTTACCCGCTTTCTTTGTTGCAATAATAGCATTACAAACTTCTTGAGAAACTTCTACGTATTCTGCATGCATCACATGATCTTCAATATTCTCGACACGAACTGGCTGAAATGTTCCTGCGCCTACATGCAATGTGATAAATTCAAAATTCACACCTTTCTCTTTAAGTTTTTCAAGCAAGGGATCATCAAAATGTAACCCTGCCGTTGGTGCTGCTACAGCACCCGGTACTTTACTATAAACCGTTTGATAACATTCTTGATCGGCTTCTTCATCTGGACGGTCGATATAAGGCGGCAATGGCATATGTCCAATGGCTTGCAACACATCTAAGAGAGCGGTTGATTTATCACTTAATTCCACTTCAAACAATGCACCATGACGCACTGTCATTACCGCTTTAATTCCATTATTTTCGCCTAATTTATCTTCACCTAAAAATAATTCAGCTCCTTCTTTTGGTGATTTTGATGAACGAATATGCGCTAAGAAACGATGCTCATCTAGCATGCGTTCAACTAAAACTTCAATTTTACCACCGCTGGCTTTACGCCCAAACATTCTTGCAGGAATGACGCGAGTATTATTGAAAATCAATAAATCGCCTTCATCAATTAAATCCAATACATCTGAAAAAGTGCGGTCAATTACAGCCCCATTTTCCCCATTCAAATGCAATAAACGGCAAGATGCTCTATCCTCTTTTGGATAGCGAGCAATAAGTTCATCAGGTAAATCGAAATTAAAATCTGAAACACGCATAATAAAGTTTAGGTTAAATAAAATAGGTAGTAAATCTAGTTTGGCTTAAGACAAAGCTAAATAAAAATAAAAAATCTAGCCAGTAAAAAATGGCTAGATTTTCTATTATAAAGTCTAATTACCATTCAAAATCAACTGCGGCATTATAGGCTGAAGAATTGTGTTCACTCAAGGCAATCCCTACTTTTGCAGCAAATTTCTCATTAAATCGATATCCAGTTCCCACTGCAATAGCATGCTTAGGTCCATACCCGCCAACAGCAGCTGTAACATTAAAATGTTTTATATTGTAGGGTTGAAATAAACCAGCTAAGGCAGCTTGCTGTGCTAAACCTCTATCAACTCTACTTTCTAATGCATTATGTCGTTTTACTAAAGCTTCATGTTTTTGCGGTGGGAAGAGAGGTAGATTAACGTTCTCAACATTACGATTATTGGTAGCATATCCAAACGCATTTCCAGAGAACATTGCCAAAGAAATAAGTGATATTAAAGATAGTTTGATAAGTTGTGATTTCATAAGAAACTCCATTTTCTTTATTTTTCGATTACATAACCAAAATTCTCTACAATCTTACACCAGGGAACTCTCAACTACATATTCTAATACTTTTTAAATAAAAAAACACAAAATACTCATCTTTATGGGCTTTTTATTCCTAATATCTTCTTAGCTTTTGGCAATAAAAAATGGCTAGCAATTATGCTAGCCATTTTGATGAATTATAAATTTGCTTTTTTAGTTGCTTTTGCGTTTACATCACAGTTTTTGATGATGATCTTATCGCTAGTTTTGCCTTTTTGAATTAAATTCACTGGCACAACAGAATCAAATTTATCTAAAGTTAAACCACTATCTACATTCCAAACATAGTCACCAGAAGTGAAACTTGTAAAATCCTTTTGTGATTTATCACGAGCAAAATCTTTTGCAATAATTTTGTTACCTAAACTAACCATTGCCGCAACTGGCTCTTGGTTTTCAAATTGATACACTGCAGTCACAGTTTTTTTGTTGCAAGAATAAACTACTGTTTTGTCAGTGATAGTTGACGCAGTTTGAGCAGCCATTTGAGTCGATGCATTTTCCATTATTGGCGCATCTTTTGCACATGCAGATAATACAACAGCGGCAGCAAATGCCGGTAAAACTTTAGTGAAGTTCATTATTAAATCCTCTTAATTAAGCCCCAATCTGAGGCGCTACTTAGATACGTTTAATTAAATAAAGTTCCCAATGTTAAATCAAAAAATCTATTAACATGAAACTAAATCCTAATTGTCATTTTACGACTTTTTATACTAAAAGTGCGGTAATTTTTTAATGTTTTTCTAAAATCGGTTTGAGGAATCTGGCAGTATGAGATCCTTCGACTTTAGAAACTTCTTCAGGCGTGCCAGTAGCAATAATTTGTCCGCCACCGCTTCCCCCTTCAGGGCCAAGATCGACAATCCAGTCTGCCGTTTTAATCACATCAAGATTATGTTCAATGACGACAATAGTATTTCCTTGATCGCGTAATCGATGCAGTACTTCAAGTAATTGCTTAATGTCAGCAAAATGCAAACCGGTAGTCGGTTCATCTAGAATATACAAGGTTTTACCCGTATCACGTTTTGAAAGCTCAGTCGCTAGCTTAACGCGCTGCGCTTCACCGCCTGAAAGTGTTGTGGAAGATTGGCCTAATCGAATATAGGATAATCCCACATCCATCAAGGTTTGTAATTTTCTTGCAATCATTGGAATTGCATCAAAAAACTCGCGAGCCTCTTCCACCGTCATATCTAAAACTTGATGAATCGTTTTGCCTTTGTAACGAATTTCTAAGGTTTCGCGATTATAGCGTTTACCTTTACATTGGTCGCAAGGGACATAAACATCGGGTAAAAAATGCATTTCAACTTTGAGTACACCATCGCCCTGACAGGCTTCACAGCGCCCACCTCGTACGTTAAAGCTAAAACGTCCAGGATTATAACCACGCGCACGCGCCTCTGGCACACCTGCAAAAAGTTCACGAATCGGAGTAAATAAGCCTGTATAAGTGGCTGGATTTGAACGTGGCGTGCGTCCAATCGGGCTTTGGTTAATATCAATAACTTTATCGAAATATTCTAATCCCTCGATAGACTGATAAGGTGCGTAATCCGTCTTTTCTGCTCGATTTAATGCATTTTGCGCAAGTGGAAATAAAGTATCATTAATCAGTGTCGATTTTCCTGAGCCTGATACACCAGTTACGCAAGTAAACAAACCAACGGGAATATCTAAATTCACATTTTTTAAGTTATTACCCGATGCTCCTTTAAGCTTGAGCCATTTTTTCTTATCAAGTGCGGTGCGTTTTTTAGGAATTTCAATTTTATCTGCTCCTGATAAGAATTTTCCTGTGATGGAATTTGGATTCAGCATAATTTCATCAGCGTTTCCTTGCGCAATAACTTGTCCGCCATGCACACCGGCACCAGGTCCAATATCAATAATATGGTCAGCCGCACGAATCGCGTCTTCATCGTGTTCCACGACAATTACCGTATTACCAAGATTACGCAGATGAATTAACGTGTTAAGTAAGCGTTCATTATCACGTTGGTGCAGGCCAATCGAAGGTTCATCTAATACATACATTACACCAACAAGCCCCGCACCAATTTGGCTAGCAAGGCGAATACGTTGTGCTTCACCACCTGAAAGGGTTTCAGCTGAACGAGAAAGAGAAAGATAATTCAAACCAACGTTCACTAAGAACTGCAAACGCTCGCGAATTTCTTTAAGAATTTTTTCCGCAATTTGCGCTTTTTGACCAGTTAAAGAAAGTGCGGTGAAAAATTCGAGCGATTCACCAATACTTTTTTCTGCGATCATCGGTAAATTCGTTTTTCCGATATACACATTCCGCGCTTCTGGTCGTAAACGAGATCCGCCACAGTCTGCACAAGGTCGATTGCTAATATTTTTCGCTAATTCTTCTCGCACCGACATTGATTCCGTTTCTTTATATCGGCGAGCCATATTATTCAAAATACCTTCAAAAGGATGCTTGCGAATAACCACATCGCCACGATCATTCATATATTGGAATTCAATTTCCTCTTTACCTGAGCCATGCATAATGATGTGTTGAATTTTCTTTGGCAAAGATTCATAAGGGGCTTCAACATCAAAATTATAATGTTTCGCCAATGAGGTGAGCATTTGATAATAATAGAAATTACGACGATCCCAACCTTTCACCGCACCACCGGCAAGGGAAATAGTTGGATTTTGCACCACACGATCTTCATCAAAATATTGTTGCATCCCCAAACCATCACAAGTAGGACAAGCTCCAGCAGGGTTATTAAAGGAAAATAAACGAGGTTCTAATTCTGGCACAGAATAACCACAATGCGGACAAGCAAAATTTGCCGAAAAAACTAATTCTTCCGCTTTAGGATTATCCATATCTGCCACAATCGCGGTGCCACCTGAAAGCTCTAATGCGGTTTCAAAAGACTCCGCTAAACGCGTTGCTAAATCTGAGCGCACTTTAAAGCGATCAACCACTACTTCAATAGTATGTTTTTTCTGTAACTCTAATTTGGGCGGATCAGATAAATCACAAATTTCGCCATCAATACGTGCTCGAATATAACCTTGCGCAGCAATATTTTCTAAAATCTTAACATGTTCACCTTTTCGATTTTTGACAACTGGCGCAAGTAACATCATCTTGCTGTCTTCTGGCAAACTTAATACCTTGTCCACCATTTGACTAATCGTTTGAGCCGTTAATGGAACATCATGATCTGGACAACGTGGCTCCCCTACTCGGGCAAACAATAAACGTAAATAATCGTAAATTTCCGTAATTGTTCCCACCGTAGAACGTGGATTGTGTGAGGTAGATTTTTGTTCAATCGAAATTGCAGGGGAAAGTCCCTCAATAGAATCCACATCAGGCTTTTCCATTAAAGATAAAAACTGACGTGCATACGCCGAGAGAGATTCAACATAGCGGCGCTGACCTTCCGCATAAAGTGTATCAAACGCTAAAGAGGATTTTCCCGAACCTGAAAGTCCAGTGATCACCACAAGTTTATTGCGTAGAATAGTCAGATTAATATTTTTCAGGTTATGGGTTCGCGCCCCGCGAATATCGATATTTTCCATAAAATAGCTCAAAAGAATGAAATAAGTTTAAATTCTGCGATCATTATCGCATATTTTAATATCTGTGCAAATATCCAGTTAAAATATATAGATCTTTTGAAAAATTTCAGGCAAAATAACCGCACTTTTTTAGATAAAAATGAGGTTTTTTATGGCTGGAGTTAACAAAGTCATTATTGTAGGTCATCTAGGCAATGATCCTGAAATTCGTACCATGCCGAATGGCGATGCCGTAGCAAATATTAGCGTAGCAACCAGTGAAAGCTGGAACGACCGTAATACTGGCGAGCGCCGTGAAGTAACGGAATGGCACCGCATTGTATTCTATCGTCGTCAAGCGGAGATTTGTGGTGAATATTTACGTAAAGGCTCCCAAGTTTATGTGGAAGGTCGTTTACGTACCCGTAAATGGCAAGATCAAAATGGTCAAGATCGTTACACCACAGAAATTCAAGGCGATGTAATGCAAATGCTTGGTGCGCGCAATCAAAACGCAGGTGGTTACCCTAGTGATATGGGAGCTGCACCACAACCTTCTTACCAAGCTCGTCAAACTAACAATGGTGGTAATTATCAATCATCTCGCCCTGCGCCGCAACAAGCTGCACCACAGGCTGAGCCACCAATGGATGGATTCGATGACGATATTCCGTTCTAATTCAAACGAACTCAAAACAAAAAGGAAGCAATTTGCTTCCTTTTTTAGTTGAAATGCATTGAAATCATTTTACGAATTATTATTTGACGTTTCTTCAGATTCCTCAATCAATATTCCTGCAGTTTCATCATTTAATGCTTGAGCATCGACATGAGGTTTAATGAATGGTTTTGGCGTCCAATATTTTTTTAAGATTTCATTAGAAAAACCATGCAAAACTTCCTCGTTTAGACGTTCTTGATCTAATGCTCTAACTTCTTTAATAACTTCATCAGCCTCAATCTTATCAATACCAAGTTTCATTAGTGTTGCTTGGCTAAGGGCAATGGCGGATTCAAAAGTTTCACGTACAATAAAATCTACATCTTGCTTAATTAGGCTCACAGTCGTTTTTCTATCATAAGTGCGGGTTAAAATCGGCAGGTTTGGATAAGCCCCTTTAAGTTGGCTCACAATCGTTTCAATGCGATCTGTATCATTAATACCAATCACGACACATTTCGCTTTTTCAATTCCCGCGGCGTAAAGTACATCCAAACGAATACCATCACCATAATAGACTTTAAAACCAAATTTTGCCGCAGCACGGATATTTTCTATATTACGATCAATCACTGAAACGCTGATGCCACGGATTAATAATGTTTGACATACGATCTGGCTAAAACGCCCAAAACCAATTACAAGCACATTATCTTCTAAATCATCAATAGGTGACAGATCGCTCGTATCTGGTTGATTCGCTGATTTTCTCTCTCCACATTGCGCTAATTTACGCGTAATTTGTGTAATAAATGGAGAAAACAACATGGAAATAATTACCGCAGCAGTAAAAGTGGCATTTTCATGGTTGCTCATTACGCCTGCTGTCGTTGCGGCAGAGAAAAGTACGAAAGCAAATTCACCACCGTGCGCCAAGAGTGACATTCTTCCCACTGCTTCCCTATGTTCTAAGCGAGTAATTCGAGCAACGACATACACAGAAAGTCCTTTGCCAATAATATAAAGGAATACAATTCCGAGTAGTAATAACCAGTGATTAAACACTAAGCTCAAATCCAATGACATGCCCACGCCCATAAAAAATAGGCCAAGCAATAGGCCTCGAAATGGCTCGATATCCGCTTCTAATTGATGGCGGAACGAAGACTCTGACAGCATGACTCCCGCTACAAATGCCCCCATTGCCATTGAAAGTCCACCTATTTCCATGGCTAATGCTGCGCCAAGTACAACTAATAAAGCAGCCGCTGTCATCATCTCGCGAATATGTGCTTTAGAAATTAATCGGAATAACGGATTCATTAGCCATTTGCCCGCAACAATCAAGCCGATTACCGCACCTAATGCGATGCCGATTGACATCCAATCGGTATGAGTGCTTTCTTCAGAATGAGGCGCAAGAAACGCCACTGATGCCAATAATGGCACAATAGCAATATCTTCAAAAATTAAAGTCGAAATAATTCGCTGACCTTTAGATGTACTGGTAATGCAACGTTCTTCCAAAGTTTGCATCACTATCGCGGTTGAAGAAAGTGTAAATCCCATGCCTGCTATAAACGCCACTTCTTTCGGTAAATCGAGCAAATAAATCCCCGCAAAAGTAAGCAATACACCGCAACCCCCAACTTGCAACAAGCCCCGACCAAAAATTGCTTTTTTCATAGACCAAAGCCGTTCAGGGTGCATTTCAAGCCCAATAATGAACAAGAACATCACGACACCCAATTCAGCCAAATGCACGACTGAAGCCGGTTCTTGAATAACACCGAACACTGAAGGACCAATCATACAACCTGCTACCAAATACCCAAGCACACTACCAAGCCCTAGGCGTTTAAATAACGGTACAATAGTCACGCTCGACGCAAGCAAAATTACGGTTTTAATCAGATCTGAATCGGCAAGATGGGACATTAATAGCTCCAATGATGAAATGGAATATAATTGTATTCTAACTAGTTTCCTTTAAATAAAAAAGTGAGCATATCTCATATTATGCTCACTTTAGAAATGGATAAACCTAAGTTCAATTAATTAACTCAGAATGTCTTTTCAAACAACATATTCACATTCTTCTGTGTGTAAGAATACATTTCTGGAATATTGCTATCTTGTTTACGCCAGCTTAATTGGAGTTTTGGTGTAATTCCCCAAATATGCCAATCGCGTTTCCATAGGGATAAATTTATGCCGTAAATTTTATCTTCTCGACGTTTTCCAAAAGAAAACAAATTGAGATTACCAAGTTTGGCAATATCTTTAAATTCACGTTTCATTATGGATAAGCCGAGACGTGAGGAAATGCCCCAATTCCATTCTTGTCCCCAACCTAAACGTAAGCTTTTACTGTCTGAACCATATTGACGAACCTTCGTTCTTTCTGCCATAAAATCAGAACCGAGGTAGAAAAACTGTTTCGGTGTTCTTGCCCACAGTAAGGTTGCGGAAATCAGTTTGTTATTACCGTTTTGTGATGTACTGTCTAAATAACGTTGTTTTGAAAACTCTCCCGCCGTAAAAAGTTGCCAGTTTGGACTTAACCAACGAGAAAATTCCACCCTTGCCCCATTAGACCAACGGTAACTTTCGCCGCCATACCAACGTTTTTCATAAAAGGGTTTAATACGGAAATTTTGCTTTGCGGTTTTATGTGCATAGCCAACAAAAGTGCGGTTGGAAATATCATCAAATTTATGATTATCCCAGTAGCTCTTTCCCCCAAACTCATTGCCCACCGTGAGGTAATTAGAGCTCCATAAATTAAAATCTCTCGAAATATCGAGTGAATACGCCAAACCGTGTGCTGTTTGTGGCATCATCGATTCCGAACGTGTTAAGGTGCCACCATTATTTAATGCGACCGTTTTGCCCTCACCAACATTATTGACATTGGTATCACGTACATAATTAAAGGAAAAATCCACATTCCAGCTATCACGTTCTTTTAAAGCCTCTAAATAAGCATCCATTAAACGCTTAACTTGAGGCGGTAAATCACCCGCGGTTTGCGCTTTTTCAAATTGGTCTTTAGCAGCACCGTCTTGTTTTTGATTGAATAAAGCGATAGCCAGTTCAATTCGTACAGGGTTTAAATTTGGATTTTTGGCTAAAATTTCGCGATATTTATCAATAGCTACAGTATAGTTTTCCGTTATCGCAGCCAATTTTCCTTCCGCAAAGCGTTCCATAATCGGGTCACGATTTGGAAAAGTGCGGTAAATTTCCAGCAATTTTTTTATCATTTCTGGATTGCGTGCGTAAATGGCACGGCTTAATAATTCGTGGGTTAAAGCGGGGTTTTGTTTAAGTTGCTCAAGGGTAATTTGAATTTGTTCGACTTGCTCTGTGCCTAAGGGCGGTAAATTTTGTTCGCGTTTTTCAAGTTTGGCGACATTAATTTGTGGTTCAAGTTCGGTTTTAATTGGTGTTTGACGAATATCTAGTGCCGTTGTTTCTGCTAAAGCAAGAGCGGGGAAAAGTGCAGTAAAAAAGAGAGCAATACTTTTCATAAAATGAGTAACTTTAAGTAAATATTTATAAACAAACAATAAGTTGAAAAATGGCGGACAAAAATCCGCCAAATATTGTTTTATAACGATTATTTAGGTTGAGGTTGTTTGGTTGCATCAAAAAAGGCTTCATAGCCAAAAAGATATTTTATTGCACCATCTTTGCCTGCAACGGTTGGATACATACCAGAATCTGGATCAAAAATATAGTTCACACGTCCAACTATGTCGCTACCATCTTTTGAAATAGTAGCAGAATAACTACCTGTAGCCTCATCCCCAAAATCTACATGACCATTATTCACTTTATTTTCTGTAATCTCTTTTTCTCCCAACGTAACTCTACCTACGGTTGTACTATCGATAGTTCCCGACATTTTAAATTTATCAGAAGAATTTTTTTGAACATTAAGTGTAACATCACCGTCTTCACCTGTCGTCGTTCGTGCGTAGCGTTCCTCGTCAGAGTTACTAAGCTTAACTTTTGCAAATACTTTACCGTTATAAGTTGCATTAACTAAATCGCTAGATTTACCAGCTACTACAGGTTGAGAAAACAGCGTTTTAAGATCATCGTATGAAGATGCTGCTGGTTTAGCTGCTGCTTCTGCTTTAGCTGCTTCTGCTTTAGCTGCTTCTGCTTTAGCTGCTTCTTCTGCTTTAGCTGCTTCTGCTTTAGCTGCTTCTGCTTTAGCTGCTTCTGCTTTAGCTGCTTCTTCTGCTTTAGCTGCTTCTGCTTTAGCTGCTTCTGCTTTAGCTGCTTCTGCTTTAGCTGCTTCTGCTTTAGCTGCTTCTGCTTTAGCTGCTTCTTCTGCTTTAGCTGCTTCTGCTTTAGCTGCTTCTGCTTTAGCTGCTTCTGCTTTAGCTGCTTCTTCTGCTTTAGCTGCTTCTGCTTTAGCTGCTTCTGCTTTAGCTGCTTCTGCTTTAGCTGCTTCTGCTTTAGCTGCTTCTGCTTTAGCTGCTTCTGCTTTAGCTGCTTCTTCTGCTTTAGCTGCTTCTGCTTTAGCTGCTTCTGCTTTAGCTGCTTCTTCTGCTTTAGCTGCTTCTGCTTTAGCTACTTCTGCTTTAGCTGCTTCTTCTGCTTTAGCTGCTTCTGCTTTAGCTGCTTCTGCTTTAGCTGCTTCTGCTTTAGCTGCTTCTTCTGCTTTAGCTGCTTCTGCTTTAGCTGCTTCTGCTTTAGCTGCTTCTGCTTTAGCTGCTTCTGCTTTAGCTGCTTCTGCTTTAGCTGCTTCTGGTTGAACTGGTATTGGACGAGCATCTCCAGAATTTGAAGTAGATTTACAAGCAGCCAAACTTAGTGCAATACACATCGCTAATGCGGTTGTTTTTAACGTTGGTTTCATAACTTTTTCCTTTAAATATAAAGATATAGACTAACGCTTTCATTGAAATCATACTGACTACATGATGCCTCATTAACAATGAATTCCAATAAAAACGCCCAGCATGATAAACAAAAAAAAACAAAAAATAAATGAAAACTATTAATATTTGTTGATTCTAAATACAATTTTCTAAATAAACGGCGTGTACAGTCATTCCATGTATTTTCATGATAGAATGCTGCTTAAAATTTTTTTCACCGCACTTTTTAAGTATGTCGTTACAATTCAATATAATCGCCTTGTTATTGGTGATTTTAATTATTCTCGGGTTACTCAGTCACAACAGCGCAATTACCATTTCAGCTGCTGTATTACTTATCATGCAGCAAACTTTTTTATCTTCACACATTCCTTTGCTTGAAAAATATGGCGTTAAAATTGGTATCATTATTTTAACCATTGGGGTTTTAAGCCCCTTAGTTTCAGGAAAAATTCAGTTGCCTGATTTATCAGGTTTTCTTAGTTGGAAAATGGCACTTTCCATTTCTGTTGGTGTGCTTGTGGCATGGCTTGCTGGCAAAGGTGTTCCTTTAATGGGCGAACAACCGATTTTAGTCACTGGCTTGCTTATCGGCACAATTATTGGTGTAGCATTTTTAGGTGGAATACCTGTTGGTCCACTTATTGCTGCAGGTATATTAGCTTTACTTTTAGGGAAAATTTAAATGAAAAACAAATACCTTACTCTTGCTGCTTTAAGCGGTTTCTTCTGTGTCGCACTAGGCGCATTTGCGGCTCATGGCTTAAGCCATATATTAGAAGCTAAAGCATTATCATGGATTGATACGGGTTTAAAATATCAAATGTTCCATACCATTGCAGTACTTGCCGTTGCATTATCTGCTTTAAGTGACAACAAATTCGCCCGATTATCCATGTCTTCTTGGTTAATTGGAACCTTATTATTTAGCGGAAGTTTATACGCACTCGCTTTCGGAGCAAGCAATGCAATAGTGTGGATTACGCCTATTGGCGGAACTTTATTTTTAATCGGATGGATTAGCTTAGCTTACGGAAGTTTCAAAAATAAATCGCTATGAAAAACAGATCGGCAAAACACGCATTAACACCTTTACAACAATCTCTTTTTTCTCAATTACATGACATCATGTTGGTGGATCAACGTCGCTTATCCGCCCGCATTCATGGTATTGGAAAAATTAAAAGCCAAGAGGCTCAACAAGCAGTTGCTGCAGAAATCCAGCTGCAGATTGAACAGGCTCAATTACGTGTAGAAAATCGTAAAAGTGCGGTGCAAAATCCCATTGTTTTTCCAGAGAGTTTGCCGGTTAGTCAACGTAAAGCTGAAATTCAAAAACTGCTTTCTGAGCATCAGGTCATCGTGGTGGCGGGGGAAACTGGTTCAGGTAAAACCACCCAATTGCCGAAAATGTGTTTGGAATTAGGTTTCGGCAATTTGGGAATGATTGGTCATACTCAACCTCGTCGTATTGCTGCACGCTCTGTGGCGGCGCGTATTGCGGAAGAACTGGAAACGGAGCTTGGCGGTTTAGTTGGTTATAAGGTTCGTTTTAACGATCAAATCAGTGATGATACGCAAATCAAGTTGATGACCGACGGGATCCTGTTAGCAGAAATTCAAAACGATCGTTTTCTCAATCAATATTCTTGTTTGATTATCGATGAAGCGCACGAACGTAGCCTAAATAACGATTTTATTCTCGGTTATCTGAAACAGCTTTTACCACGTCGTCGTGATTTAAAGGTCATCATCACTTCTGCAACCATTGATGTGGAACGCTTTTCTAAACATTTCAACAATGCCCCGATTATCGAAGTCTCGGGCAGAACCTATCCCGTTGAAGTACGCTATCGTCCCGTAGTGGAAGAAGATCAAGATCAGCTACAAGTCATTCTTAATGCGGTGGATGAACTGCAAGCAGAAGGTCGGGGCGATATCTTGATCTTTCTGAACGGTGAGCGTGAAATTCGCGATACGGCCGAAGCTTTACAAAAACAAAATCTAAAACACACGGAAATTCTACCGCTCTTTGCACGCTTGTCTGCGCAAGAACAAAATAAAATTTTCCATCCGAGCGGTTTAAATCGCATCGTGTTGGCTACCAACGTCGCAGAAACTTCATTGACCGTGCCAGGCATTAAATATGTGATTGACCCAGGTACTGCGCGAATTTCCCGTTATAGCTATCGCACCAAAGTACAACGTTTACCGATTGAACCTGTTTCACAGGCATCCGCTAATCAGCGTAAAGGTCGTTGTGGTCGTGTGAGCGAAGGGATTTGTATTCGTTTATATTCGGAAGAGGATTTTAATTCTCGTCCGGAGTTTACCGATCCTGAAATTCTGCGCACCAATTTAGCCTCCGTTATTTTGCAAATGACGGCATTGGGCTTGGATAATATTGAAGCCTTCCCATTTGTGGATGCGCCAGATAAACGCCATATTCAAGATGGTATAAAACTGTTGGAAGAATTAGGTGCGTTTGAAATGGTTCGCACTAAAGCGGGCGAGAAACGTCAATTAACCACAGTAGGGCGTCAATTATCTCAACTCCCTGTGGATCCTCGTTTAGCGAAGATGTTGCTGACCGCTGTCTCACAAGGTGCCTTGCATGAAGTGATGATTATTGTCGCCGCGTTATCCATTCAAGATCCGCGCGAGCGTCCACAAGAAAAACAACAAGCTTCCGATGAAAAACATCGTCGTTTTGCCGATAAAAAATCGGATTTCTTGGCTTTCCTCAATCTTTGGCGTTACCTACAAGAACAACAAAAAGAATTGAGTAAAAACCAATTCCGTCGTCAGTGCCAAAAGGATTTCTTAAATTATTTACGTATTCGTGAATGGCAAGATATTTATCATCAAATTCGTTTAACTGTACGTGAAATGGGCTTGCCGATTAATTCTGAAAAAGCAGAATATCAGCAAATTCATACCGCACTTTTAAGCGGATTGCTTTCTCATATCGGTTTAAAAGAAGCGGAGAAACAACAATATCTTGGCGCACGTAATGCCCATTTTGCAATTTTCCCTAATTCTGTACTTTTCAAAAAACAACCGAAATGGGTGATGGCGGCAGAGTTAGTGGAAACCTCCAAACTTTGGGGGCGCATGGTAGCGGAAATCGAGCCAGAATGGATTGAGCCACTTGCTGAGCATGTAATTAAAAAATCCTATTCCGAACCACGTTGGTCGAAATCTCGTGGCGCGGTGATTGCAGACGAAAAAGTGACGCTTTACGGTGTGCCGATTGTGGCTGCGCGACCAGTGAATTACGGCTCTATTGATCCAACAGTAAGCCGCGAAATCTTTATTCAATCTGCCTTAGTAGAAGGGGATTGGAATACCAAACATAAATTCTTCAAAGAAAATCAACGACTCGTTCGAGAAGTAGAAGAGTTGGAACACAAAAGTCGCCACCGAGATATTTTGGTGGATGATCGTACGCTTTTTGAATTTTACGATCAGCGTATTGGCACAGAAGTGGTTTCTCAAAAACATTTTGATACCTGGTGGAAAAAGGCGGAAAAACAAGATCCTGAGCTACTTAATTTTGAACGCTCATTTTTGATTAATGATGATGCAGAACAAGTGAGCAAGCTGGATTTCCCGAATTTCTGGCATCAAGGCAATTTAAAACTCAAATTAACTTATCAATTTGAACCGGGTACCGATGCGGATGGTGTGACAGTACATATTCCGTTGCCATTGCTCAATCAAGTGGAAATGACCGGCTTTGATTGGCAAATTCCAGGCTTGCGTGAAGAATTGGTGATTGCGTTGATTAAATCTCTGCCGAAATCTTATCGTCGTAACTTCGTGCCTGCACCTAATTATGCTCAAGCCTTTTTAAGCCGAGCTGTGCTATTGGAAAAACCGTTATTAGATACTCTGATTTATGAATTGCGTCGTATGACAGGCGTCACCGTAGAAGCGGAACATTGGAATTGGGAACAAATTCCAAGCCATTTAAAAATGACGTTCCGCGTGGTGGATGAAAACGGCAAGAAAATTGCCGAATCCATGAATTTGGATGAGCTGAAATTTAACTTAAAAGATCGTGTTCAGGAAAGTATTTCTGCTGTGGCAGATGATGGTATTGAACAAAGCGGGTTGCATATTTGGAGCTTTGCAGAACTGCCACAATGTTATGAACAAAAACAACGCGGTTTTAGCGTCAAAGCGTTCCCAGCCATTGTAGATGAAAAAGATGCCGTAGGTATTAAACTGTTTGAAACAGAGTTTGAGCAAGCGGTGGCGATGCAGCAAGGTTTACGCCGCTTGTTGTTGCTCAATGTACCGTCACCGATTAAATATTTGCATGAAAAATTGCCGAATAAAGCCAAATTGGGGTTGTATTTTACCCCGTTCGGTCGTGTGTTGGATTTGATTGACGACTGTATTGCTTGTGCGGTGGATAAACTGATTGATGATTTTGGCGGTTTTGTGTGGGATGAAACCGGCTTTGAAAAATTGCGCGATTTCGTGCGAGAAAACCTTAACGAAGTGACCGTGGATATTGCACAGAAAGTGGAGCAAATTCTCTCCCTTAACCATGCCTTAAACCAACGTTTAAAAGGCAAAATGGATTTCACTATGGCCTTTGCCTTTTCCGATATTAAGGCGCAATTAAGCGGGCTGATTTACCCAGGTTTTGTGCAAAAGAGCGGTTATGATCGCCTACCGGATTTACAGCGTTATCTGCAAGCCATTGATAAACGTATTGATAAACTGGCTCAAGATGTAAATCGAGATCGTGCCGCAATGCTACGCGTGGAACAAGTGCTACAGGCTTACCAACAACTTCTTGCTAAGCTCCCAAAATCCAAACCGATTTCGGATGAGGTGGCTGAGATTCGCTATATGATAGAAGAATTGCGTGTGAGTTTATTTGCGCAGCAATTAGGCACGAAGTATCAGGTGTCGGATAAGCGGATTTTGAATATTATAGGTAGCGTATAGCTTAGTAATATAATTAATAAAAATATTTTATTTTTTTGTGAAAAATTGGAGCATGTATGAAAGATTTTTGGAATCAAATTCCGAATTGGATTAAAGTTATCTTATCATCTTTAATTTCTATCTTTATTCTTGTGCATTTTGAATCCTTATATTCATTATTTAGTTATGTTTCTAATGATGAAATTATTAAACAAGGTGGTTTTTGGACTTTATTCTCATTAATTTTTTCAGCGCCAATTGCTTTCGCTATTTGGAGTTTTAGAGACCGAAATGCTACAGATCAAATTAATAATGCTCGCAAAGATACTAATCTTAAAGAGTATCATAAGATTGTAGAGTGGATTACGAGTAAGGATAGCTCTGAAGAGCTAAAGATTTCAGCTATATATTATTTAAAAAGATTTTATGAGGATAAATCTCTAGGTTTTCAACAGGCAGCTTTACATCTTTTATTGTCTACTTGGGAATCTATGCAAAAAAATGAACTAGAAAAATTAAAGAAAGTTAATGATAAAGCGGAAGCTAAATCCATAATTAATTCTTTAAGAGAAAATGGTAATAGCCCGTTAGGTATTGCAATTACTAAAGTTTTATTAAGCAATGAGGGAAAATGTATACTGGCTTATCCTGAAGTATTTTCTATTATTTGTCTTGCTGGCATGAATTTTTATTTGCCTGGTTTATCAAATGATATTGTAAATAATCTTTTTAATAACAAAAAAATAAAATATTCAGGAATTCAATTACAGGGGTGTCAATTTAGGTGCATTAATTTAGAAAATCTTGACTTTTCTAATTCTAATTTTCAGGGAACAGAATTAGGGAATATATATGACAGTTCTGAAGTCAGTGTTTGGAATAATATTAATTTTTGTAAATGCAACTTTAGCTATTCAACATTTAATGAAATTGAGCTTAAAAACTGTGATTTTTCAGATGGTAACTTTAGGAATGTAAAGTTCTATAAATGTGATATTGATGATTCAACAAGGTTTAATAGTGTAACTTTATTTGGTTCCTCACTGAGATTAACCCCCTTACCTCAACATGAAGCATTTTCGGCCAGTGCAGTTGGTGAGGAAGATCTGTTAAATTGGAAATATGAAGCTAACGGAACATATACTATAGAAGAGCTTAAAAAGCTCGGTATAATAGTTTATTGAAATAGTATTACAAGTTAAGAAGATACTTATACTATTTTTTTATCATTTAGTATATATGATAAGACAAGGGGTCTGAATAATGACTAGATATAGAGATTACTCATTTATAGTGATCTATTTAAAAATAGTATAGGTACATATGTTTGCGATATAGGCCCAAGAGTACAGTGAATTATCGTTCTGTTATCAAGATTTTTTGATTGTTTTCTCAAGTTTTTCAACCTCAAAAACACTTTCAAAATCTACCGCACTTTTTCTTATCGAAACTCCACATAAATCTTCTTTCCTAATCCTTCTGCAATACGTTGTAAAAAGGCAAGTGAGGTTTTTGGGTTGCCTGATTCAAAACGGCTAATAGCACTTTGGGCGATGCAGTTTTTTCTGTAAAACCTTTTGGGGTGAGTTGCTATTCTTGACGGGATTTAATGATTTAACGAATAAATTTAATACGTGATAGAAAAATTACGAGTCAGTTTATTTGCTCAACAGCTGGGAACAAAATATCAAATATCGGATAAAAGAATAGCAAATATTATTAGTCAATATTAATGATAATAATACTCAAAATTAAGGCGGTATAAACCGCCTTAATTTATTCAAAACACCAAATACCTCTTTGTAAGTATTTTGAGAAATAATGTTGATCAATCTCACATTTTTTAGTTATACGAGTGGAAAAACTTTTTTCTTTTGGTATCTTACGCGCGAGTAAATCTATATCCACACATTTTATGTAGTATTAAGAATAATTCTCAACTTTCTATTTAACCTAACCTTTTTATTACAACAAATGGAGTGATTATCGTGAACGCATTCAAAAAAAGCCTCATTGTGGCAGCGTCTTTCGCGAGTTTAAGCTTATTTAACTCAGCGGTAGCTGATATGGTTTATAAGCCATTAGAACAACCTGTTGAACCAGTAAAACCAGATTTGAAAATTGAATCTGTAAATGAAAAATTTGCAGAAAAATATCCAAATCAATATAACAGCTGGCGTTCAACCGCAAACGGCAAAGGCGAAAAAATTATTTATGCCGATGAAGAAAATCCACGCTTAATCGTTCTTTGGGGCGGTTATGCATTTGCAAAAGAATATAATGCACCGCGTGGTCACTTTTATGCAGTCACTGATGTTCGTAGCATTCTGCGTACTGGTGCACCAAAAACTGCAAATGATGGTCCACAACCAATGGCATGTTGGACATGTAAAGGCCCAGATGTTCCACGTTTAATCGCGGAATGGGGTGAAAAAGATTATTTCAATGCGAAATGGGCAAAAGGTGGTCCAGAAATCGTGAACTCAATCGGTTGTGCAGACTGTCACGATACGACCTCTAAAGATTTTGCTGAAGGCAAACCAGCATTACGTATTGCTCGTCCACACGTATTACGCGCGCTTGACGCTTTAGAAAAAGCAACTGCTGAAAAAGATAAAGCAGAAGGTCGCCCACACAATAATTTAAGTTTCAACACTGCAGCTCGTACTGAAAAACGCGCTGAGATCTGTGCAAACTGTCACGTTGAATACTACTTCGCAGGCGATATCAAACAAGTAACCTTCCCTTGGAATAAAGGTCAAACTGTTGATGATATTGAAAAATATTACGATGAAATTGGTTTTAGTGACTGGACTCATAGCCTTTCTAAAGCGCCAATGTTAAAAGCGCAACACCCTGACTTTGAAATTTGGTCTTTAGGTATGCACGGTAAAAATGGTGTAACTTGTGTAGACTGTCACATGCCAAAAGTACAAGGTAAAGACGGTAAAGTTTATACTGATCACCAAATCCAAAATCCATTTGATGCATTTGACCGCACTTGTGCAAACTGTCACGATCAAAGCAAAGAAAAATTACGCGATATCGTCACTTCACGTAAAAAAGAAGTGAAAGATGTAATGGGTCGTTTAGAAGAGCAAGTTGTTAAAGCTCACTTTGAAGCGAAAGCAGCTTGGGATGCAGGTGCAACTAAAGAAGAAATGGAAGCAGCATTAATGGATATTCGTCATGCTCAATGGCGTTGGGATTATGCTGCAGCAAGCCACGGTGGCCATATGCACGCACCTGAAGTAATGCTTCGTGTATTAGGCTCTGGCTTAGATAAAGCAGCGGATGCTCGTACTAAACTTGCAGCAATCTTAACTAAACACGGTGTGAAAACTCCAGTTCAAATCCCAGATATTTCAACAGCAGATAAAGCGTGGAAAGTAATGGGTATTGATATCGAAAAAGAACGCAAAGCTAAAGAAGAATTCTTAAAAACTGTGGTACCACAATGGGAACAACAAGCTAAAGAAAAAGGCTTATTAGTTGATCCACCAGCACAAAAATAAATGAAAAATCCACCGCACTTTTAAGTGCAAACTAGAAAGTGCGGTGATTTTCAAGGTCAAATTTGAGGTAACCCAAATGAATTTAACTTCTTTAATCAACAAATCTGCAAAAGCGTTAGCGTTAAGTGCGGCATTTGTAGCAGCGCCATTTTTGGCTCATGCTGATGATGCACAAAAACCTGCGGATCATTTTACTTATGAACCGCAATTAGATAACCAACGCGATCCAAATCAATATTGCGCTAAATGCCATAAATTCGACAAAGTAGATAAAAACCAAACTGTAGATCAGTCTGGTGGCGAACTCCACTTTGGTAAATTCCATGGTGCACACTTAGATAAGAAAAATCCAAATAACGGTAAAGCAATTACTTGTGTAAGCTGTCACGGTAACGTTTCTGAAAACCACCGTCGTGGTGCTAAAGATGTTATGCGTTTTGAAGGGGATATTTTCGGTAATAAAAAACCGATGTATTCAGTTCAAGAACAAAACCAAGTTTGTTTTGCTTGTCACCAACCTGACAAACTTCGTGAAAAACTATGGGCGCATGATGTACACGCAATGAAATTGCCTTGTGCAAGTTGCCATACGCTTCACCCTAAAGAAGACGCAATGAAAGGTATTCAACCAAAACAACGCGTTAAACTTTGCGTAGATTGCCATGGTGAACAACAAAAACGTAAAGCTGAACAAGATAAACTAACCGAACAAAAGGATAAACAATGACAGCCTGCTCACGCCGAAACTTTGTTTCCGGCATGGGGGCTGTGATCCTTGTGACGGGAACATCTTTACCTTCTTTTTCGAAAGAAGACAAGGCGGATAAACCTAAACGTTACGCAATGGTACACGATGAAAATTCGTGTATCGGCTGTACAGCCTGTATGGATGCATGCCGTGATGTAAACCAAGTGCCAGAAGGCGTTTCTCGCTTAGAGATTCTACGCAGTGAACCTTACGGTGAATTTCCAAATCAGGAATATGAGTTCTTCCGTCAATCTTGCCAACATTGTACAAATGCACCTTGCGTAGCAGTTTGTCCAACTGGTGCATCTTTTATTGATAAAGAGACTGGTATTGTAGATGTGCATAAAGATTTATGCGTAGGCTGCCAATACTGTATAGCAGTTTGCCCATATCGTGTACGTTTTATTCATCCAGTACATCGTACCGCAGATAAATGTAACTTCTGCCGAGATACAAATTTAGCCAATGGTAAACAACCGGCTTGTGTGGAAGCGTGTCCAACCAAAGCATTAACCTTTGGCGATATGAATGATCCAATGAGTGCAGTTTCACGTAAAGTGAAAGAAAAACCGGTTTATCGCACTAAAGTGGAATTAGGTACACAACCAAACTTGTACCACATTCCATTCCAACATGGGGAGCCTAGAAGATGACATTAGATTATCCAGTTCCATTTCATACTCCTAATCTAGTGTGGGATTCTACCATTGCGATCTACTTGTTCTTATTGGGGATCTCATCTGGTGCGGTACAGTTAGCAATTGCGTATAAACGCAGTAATAAAATAGAAAATCTAAGCCAAAACTGGATTATTCGATCTGGGGTAATTTTAGGGTCTGTACCAACATTAATTGGTTTAACGCTATTAATTTTCCACTTGGCTCGACCTTGGACATTCTGGAAATTGATGTTTAACTATCAATTTAACTCCGTAATGTCGATGGGGGTAATGCTATTCCAAATTTATATGTTGTTTTTAGTAATTTGGGGTGTGGTGATTTTCAAAAAAGAAATCGAAGTATTAATTAATCGCTTTATGCCAAAACTACAATTTGTGATAAAACTCATCGGTATTGTAGAACGTATTGTCAGTCCAGTTGAAGTTATTCTTTTCATATTGGCTGCAGTGCTTGGTGCATACACTGGTTTCTTACTTTCTGCATTAATTAGCTATCCAATGTTGAATAATCCTGTATTACCTGCATTGTTCTTAGCCTCGGGTACATCATCTGGTATTGCCGCAACCTTCTTAATTATCTTGATTGCAGGAAAATTAAAAGGTGATTCTCACGAATCGCACTTCATCCACAAATTCGAAGTGCCAATTATGGTGACAGAACTTGGTTTGCTTGTATGTTTCTTCGTTGGCTTACATTTTGGTGGCGGCCAAAAAACAGTTGCGTTACATAATGCATTATCTGGTTTCTGGGGTGCGGTATTCTGGATTGGGGTATTCTTTATTGGTATCTTGATCCCATTAATCGCCAATATGTTTGTTAATGACCGTTTGAAATACAATCGTAACTTTATTATCTTGGTGTCAATTTTTGACTTAATTGGGGTATTCTGTTTACGTTTCTTTGTTTTATATGCGGGACAATTAACAGTAGCATAAATCAGAATTATGTGTATAAGAAAGGCGTATTAATAAATACGCCTTTTTTCTTATTTAAATTATTATTCAATAACCTATTGGCCTCTAACCAGCAATCATCCAAAGTCCACCTAACATATCAAGCATTAGGTTATTTAAGAACAATAGAATAAATACGACGACCATAGGGGAAAAATCAATCATGCCTAATGTTGGTAAGAATCGACGGATAGGTCTTAAAAGTGGTTCTGAAAGTTGATAAAACGCATAAATCACAGGGCTATTACCACGATTAAACCAACTTAAAACAGCCCCAATAAAAAGCACATAAAAAATGGCTAAGCCAATGCTTTTCAATACAGTTAACACACCCAATACTAAGAGTACATTTACTGATAAACCAAAATAAATAATACCTTTCAACATACCGATAATAAATATTAGCAGTAAAGCAGAAGTATCGATATTTTTCACTGTAGGCGCAATTTTACGCAGAGGTTTTAATACTGGATCAGTCATTTTGACTGCAAATGTTGAAACAGGGTTGTAATAATCCACTCGAGCAAACTGTAACCAAGCTCGTAAGATCAAGACAAGGGCGTAAAGATTAATAATTGATCCGATAAATAATGCGGTTTGGGATAATTCCATCATAACCATCCTTTTCTTCTAAAATAAATATATGGTGTCAATGCGGCTGCGATCATTAATCCAATTGCCATTGGATAGCCATATTTAAAATGTAACTCAGGCATAAAATCAAAGTTCATACCATAAGTGGATGCAACTAATGTTGCTGGAAGGAACATCACAGAAACAACAGAGAAGAATTTCATAATTTTGTTCTGTTCAATATTGATGTAACCCATTGCAGCTTGCATTAAAAAGTTTACTTTTTGGAACAATGATTCATTATGAGGCTGTAAAGATTCAATATCTCGTAAGATTTCTCGTGCTTGTTCTAACTGGTTTGTTGGTAAGCGCGTTTTGCGAACCAAGAAACCTAGTGCGCGTTGAGTATCCATCAAGCACAAACGAACTTTTGAGCTCGTATCTTCTTGTTCGGTGAGCGTATTTAATGCTTCATCAAAGGCTTCATCTTGTTTTCCGTTTAAAATAACGCGACTCAACTCTTCCAAATCTGCATAAACGTTTTCAATCACGTCTGCTAATTGCTCAATTTTCGTTTCAAATAAATCTAACAAAACTTCATAAGAATTACATTCTAATAAACGCTGGCTACGTGAACGCATACGATATAAACGGAATGCTGGTAGCTCGCGATCACGCAACGTAAATAAACGACCATCACGAATAGTAAAAGCGACGCTCGCTAAATCAGCATAATTGTCTTCATCTTCGCAATAAAAAAATGAGTGAAGGTGTAAACCATCTTCATCTTCAAAGAAACGGGCGGAAGCTTCGATATCTTCCAATTCTAGAAAAGATGCTAAGCTCTGGCCTAAGCCTTCTTGTAGCATTTCACGTTCTTCGCCTGTTGGCTCAAGTAAATCAAGCCAAATGGCAGTATTGAGATCAGTTTGGTCTTCGTCAATGCGAACCAAGCGGGAATCATTGATAGCAAACGCGTTGATCATTTCATACTCCTTATAGGATTATGAACAGCTAACAGTGAACAAATTAAAGAAGAAACGAAAGTGCGGTGAAAAATCGCAAAGTTTTCGTTAAGAGATGCCGAAACAACGGTAAATTTACCGGCGAACGCGCGCCGATAATAAAAAGGCGGGCGTCTAAAGCGATATTCGGTATCGACTATGACTGTCCAAAGTGTGTGTCCTTCTCGTTAAAAAATCGGGCGAATGTTACGCTTGAAAGCGGTGTTCGTCAAGTTTTATCAAAAAACGATGACAACATTTCGCCCTTATTTGAAAACTAATCTCTAAAATTATTAAATTGGAATGGTTGACCTAATTCAGCACCTTTAACAAGTTGAATGACTGCCTGTAAGTCATCGCGTGACTTACCTGTCACACGCACTTGCTCACCTTGAATTTGAGTTTGAACTTTGATTTTAGAATCTTTTACTAATTTAGTAATTTTCTTCGCCATCTCCGTTTCAATCCCCTGCTTAAGTTTGATTTCTTTACTATAAAGTTTACCGTGGTGTTCGCTTTCTGCTGGAATATCTAAAGAACTGTGCTCAATACCACGTTTAATACAAGATCCAATTAAAATCTCAATTAATTGTTCAAGTTGGAAATCAGATTCTGTGGTAATTTTAATCGTTTCATTTTTTTCATTTAATTCAATTACCGCTTCTACACCACGAAAATCATAACGCGTGCTAAGCACACGGTTTGCATTTTCCACTGCATTACGGACTTCGTGTAAAGTGATTTCAGAAACAATATCAAAAGATGGCATAGTCTTCTCCCATTTTATTAAATTCGATCATTGGCACTTAAAAGGCATAAAAGTGCGGTTAAGTCGGCGAAGTTTACCACAATTTGCGCTTGTTGTTGCACTTTAGGTTTTGCATGGAACGCAACACCTAGCCCCGCCACATTCATCATTGCCAAATCATTTGCACCATCACCAATAGCAATAGAATGTTGTGAATCAAGACCGTATTCCTCTAACAAACGTTGTAATGTTTTAGCTTTGTATTGGGCATCAACCACATCACCTTTGACTAAACCAGTGAGTTTTCCATCTTCAATATCAAATTGATTTGATGCAGCAAAATCAAGCTGTAATAACGCTTTCAAATAATCCGCAAAATAAGTAAATCCGCCTGAAGCAATCGCGGTTTTCCAACCATATTTCTGTAAGGTTTGGATCGTTTCAACTAGTCCAGGCATTAGCGGTAAATGCTCTCTAACTTGCTGCAAAATGCTTTCTGGCGCACCTTTTAATGTACCAACTCGACGACGCAAACTTTGCTCGAAATCTAATTCGCCTCTCATTGCACTTTCCGTAATCGCAGAAACAAGTTCGCCAACACCTGCTAGTTTCGCAATTTCATCAATACACTCAATTTGAATAGCGGTAGAATCCATATCCATCACCAACAACCCAGCTTGAGACAATTTAGGGCTAAAATCTAATTTAGCAATATCTACTTCAAGGTCATGAGCAAAGTTAACGAAATCAACAAACCACTGGCCTTTCAATAAAACGACAATATTTTGCTCCACCATCCAAACATCAAAAATCTGAAAATTTTGACCGCACTTTTGTTGAAAATTTTCCAGTTTAGTCATGTCCAACTTTGTGCCGTATAAGATAAAAGGTTCTCCGTTCTGTATAGGTTCCTCATTAGTCAAAAGTGCGGTAGGAAATTGTGGGTATTTTTGCGTAATGCTTTTGAAACGTTGAATTTGCATAAAAATCCTGTAAATTGTGGCCACTGAAAAGATTTTAACCGATGTGAGTTGAAAAAGTGCAAATAATTAAAGAAAAACTAATCAAATCAACCATGCTTGCAACGATTATTGTGCTAAGCCTAACTGCACTTGGCGTTATCTTATTTGGTGTAAAACAATTTAAGCTGAGTTCACAATTTGCTAGCGTAAACCAAGTAGCGAACATCTCACATATTTTAGTTCGTCAACAAGCCAATTTATTTTCAGTTTTACTTACAAACAATGCTAAAACAGAGCAATTAACGGACAATCTTGATCAAATAGTCAAAGAAGACTTTATTTTAGATGCCAGCTTATATGATGGCGAAGGAAAATTATTGGCTCAAAGTCGCGAGACTGGCAATTCACCCGATGAAAATAACCAACAAATTGTAGAGCCACTTTACGCCCAAAGCGGCATTAAAGGATTTTTACGTGTCACCATTGATGCTCAATATACGCAATCTAACCAATCAAAAATTAATCAAATATTTCACCAATTATATGGTGAACTCATTATTGTCTTTTTACTTGGCGCGGTGATGGCAAGCTCTATTCATTATTTTTTAAGTCACTATCGACGGACTTATCGCAAACCCAAAGAGAAAAAAAGTACGGAAAATTTGAAAGTAAAATCGAGTAGCACGCGTTTTCACCAGCGTCGCCGCAGAATTTGATTATTGTCACAAACTATTAAATTGAGTGCGGATTTTTGCTAAATTTCCTTCAGAAATAAGGTAGAATGCGCAAGATTATTTTTTCAAAGCGAATTATAACAGGAGAACAAAATGGCAACTCGTAGACAATTAGCCAATGCAATTCGTTTCTTATCAATGGATGCTGTGCAAAAAGCTAAATCTGGTCACCCAGGTGCACCAATGGGGATGGCTGATATTGCTGAAGTATTATGGCGTGACTTTTTAAAACACAATCCAACCAATCCTAAATGGGCTGACCGAGATCGTTTTGTACTTTCTAACGGCCATGGTTCTATGTTGATTTATAGTCTTTTACATTTAACTGGCTATGATCTTTCTATCGAAGATTTAAAACAATTCCGTCAATTACATTCTAAAACCCCAGGTCACCCAGAATATGGTTATGCGCCAGGTGTTGAAACCACGACAGGTCCATTAGGTCAAGGTATCACTAATGCAGTAGGGATGGCGATTGCTGAGAAAACCTTAGCAGGCCAATTTAACCGTGAAGGTCATGAAATCGTTGATCACCACACTTATGTGTTCTTAGGCGATGGCTGTTTAATGGAAGGGATTTCTCACGAGGCTTGCTCTTTAGCGGGAACATTAGGTCTTGGCAAATTAATCGCATTCTACGATGACAATAACATTTCGATTGATGGTCATGTAGATGGTTGGTTCAGTGATGATACCGCAGCACGCTTTGAAGCTTATGGCTGGCAAGTAATCCGTAATGTGGATGGCCACGATGCAGAACAAATTCGTCAGGCTGTTGTACTTGCACAATCAGAAAAAGAAAAACCGACTTTAATTATTTGTAAAACCATCATCGGTTTCGGTTCACCAAATAAATCAGCGTCACATGATTGTCACGGTGCACCATTAGGCGATGAAGAAATCGCTTTAACTCGTAAAGCGCTGGGGTGGGAATATGCTCCATTTGAAATTCCAGCTGAGTACTATGCTGAATGGTCTGCAAAAGAGAAAGGCTCTGCAGCAGAAAAATCTTGGGAAGAAAAATTTGCCGCTTATGCTAAAGCATATCCAGAACTTGCCGCAGAATTTACACGTCGTGTAAACGGTGAATTACCAGCAAACTGGGCGGCTGAATCCAAAGCGTTCATTGAAAAATTACAAGCAAATCCAGCGAGTATTGCAAGCCGTAAAGCATCACAAAATGCAATCGAAGCGTATGCTCACATATTACCTGAATTCTTAGGTGGTTCTGCAGACTTAGCAAGCTCTAACTTAACGTTATGGAGTGGTTCTAAACCTATTCGTGCGCATGAAAACGTAGGCGGTAATTACATCAACTACGGTGTGCGTGAATTCGGTATGTCTGCCATTATGAACGGTATTGCTTTACACGGAGGTTTCATTCCTTACGGCGCAACCTTCTTAATGTTCTACGAATATGCACACAATGCGGTGCGTATGGCTTCATTAATGAAACAACGCTCATTATTCGTTTATACTCACGACTCTATCGGTTTAGGTGAAGATGGTCCAACTCACCAACCAGTTGAGCAAACTGCATCACTACGCCTAATTCCAAACCTTGAAACATGGCGTCCATGTGACCAAGTGGAATCAGCTATCGCATGGCAACAAGCAGTTGAGCGTCAAGATGGCCCAAGTGCGTTGATCTTTACCCGTCAAAACTTAGCCCAAATGGACCGCACTTCTGCACAATTAGATGCAGTTAAACGTGGTGCTTATGTATTAAAAGACTGTGAAGGTACACCAGAATTAATTTTCATCGCGACAGGTTCTGAAGTGGAATTAGCAGTGAAAGCAGCAGATGTATTGAGTGCTGAAGGTAAAAAAGTACGTGTCGTCTCTATGCCAAGTACTAACCGTTTTGATAAACAAGACCAAGCATACCGCGAAAGCGTATTACCTGCAGCGGTAACCAAACGTGTTGCGATTGAAGCGGGTATTGCAGACTTCTGGTATAAATACGTTGGATTTAACGGCCGTGTAGTAGGTATGAATAGTTTCGGCGAGTCTGCACCTGCTGATCAATTATTCAAACTCTTTGGTTTCACTGTTGAAAACGTGGTAGCGAAAGCGAAAGAAATTCTTTAAAATGGAAGCTCCTTGATAACTCAAGGAGCTTTTTTATCACTTTATATTATAAGGATTCTGTAATGAAAAAACTCTATCCAATCTTATTATCTGTCAGCGTTTTAGCTTTATCTGGTTGTGCAACCGAGGGGGCTCGTACTGTTGAAGTTCAAAAGGTAACGAGCTATAACACCGCGTATAACGGTGTGAAAGCCCCTATTTCTGTGGGTAAATTTGATAATCGTTCAAGCTATAACAATGGCGTATTCTCTGACGGCGTAGATCAATTAGGTAATCAAGCCAAAACCATTTTAGTGTCTCACTTACAACAATCAGGTCGTTTTAGTGTGTTGGATCGCACCAATATGTCAGAATCTGCGACAGAAGCAAAAATCAAAGGTCAAAAACAAAAATTAAAAGGCGCGAATTATGTGGTGACTGGCGATGTGACTGAATTTGGTCGTAAAACAGTAGGCGATCAGCAATTATTTGGTATTTTAGGTCGCGGCAAACAACAAGTGGCTTATGCAAAAGTAACATTGAATGTGGTGAATACTCAAACTTCAGAAGTGGTTTATTCTGTTCAAGGTGCTGGTGAATATAATCTTTCAAACCGTGAAGTGTTAGGTTTTGGTGGCACCGCAGGTTATGATTCAACTCTTAATGGTAAAGTATTAGATTTAGCCATTCGTGAAGCCGTAAATAACCTTGTTTCTAGTGTTGAATCAGGTCAATGGAAGCCTTCAAATTAAGGATTTTATTATGAATAAACTAAAACTTTTTATTTGTTTATCAGCTGTTGCTGTGGTGACTGCCTGTTCATCAGGCAGTAAACCAAATACATTGTATACTTGGAATGGAGATAGCTATCCAGCTTCCGTATACCAATATCTAACTCAAGACGGCGATCCACAAGAACAGCTTCAGAAATTAGAAGAAATCGCTCAACTTGATAGCGGTAAAAAAGTACCACCTGGTCTGTATGCGCAGATTGGTCTTTTATATGGTCAATTAGGCAATGCAGGCAAAATGGCAGAAGCCTATCAAAAAGAAATGACTTTATTTCCTGAATCAACTCAATATATTAACTTCTTGTTAAATAAAGGAAAAAAAGTGGATACGAGTACAGAAAGCACTGGAAATAAAAAAGTGAAAAAAGGAGCGAAAAAATGAAAAAAATCTCTCTCTATTTGGTAATGGCTTGTACCCTTTTGCTTTCTGCCTGTTCAACAATGAAGCCTACGCCTTATGACTATACAAACTATCAAGAAAGTAAACCACGTTCTATCTTGGTATTACTTCCTACGGATACAACAAATGATGTTAAAGCTTCTCCTGCTGTATTGGCACATACAATTTCTCCATTAGCAGAAGAGGGGTATTATGTTTTCCCTCCTGCGCTTGTGTATGAAACTTTTAAGCACAATGGTTTAACACAGGCTCAAGAAATCCATAACGTAAATCTACAAAAATTACGTGATATTTTTGGTGCTGATGCAGTTCTTTACATTAATGTAGATGATTACGGAGTGAATTACCAAGTATTTGATAGTGTTACTAAAGTAAGAGTAAGTGGTAAACTTGTTGATTTACGTAGTGGTAAAACCTTATGGGAAGGTACAGGCTACGCAGACGATGCAGATCGCAATAACAACGGTAATGCCATCGCAATGCTAATTACTGCTGTAGTAAAACAAATTGCGAACAATGTATCTGATAAAGGGTACAAGGTTGCTGCGTGGGCGACAGGAAATATGCTTAATGGACCTTGCAATGGTTGTTTGCTTTATGGTCCTAGACACCCATTGTATGGACAAGATCCACAATTACAGCCTCAACAAAAATAAAAAAGTTAGGGGCTAATCTACGTCAGCCCCTTAAATAATTAGCTTCTTGATATTCAAGAAGCTTTTTTATTTTCCGCATTTTCTGGCTCTAAATCTAATTTTGCCATCAATAACAGATCGCCATCTTCTTCTGGATTGCCTGTGACAAGTAATTTATCGCCATAGAAAATTGAATTTGCACCCGCCATAAAACACATAGTTTGCATTTCTTCACTCATACCACTACGGCCTGCAGAAAGGCGAACATAACTTTTTGGCATGGTAATACGTGCAACAGCAATCGTTCTCACAAACTCTGTCCAATCTAATTCTTCCGCATCGGCTAACGGTGTACCTTCAACCTTAACGAGTTGATTAATCGGCACCGATTCAGGTTGCGGATCAAGATTTGCAAGGCTAGCGATTAATCCAGCCCGTTCTTTGCGGGTTTCATTCATCCCCACAATACCGCCACAACACACTTTTAATCCAGCTTTGCGCACTTTTCCTAACGTACTAAGACGATCATCGAAACGACGAGTACCAATCACTTCTGCATAATGTTCTGGTGCTGTATCAAGATTATGATTGTAATAATCTAAACCAGCTTCTTTTAAATCTTCTGCCATACCGTCTTGCAATAAACCAAAAGTACCGCAAGTTTCTAAACCGAGCGATTTCACCGCTTTAATAATTTCTGTGACTTTCTCAATATCTTTTGGCTTAGGGCCTCGCCACGCAGCTCCCATACAAAAACGCCCTGCTCCACGCGCTTTCGCAATTTTTGCTTTCGCAACGATTTCATCAACATCTAATAACTGCTGATTTTGTACGCCTGTATGATAACGGGCTGATTGAGGGCAATAACCACAATCTTCCGGGCATCCCCCCGTTTTGATAGACATTAACGTGGATAACTGAATCGCTCGAGGATTAAAATGCTTGCGATGAACTTGCGCAGCACGGTAAACCAATTCCAAAAATGGCGTTTCAAATAACGCCTCAACTTTGCAAACAGACCAATATTCAACGCTTGGATGCGGTGTAATGGAGTTAATTTGTAGTTTTTCAGTTAACATATTTTTCCTTTGAAAGTGCGGTGAATAATCACCGCTTTTTTGTATCTTATATTCATTCAGTGTATAGGCTAGTATCGATAGCCATTGAATAAATTCATCGGTTATAAAATCTATATAATTTTACGTCTCTTTTTGCAATTGACTTATCTGACCATTTTCCACCAACAATACTCGATCTATCGTACCAACTAATTCCGATAGTTGGTGGGTAACAAGTAACAATGTTAAATGCTTCTCATCACAAAGTTTAGCGATTAAAGCAAGCATTTCTACACGAAGTTTCTGATCTAATGCCGAAAAAGGCTCATCTAATAACAAGATGGGTTTATCTCGCAACAAACAACGCGCCAATGCCACTCGTTGTTTTTGTCCACCAGAAAGAGAATTTGGTAAACGTTGCAAATAATCGCCCAATCCTACAGAACAAGCGACCTGTTCAATTTTTTCCCGCTCAAGTGCGATTAATTTTAAAGAGGGTTTTAACCCCAACGCAAGATTTTGCTGTACGGTTAAATGAGGAAATAAATTATTTTCTTGAAATAACATGGAAACTGGACGCTCGTAGGGTGCGCTACGAGTATGATTTTTATCATTTAACCAAATTTCTCCTTGATGAGGAAATTCAAATCCAGCGATTAAATTCAATAACGTACTTTTCCCCGACCCACTTTCGCCAATAATTGAGACACGCTCGCCAGCATTTACGCTCAAATTAAAGCACATCGGTAAGGTTTTATCATTCAAAATCACATTATTTAGATAAATCATCGGCATCCCTATGTGTGTGAATAAAGGTAAACAATATGCCACAAAGCAATAATAAAATCCCTGCAGTTACAGCTGCATCTTGATTACGATAATTACCTAGCTGCAGATATAACAAGTGTGGTAGAGAAGTAAACTCTTGATTGCCGAACAACGCAATAGCCGTAAAATCCCCTAAAGATAGCGCCAAAGCTAAAGCAAAAGCATAGCGCAATGGTGCACGTAAAGTTTGCCACTCAATCAGATAAAAACGTTGCCAGCCCAAAATTCCCAGACTATTACACAGATTTTCGTAATAGCGCATATTGTTATGAAAAGGTGCGCTCAAAATACGTAAAACAAAAGGCATTGCACTTAATGCATTGCAAAATACAACTATGGCAAACAAATCAACATTCGAAAAATCCCGCTCTTGTAATAATAAAAATAGCCCCATTGCGAGTACTAAAATCGGGATTGCCAAAATCACCATTCCAGCATTAATAATAAATTGAGCAATTTTCTGATAATGCAACCATTCTAAACGGCGTGATAAAAGCAATAAGGCAATCGCCATCATTAATGCAAGTAATGCGGACAGGGGCGCAATAGAAAGCGAATAACCAAACGCACGCCAGAGCTGAGAATTATGCCAAACCGAGAGTAAACTTGGTGAATTCAATGCGCTGATAAGAATGTTCAATACTGGCGAAAAAAGGAAAAATATAAAAATAAGTAAGACAAAAACATGGAAAATTTTGACCGCACTTTTAGGTTTCTCAAACCAAGGATTGCTATTACTCAAGCCATTTTGATTAGAAGGTGAAAAACGCGATGTTAAGCTGAATAAAACTAAGCAAAATACAAATTGCAACATGGCAAAAAGTGCTGCTTTTGGCAGATCAAATTCAAATAAAATCGCTTGGTAGATTGCGGTTTCTAATGTTGTATATTGAGGCCCACCGCCTAGCGTAAGAACAACTGTAAAACTGGTGAAGCAAAGCATAAAAATCAAGCTAAATGTGGGCAAACATTGCTGACGAAAAACAGGCCATTCCACCAATTTAACGAATTGCCAACCTTGTAAATTGAGTTGCGCAGCAAGCTGACGTTGCTGATAAGGGATACTTTGCAAACTTTGTAAGAAAAGTTGCGCAGCCAGTGGAATATTGAAAAAAAGATGCGCAATTAAAATACCCGAGAGTCCGTAAATATGCCCCTGCCAAGGCATTCCCAAAAGATTCGCAAACCAAGCTAACCAACCGCTTGAACCATAAATGCCGATCAAACCAAAAATTGCTACTAAAACAGGTAAGACGAAAGTTAGCGACATTAATTTTAATAGCCACTTTTTTCCTAAGAATGGTTGATAAAACAATGCTCGAGCGAGGAGTAGACCAAAAAAAATAGATAAAACGGTAGAAAGTAAGGCTTGTCCAAAACTGAAAAGAATTAGATGCTGTAGGTAATCATCCGTGAACCAAGTTTTCCATTGTAATTCATCGCCCAATGCAAAGATCGAACTTAATGCGCTACCATAAAAAAGAGTAATAAAGCTAATGACAACAACCCCGCCCACATAATGACGAGGGCGGAGTTGTGGATGATGAAATAACGAAAACATCAAACTATTTTGTTAATGTAGTTTGCCAAGTGCTAATCCAATTTTTTAAGTGTTCCGCATTCACCATTGGATTAATTGGAGTTTGAGTTTTTTGTTGAGCTTTAAGTGCATCAAAGTGCGGTTCAATTTCACCTTGAATGACTGGCAACATAATATTGGCTGTCACAATATGTTTTTGTGCCGTAGGTGAAATTAAAAATGCCATAAAATCATCCGCACATTGATTTGGACGGTTGGCGACTCGAGCAGCTAATTCCACTTGAGTGATATGCCCTTCCGCAAAATCTGTCGCAGCGTAATTATCTTTTTTCTCAAAAAGTTGGTGATAAAGTGGTGATGTGCTGTAACTTAGCACTAAATCCGCTTCGCCTTTTAAGAATGCGCCGTAAGTATCAGACCAACCTTTACCCACTGTTACCGTATGCTTATCCAACGCTTTCCAAGCAGATTGAATTTTGTCCGCAGAATAAATTGCATTCATCCAAACCAATAGACCACGACCCACACTGCTGGTGCGAGGATCTTGATAAATTACACGGATATCTTGGCGTTCAACCAATTCTTTCAAACTTTTCGGCGGATTTTGTAATTTAGTTTTGTCATACACAAAAGCATAGTTACCGAAATCGAAAGGCAAGAATGTTTTATTCGTCCATTTTGTTGGTAAATCCAGCTGAGTTAAATCCACTTTATTTGGCGTGAAAATACCTGTTTTTTCAGCTTGTTCTAAAACAAAGTTATCTAAACCTAGCACAATATCGGCTTTGGTTTTCTTTCCTTCCAAACGAACACGGTTGAGTAACACGCCACCACTTTCAAAAGGCGTAAAATTAATAGTGCATTGCGGATGTGCTTTTTCAAAATCTTGTTTTACTTTTGGACCTGCTCCCCACTCAGACGTGAAAGAATCATAGCTATATACGTTAACACTTTGCTGTGATTGGGCTAATGCCGCGGTGGAAAAAAGTGCGGTAGAAATTAAGGTTAATTTAAGAAGTTTCATTATTACATCCTTATTTATGATTAAAAGGCAGCAATAATGACGAAAAGGAGATAAGGTATATTCCTAGTTTCCTACGTCAGTATTAACTGTTTCAGGTTCACGGGTATGATCTCAGCGTATTGCACCCCGACTAGGCTTTTTAGTGTATTAAAATTTATTAGGCTTGCCAACGGATTTTTAAAAAGAAATAAACTTTCTACATTTTCTGAAAAAAATAAAAAAGCCCTGTAAAACAGGGCATCCATAAGCTGTTTTAAAATTAAAAGGTGATTCGATTGGGCTTTCAATGCCTAAATCTGTCTGAGCAATGACTTCAAAACCAAAATCAGCTAATACATCTGCAATTTCTTTTACTTTGCCTTTATTGCCCGTGGCAAGTACAAATCTTTGCTTCGTAATTCTGTCCCTCATATCAAACATTGTCTTATTTTAATATCTCACCAAAAATTTTCGGAATAAATATTGACTTTAACCTTAGGTCAAGGTTTATGATTCGTGCTCATTCAGTTATAACATAGGAGAAAAACATGAAAAAACTTATGACTTTTATCACACTTAGCGCTGCTGCAGTTTCAATTTGTGCCCAAGCTAATGAACAACCGCATCAAGCACACATGAATATGCCAATGTCGACAAATTCTGCAATGCAACAAGAATTAATGCAAGGTATGAATCAAATGCATCAAGACATGATGGCAGCCTCTCAATATAAAGATCCTGATGTTGCTTTTGCAGCAAGTATGTTGCCACACCATATTGGCGCAGTAAAAATGGCGGAAGTTGAATTAAAATACGGAAAAGATCCTGAGATGCGTAAGCTTGCTGAGAATATTATTAACGCACAACAAGCGGAAATTGAACAAATGCAAAAATGGCTTAAAGTGCACAATAAAAAAGCCCTGTAAAACAGGGCATCCATAAGCGGTTTTAAAATTAAAAAGTGATTCGATCACGGTTTCTTTCAAGTGTTGCTTTACCAATCCCTTGTACTTCTAATAGTTGTTCAGCACTCGTGAAATTACCGTGTTTTTCACGATATTGCACTATCGCTTCTGCTTTTTTTGCACCGATTCCTGTTAAGGCTTTTTGAATTTCACTAACGGTTGCCGTATTGATATTCAATTTATCACTCACAGTAGCCGGTGCAACTTGAGCCTCAGTTTGAGTAGCCACAACAGGTTGAACAGCCTGCTCTGCAGTTTTTTCCTCAGCAAAAGCCGAAGAGGCAACCAGCGCGCCACACAATACAACTGAAGTAAATAATGTTTTCATTAATTTCATAGAGGTTTCCTTTTAATATGAACATGTTGACGAGCATATCAACACAGTCATTTTTTATACTTTCAAGAAAACGCTCAAGATTCTTACCGCACTTCTGCGATTCAGATCGCAAAAATTCTTAATTTGCATGAAAAAACAAAGGGCTTATCATTTACGACAAGCCCTTAAGATTAGTTAACTTCTTTTATTCTCAGCTCTTTTGGAACTTCAAAGAACATATTTTCTTCTAAACCTTGTAGTTCTTCTATGGTATTCGCACCAAACTCTTTTAAGCGGGAAATAATCGATTGGACTAATTCTTCTGGCGCAGACGCTCCAGCTGTAATCCCAATGGTTTTCACATCATTAAACCAATCCGCTTGAATATCGGAAGGATCATCAAGAAGCTGTGATTTAACACCCATTCGAGACGCCAGTTCAGCTAAACGATTTGAATTTGATGAATTTTTAGAACCCACCACTAATACCAAATCAGATAATTTTGCCAATTCTCGCACCGCTTCTTGACGATTGGTTGTCGCATAACAAATATCGTTTTTATGTGGACCTTGAATCGCGGGATATTTTTCCTTTAATGCTGCAATGGTTTCAGCCGTATCATCTAGCGACAACGTCGTTTGAGTCATAAAGGTTAAATCATCATTTTCTTGCATTGGCAAGCGCGCAATATCTTCTACTTTTTCAATCAGGAAAATCCCGCCATCTTCGTTGCTATACTGCCCCATTGTGCCTTCAACTTCAGGATGCCCTTTATGCCCAATCAAAATCGCTTTTGTTCCTTTTCGACTTGCGCGCGCAACTTGCATATGCACTTTAGTCACCAAAGGACAAGTTGCATCAAATACTTTGAGATTACGATCTTTCGCTTCTTGTCGAACCGCTTGAGATACACCATGCGCAGAAAAAATGACGATCGCACCATCAGGTACCTCACTTAATTCTTCCACAAAGATCGCACCACGATCACGCAATCCGTTCACAACAAATCGGTTATGAACCACTTCATGACGAACATAAATCGGTGCACCATGAATTTCTAAGGCTAGTTCAACAATACTAATGGCACGATCTACACCGGCACAAAATCCTCGTGGATTCGCTAAAATTATCTTCATTTCTGACCGCACTTTTCTGCTTTTTTATCTTGTACTTTTTTCTTTTCGCTCTTAAAAGCATCCAATGCCAACAAACCTGCGCCAATACAAATGGCGATATCGGCGATATTAAACACCGGATAATGGTAAATATCCCAGTAGAAATCAAAGAAATCCACGACAAAACCGTTATAAGCGCGATCCACCATATTCGCTAGCGCCCCCCCAATAATGAGTGCATAAGCAGAATTTTGGATTTTTTGTTGAGCATTATTTTTTGCTAAAAAATAAACCAACATGCCAGAAATAGCCAATGCTAACAAAATAAAGAAATATTGTTGCCAGCCACTATGATCCGCTAAGAAACTAAATGCAGCGCCATAATTGCGAACATAGGTGAGATTGAAAACAGGCAACACATTAACACTTTCATACAAATCAAATTTTTGTACCACAATATATTTAGTGAGCAAATCAACCACGAAAGCGACCGCACTTAACCATAAAAATGAAAGCCCTGATTTTTTGGACATAATATTTCCCTTTTAAAAAAATTCCGCTAATTCTAGCATAAGCCGATAAATGATAAAGCACGATCTCATTTACTGAACGGCTTCTGGTAATTTTGCTGGATCATCAGCCAACTCTTTGACATTCACCACTTTCTTCCAATCAAATACCTTAATTTCCTGTTTTTCAGGACGGAAGAAATCCACGCCTTGTAAATGTATTTCCTTAATGCCCATCCAATCAGCAAAACCATAAACAAAATTAAATGCAGATTGTGGCGTTTTTATTTTTTCTACCTTTTGGCTATCACTCGAAAACATAACGAAAGGAATTTCATAATCTTGTTTATAAAGATTATTTGGATGCAATGATAAGCCTTTAGAATCCTCATAATGAGCAAGCCCATGATCAGAAAAGTAAATCACCGAATAGGGTTCATTTTGTGCCACCAATTGTGAATTTAATTTTTCTAAAAACTGATCGGTATATTTAATCGATTCTAGATAACAAGACATAGATTGATTAATAAAATAATTTTTAACCTCGTACGGAAGACGCTCGCAAAAGGCAGGATGTGAACCCATTAAATGAATCACAATTAATTTTGGATTCGTAATATTTTCTTTTAAGGCTTTATCTAATACAGGTAACATTTCATCGTCATAAACTTTTTTAGAGTTATAACCTAACGGCTTCATAAAAATCGTTTCATCCGCACTTTGACCAATACGAGAGGCCATCGTATCAAATTCACCAATTTTGCCTTGATTAGAAATCCAATAGGTTTTCATTCCTGCTTTTTTGGCTAAAGAAATAATATTATCCGTATAAACCGTTTCCCCTTTATCTGCTCGATATAAGGTGCGTTGTAAAGACGGTTGCGTATTCGGTGCTGCAGAATAATAATTTTCAAAAACTGTGCCTTTCACACTTTCTAAAAATGGCGTGGTTTTCAGTGGAAAGCCATATAACGACATATAATCTTTTCGCATGCTTTCACCAATAATTAAAATATAATTTTTATATTTTGGCGTAAAAGATTGAATATCCCATTGAGAAGGCGCATTAACAGATTGGTTTAGAAAATCTCGTTGTTCTAAATACAGGTCATTCATACGATCAAATTCTGAGTAGAAAAGAACCGGATAAAAACGGAATTTATATGCATAGTTCCAATCAGAAAATTGATTGTAAGAAAAAACTAATAATATGCCGATAACACCCGTATTCAGCCATTTAAATGCTTGTCGTTTAGCATGAAAAGTCAATTTCATTAAAGCAACAAATAGGATGAGATAACTAGCTTGAAATAAAAATATCCAAAAAGGTATGGTTGTATAGTATTCCAAAGTTTCATTAATATTCGTTTCATAAACAGAAGCGATAATACCCAAAGATGGAATACCATAGAAAAAACCAGCAGAACAATAAAATAGTGCGCTGAGGAATAATACAGTAATTAATATTCGCCCAACCCAAGGGGTGAAATAAAAAGAAATCGCCGTGATAACAAATAAAATTGCGTAATCTGAAACAGGAATATTCTCACTTAATACATTACCCAACCCCATATTGGTAAAAATGGAGAAAATAACCAATAAGAGATAAAACCATATTGTTTTAGAGCGAATCATTTCTTTCCCTAACATAACCTCTACTTCCTTTTGTACAAAAGTAAAAAAGTGCGGTTAAAATAAACCGCACTTTTCTGTTTTACAACAAATTTAATTATGCAAAATGGCGCTCTTCGCCATTACCCGCGACATTTTCTACACAACGTGGACAAAGTGTTGGATGTTCTGAATTTACACCAATTTTGTCAGAATAATGCCAGCAACGCGGACATTTTTCACCATTAGAACGTGCTACGCTTACCGCAATTCCCTCTAACTCACCCGCAGTCACATCCGTAGGTTTATCTGCTAATGCTTTCACTTCAGCTTTTGAGGTAATTAACACGAAACGTAATTCATTGCCTAATTGTTCTAACAATGCACGATATTCGTCATTCGCATAAAGAGTCACTTCTGCTTCTAAACCGCCACCAATCACTTTATCGTTACGCGCGACTTCTAATACACGGTTCACTTCAGAACGAACTTTAATCAGTTGTTGCCAGTAAGCATCATCTAATTTTTCATTCTCGCCTAAACCGAACAAGCCTTGATAGAATTCTTCAGTAAATACGAATTCTGCACGACCACTTTCGGTTTGTGGTAAGTGTTGCCAAATTTCATCGGCAGTGAAAGATAAGATCGGTGCCATCCAACGAACTAATGCTTCAGCAATATGCCATAACGCAGTTTGACAACTACGACGAGCAAGGCTGTCTGCTTTCGTTGTATATTGACGATCTTTGATAATATCAAGGTAGAACGAACCCATTTCCACAGAACAGAAACGCATTAAACGTTGTACCACAGTGTGGAACTGATAGTTATCATACGCATCTTTAATTTCTTTTTGTGCATCTAACGCACAAGCCACCGCCCAACGATCTAGGCTAATCATTTCTTCTGGTTTGACCAAATCACGTTTTGGATCAAAACCATTCAAGTTTGCTAATAAGAAACGAGCGGTGTTACGAATACGACGATAGCTATCCGCTGCACGTTTTAAGATCTCATCAGAAACGGTCATTTCACCCGTATAATCAGTAGAAGCTACCCATAAACGTAAAATATCACCACCAAATTTATCCATGACTTCTTGTGGAGTCACAATGTTACCGATAGATTTTGACATCTTACGGCCTTGACCATCCACAGTGAAACCGTGAGTTAAAACTTGTTTGTATGGCGCTTTGCTGTCTGTTGCCGTAGAAAGCATTAAAGAAGACATGAACCAACCACGGTGTTGGTCAGAACCTTCCAAATACATATCGATATCTTGACCGTTAAATTCTGGGCGATTTGCGACAACAGAAGAATAGGTTGATCCTGAGTCAAACCATACATCAAGGGTATCAGGTACTTTGCGATAGGTTTCTGCATCCGCCCCTAATAATTCTTTTTCGTCTAAATCCCACCATGCTTGAATACCGGCTTTCTCTACACGTTTAGCCACTTCTTCAAGTAACTCTAAAGTACGCGGATGAAGTTCTTCAGTTTCTTTGTGCACGAATAAGGTCATCGGCACGCCCCAAGTACGTTGACGGGAAATACACCAGTCTGGACGGTTTTCAACCATTTTCTCGATACGTGCTTGACCCCAATCTGGAATCCAACGAACTTGCTTAATTTCGCCTAATGCTTGTTGGCGTAACCCTTGTGTTTCCATGCCGATAAACCATTGCGGAGTAGCACGGAAAATAATCGGGGTTTTGTGACGCCAGCAATGTGGGTAACTGTGTTTGATTTTCTCAACTTTTAATAAATTACCTACTTCTTGTAATTTTTCAACTACGAGCGGATTTGCTTCAAATACGCCTTTACCAGCAAAGAATTCAGTGGTTGAAATAAATTTACCATCATTAGCTACTAAGCCTGCCATAGGGATATTATATTTTTGCCCTACAATAAAGTCGTCCAAGCCATGATCTGGCGCGGTATGTACTAAACCCGTACCACCATCAGTGGTCACGTGATCGCCTAAAATCACTGGCACAGTGAAATCATAGAACGGATGGTTAAAGCGTACTAACTCAAGCGCCTGACCTTTTACTGAACCTAAAATTTCAACTTGTTCTACACCCACGGCTTTCGCTACGGATTCAACTAATTCAGCGGCTAAGATCACACGCTCATCGCCAAGTTGTACTAAGTTGTATTCTAATTCTGCATTTACTGCAATCGCACGGTTAGATGGTATTGTCCAAGGTGTGGTTGTCCAAATTACCGCGGATAATTTGCCATGGCCTTTACCTACTGCGTTAAATTTCTCTTCAATTTCAACCGCACTTACTGCTGGAAAACGCACATAGATAGATGGAGAAACTTTGTCTTCATATTCCACTTCTGCTTCTGCTAAAGAAGAGCCACAATCCAAACACCAGTGCACCGGTTTTGAACCTTTATATAAGTGACCATTAGCAATCACTTTACCGAGTGTACGGATAATGTTTGCTTCGGTATCGAAGTTCATTGTTAAATAAGGATTATCCCAATCGCCTAACACGCCTAAACGGATAAAATCTTTTTTCTGACCTTCTACTTGTTCCGCAGCATATTCACGGCATTTTTGACGGAATTCAGCTGCCGTAATTTTCTCGTTTGGCTTGCCCACCAAGCCTTCTACTTTTAATTCAATCGGCAAGCCGTGGCAGTCCCAACCCGGAATATAAGGGGAATCAAAACCTAATGCGGTTTTGGATTTAATAATAATATCTTTCAAAATTTTGTTTACTGCGTGACCAATATGAATGTTACCGTTCGCATACGGAGGACCATCATGCAGAATAAAAGATTTTTTGCCTTTGCTCGCTTCACGAATTTTTTGGTAAAGATTTTTCTCGTACCAATTTTTCAACATATCAGGTTCGCGCTTAGCTAAATCACCGCGCATTGGAAAGCTGGTTTCCGGTAGGTTAAGAGTGTTTTTGTAATCGACTGTCATTTTATTTTCCAATTTTTACATTTTAAAATTAACTGTTAAAAAACGCTTTCGCTGTTTCTACATCTTTCTCAATTTGCACTTTCAAATCATCAAAAGACGGGAATTTAATCTCGTTTCTAATCTTGTGGCAGAATTCGACTTCCACCATTTGGCTATAAATATTCTGAGAAAAATCAAATAAATGAACTTCTAATAATTGCATTAATCCATTTATAGTTGGCCGTTTTCCCATATTGGCCACACCGTTAAAAATCTCACCTGATTTTAACCGCACTTTTACGGCATAAACACCTTTGATTGGATTTACTTGTCTATGCAAACGAATATTTGCCGTTGGAAATCCTATTGTTCTACCTAACTTATTACCATGGATCACACGCCCGAAAATACGATAAGGTTTACCGAGTAAATTTTCCGCATGCTGTAAATCATCTTTAGCTAATGCTTCACGGATAGCGGTGCTACTGATACGTAACTCATCTAAACAGAAGGTACGGCTGTCTTCTACTTCAAAACCAAACTGCTTTCCGGCTTGTTGCAACATCGCAAAATTACCTTGGCGTTTTGAGCCGAACTTAAAATCATCGCCAATGCTTAAAAATTTCACATGTAGATGATTAACAAGCGTTTGCTCAATAAACACATCAGCTGGTTGCTCAGCAAAAGTGCGGTCAAATTTCGCCACAATTACGACATCAACCCTAGCCTTTTCTAGATAATAAATTTTGTCACGCAAGCGCATTAAACGGGCTGGTGCATTTTCCCCCATAAAATATTCACGCGGCTGTGATTCAAATAACAATACCGCCATGGGTAAATTTAATTCGTCAGCTTTTTGGCGCAAATGGCGGAGGACTGCTTGATGCCCTAAATGCACACCATCAAAATTGCCGATCGTTAGCGCACAACCTTGTAAAACACGATTTGCATTATGAAGCCCGCGAATTAATTGCATGTCCTTATCCATGAAAATAAGAGAATTTCGGCATTATAGCGAGAAGTTAGTTTTTTGTCAGCAAATGGTGCTTGCGAACGCCTAATAAAATCAACGTTGCACCATAAACTATTGCGGCTAATACAATCAACCAAACAAGCCAATAAACACGCATGAAGAAATCCATTTTCGCCCATTGGTTGATTTCAGGCACGTAATACCAAACTGCCGCACCCATTGCGATTGCTGCCAATAAAACTTTGACAAAAAAGACCGCACTTTTACGTGAGAAATAATAGACATCCGCTTTGGCTAAGCCGCGATAGAGTAAGTAGGCGTTAAGGGTTGCCGACATTGCTGAAGCAATGGCTAAACCCACATAACTGAAAGGAATCGCCAATAGGTTAAAGCCCATATTACTCACCATGGCAATAATGCCGATTTTTACTGGCGTTTTGGTATCTTGGCGGGCGTAATAGCCATTGGCGAGGATTTTAATCAACATAAAGCTAAGTAACCCCCCGTTAAATGCCCATAAAGAATAAGAGGCCGCATGAACATCATTTAGCATGAAATTTCCACGCATAAAGAGCGTAAGTAACATTGGCTGAGCCAATACAGCAATACCAATGGCGGCTGGAACGCCAAGTAATAAAATCATTCGTACGCCCCAATCCATTGTATTACGAAAATCAACCGCACTTTTATCTGAATCGCCTTCACGATTAACGTGGTGGCGAGCAAGTGTTGGCAAAATTACGGTAGAAATAGCAATGCCAAATAAACCGAGAGGAAATTCCAGTAAGCGGTCGGAGTAATACAGCCAGCTAATAGAGCCCGTCATCAAGAAGCTCGCAATCACTGTATCCAGCAAAAGATTAATTTGACTTACCGATACACCAAATAACGCAGGGATCATTAATTTACGAATTTTGGTTACGCCTTCATCCCGCCAAGCCCATTTGGGTTTCACCAGTAAACCAGCTTGTTTCATAAATGGAATTTGGAATAAGAACTGTAATAAGCCGCCTAGAAAAATACCGATAGCCAACGCAAGATCTGGATTGTCCATTTGTGGTGCAAGGAAAAGTGCGGTGGCAATCATCGCTATATTTAATAACACAGGTGAAAAGGACATCACGCCGAATTTCCCAATCGTATTAAGCACAGCTCCAGAAAGCGCGACAAAAGTAACAAACCATAAATAAGGAAAAGTTATTTTAAGTAAAAGGGAAGCTTGTTCAAATTTATGTGCATCAAGGCCATCATTCATCCAATCGGTGAACCAGCCCATCCCAAATAAAGCGGCAACGATAGGTGAGCCAATCATCGCGAGGATCGTAACAATACTGACCAATCCCCCAAGGGTACCAGAAACTTTTCCAATAAATTCACGGGTTTTATTAATATCACCAGATTTTTGATATTCTGCGAGAACAGGGACAAAAGCCTGTGAAAAAGCCCCCTCAGCAAATAAACGGCGAAGAAAATTTGGGATACGATTAGCAAATAAAAAAACATCCGCCGCCGCGCCTGCCCCAATGAGATGAGCGATAACTACATCGCGCACAAGACCTAACACTCTTGATAATAAAGTCATAGAACTAACAACAATGCTAGATTTTAAAAGTCGTTTACTCAAAATATTCTTCTCTACCCTAAAATTTTTGCCTAATTGTATAGAAATTTTGTTTTTACGCTATATTCCGTGAAAAAAAACTGATAAAATCCGCCGCACATCGTTTGTGTGAGCCCATATTGAAAGAGCTTGTAAAAATAACGATACTTACTTTCGGTTGTGTCTCACCGAAATCAACACAAATTTTCCATTGACAAAAGTATAAAAAATCGGCATATTGACGCCCTTTATTTTGTCTATCAATCAACAGAAATTTTAGGAGTTTGACCTTGGCTAATATCAAGTCAGCAAAAAAACGCGCGGTTCAATCTGAAAAACGCCGCCAACACAACGCAAGCCAACGCTCTATGATGCGTACTTACATCAAAAAAGTATATGCTCAAGTAGCAGCAGGTGAAAAAGCAGCAGCTGAAGCAGCATTCGTTGAAATGCAAAAAGTTGTTGACCGTATGGCTTCTAAAGGCTTAATCCACGCTAACAAAGCAGCAAACCACAAATCTAAATTAGCTGCACAAATCAAAAAATTAGCGTAATTTTTAGCTAGAAAGAATAAAAAATAAAACCGCACTTTAAAGTGCGGTTTTTTATTTCATCGAATTTTAGACTAAAGTAACAACATCGATCCCCATTTGATAATATCAAAGAAGAATTTATTTTCATTCGTCGCGATACCATCAGGATTTTTCGGTGTGCCATCTTCATTTTTCTGTACTTCCACCATGCCATTTTTATATTGACCTTTCACGACAGCCAAATCATCGCGCGCTTCATTACGTAATTTTAAACACGCCTGTTCAGTTAAAGGCTCAACATTACCCACTTCGGTACGAAATTTTTTAAACTGATAGCTTGCGTAATTCATCGATTTTTCATCACCTTGAATAATCTTCACATATTGCTCGCCAATAATTTTTTCCAACGGATAGAAAAAGACATATTGTGAGTGAATATAGCTATCTTCTTTAGAAAAATGCTGTTGCAAAATCCGAGTTAAATTTGGGTAAACGCATTGTTCTGCTTGCTTACTTGCAATCGCCCATTGTTTTGCATCTTGATCGGAAAGTTGGTAATCTGCCCCCGCAAATTCACCAGGGATTGCGGATTGTGAGCTACCAAACATTGAGCAGCTAGACAGCAATGCTGCCACACCTAAGGTTGCAATTAATTTCACATTTGATCCTTATAAAAATGAGAATGCGCAAAATTCTAGCAATATCTTCACTACAGATAAAGCAGCAAATGAATTTAGTTTTCCTGATCCGAAAAACTTCCGCTATAATGACCGCACTTTTTTACGTTAATTAAAAGGAATTCTCATGCAAAATCCAAAAGATGATGTGTTATATGCGCCTGTTGAATGGGTCGATCACAGCGAAGGCTATAGCGACATTCGCTATCATAAATCTACTGATGGTATTGCCAAAATTACCATTAACCGCCCTGAAGTTCGTAATGCATTTCGTCCACAAACAGTGAAAGAAATGATCACTGCATTTTCTGATGCACGCTTCGATGAAAACATTGGTGTCATTGTATTAACTGGCGAAGGCGAAAAAGCATTCTGTTCTGGTGGTGACCAAAAAGTACGTGGCGATTACGGCGGTTATAAAGATGACAGCGGCGTACATCACTTAAATGTATTAGATTTCCAACGCGATATTCGTTCTTGTCCAAAACCGGTTGTGGCAATGGTGGCCGGTTATGCAATTGGTGGTGGCCATGTATTACATATGCTTTGCGACTTAACCATTGCTGCTGAAAATGCTATTTTCGGTCAAACAGGGCCAAAAGTCGGCTCATTCGATGGTGGTTGGGGAGCAAGCTATATGGCTCGTTTAGTGGGTCAGAAAAAAGCGCGTGAAATTTGGTTCTTATGCCGTCAATATAATGCACAAGAAGCATTAGACATGGGCTTAGTCAATACTGTTGTGCCTTATGCTGATCTTGAAAAAGAAACTGTACGCTGGTGTCGTGAAATGTTACGCAATAGCCCAATCGCAATTCGTTGTTTGAAAGCGGCATTAAATGCTGACTGTGATGGCCAAGCTGGTCTTCAAGAATTGGCAGGTAACGCAACAATGTTGTTCTACATGACTGAAGAAGGTCAAGAAGGTCGTAATGCGTTTAACGAAAAACGCGCCCCAGACTTCAGCAAATTCAGACGTAACCCTTAATTTATCGTTCTAAAGTGCGGTTAAAAATCTTCGTGAATTTTGACCGCACTTTTGTATTGGGAGCAAGCATGGCTGAAAAATCATTTAATCTTTACCGTTATTCCATCCCCGTTGATAGTCAACTTATTCTGCGTGATCGTTTTTTAAAACGCCGTGAAGGCTTAATCGTAAGAGTAAGTTGCAGCCGAGACGGTTGGGGAGAAATCGCCCCGCTACCTGGTTTTAGCGAAGAAACCTTAAACCAAGCTCAAGAACAAGCAATGGAATGGCTAACGACATGGTGCAATGCAAGCTGTGACGCACCTCGCGTACCATTAGATGGCACCTATCCCTCCGTTGCTTTTGGTATCAGTTGCGCAATGGATGAAATGAAAGGTTATTTACAAGCTGAAGGCAATTACCATACAGCACCACTTTGTTATGGCGATCCCGATGAATTGTATGCCAAACTTGCGAGCATAGCAGGCGAAAAAGTAGCAAAGATGAAAGTGGGCAGATACGAAGCCAATCACGATGGATTAATTGCCGATATGTTTTTAGAAGCGATTCCCGATTTACAATTACGACTGGATGCAAACCGCCATTGGTCGTTAGAAAAAGCGTTACAATTTGCCTCTAAAGTCAAACTGCAACATAGAAAACGTATTCAATTTTTAGAAGAACCTTGTAAAACACAAGCACTCAGTCGTGAATTTGCAGCTCAAACCGATATTGCGATTGCGTGGGATGAATCCGTACGAGAGCCTAATTTTTGCTTGGAAAAAGAACCGCACTTATCGGCTGTCGTAATCAAACCCACTTTAATTGGTTCAATTCAACGTTGTGCTGAACTCATTAACCAAGCACATTTGTTAGGCCTAAAAGCGGTTATTAGTTCAAGTATCGAAAGCAGTTTAGGGCTCTCTCAGCTCGCGCGAATCGCACAACAATACACTCCGAATGTAACTCCAGGCTTAGACACGTTAGATTTGATGGAACATCAAGTACTACGCGCTTGGCCTGGTTCTGATTTACCTATTGTGGATTTAGAATCTGAATTTATCACTAAAATTATCTGATTCGACCACCCAAAATCGAAAAATCAGTATAATGCGCCACACAAAAAGGATTAAAAATGTCGCAAACACACAGAATTTTGCTGTTAAATGGCCCGAACTTAAATATGTTAGGGGCTCGCGAGCCAAAACATTATGGCAGTATTTCTCTTGCATCCATTGAAGAGAAAATACAAACTTTAGCCACTCAACACAATGTAAAAGTGGAATGTTTTCAAGCCAATAGTGAAGAAAAATTAATTAATAAGATCCACGAAAGTTTTCAGCAAGTCGATTTTATTTTAATTAATCCTGCTGCCTACACTCATACCAGTGTAGCATTGCGCGATGCACTTTTAGCTGTTTCAATTCCTTTTGTGGAGATTCATTTATCCAACGTGCATAAACGTGAATCATTTCGTCATCATTCTTATTTTAGCGATGTGGCTGAAGGCGTTATTTGCGGTTTAGGCGCAAAAGGTTACGAGTTTGCCTTTTTATTTGCTATCGATTACCTTGCTAAAAAATAAGAAAATCGAGCATTTTGGGCGAAATTCACAGAATTTTATCGCAAATTTGCAAAATTTAAGGTAATCTTTACAACACAAAAATAAGTTTATTCATAACCGCACTTTTTCATTTAAAAGTGCGGTTAAAATTTCAATCTTTTTAGGAAGAACGTATGGACATTCGTAAAATCAAAAAATTAATCGAATTAGTAGAAGAATCTGGCATTACTGAATTAGAAGTGCAAGAAGAAGAAGGTACAGTACGTATTAGCCGTGCAGCGCCAGCAGTTGCTCCAGCAGCAATTCAATACGCTACAGCACCAGTGGTAGCACCAACTCCAGCTGCTGTGCCAGCTCAAGCGCCAGCAGCGGCGACACCAGCGCCAGCAGCATCCGATGAATTATCAGGCCATCTTGTACGTTCACCAATGGTAGGAACGTTCTATCGCAGCCCAAGCCCAGAAGCAAAAGCATTCGTTGAAGTGGGTCAATCTGTGAAAGTTGGCGACACGCTTTGTATCGTTGAAGCAATGAAAATGATGAACCGCATTGAAGCAGACAAAGCTGGCGTAGTAAAAGCAATTCTTATCAACGACGGTGACGCTGTTGAATTCGACGAACCATTAATCGTTATTGAATAATTTCCAATATTTTCGTCGGGCGGACTTTAGTCCGCCTATTTCATATACAAACAATTAGAGCGAATTTATCGTAGGCGATATAAATTGAAATCTGTTCACACCAAATTTTATAGGGAGAACAATATTTCAAGAACCTACATAAAAATTCACGTCTATCTGACTAAACGGACTCTTTTATGTTAGAAAAAGTTGTGATTGCTAACCGCGGTGAAATTGCACTACGCATTTTACGTGCTTGTAAAGAATTAGGTATTAAAACTGTGGCGGTTCACTCCACCGCTGATCGTGATTTAAAACACGTTTTACTCGCTGATGAAACCGTTTGTATCGGTCCAGCACCTTCCGCAAAAAGTTATTTAAATATTCCAGCTATCATTGCTGCCGCCGAAGTAACAGGCGCAGATGCAATTCATCCAGGATACGGTTTTTTATCTGAAAATGCTGATTTTGCTGAACAAGTTGAACGCTCAGGTTTCACTTTCATCGGCCCAACAGCTGATGTCATCCGTTTAATGGGCGATAAAGTTTCAGCTATTAAAGCGATGAAAAAAGCAGGCGTGCCTTGTGTGCCGGGTTCTGATGGCCCTGTAGGTAACGACATTGCTAAAAATAAAGAAATTGCTAAACGTATTGGCTATCCAATCATCATCAAAGCATCCGGCGGTGGTGGCGGCCGAGGAATGCGTGTTGTTCGTGGCGAAGACGCATTAGAAGAATCTATCGCGATGACTAAAGCAGAAGCGAAAGCTGCATTCAATAATGATATGGTCTATATGGAAAAATACTTAGAAAATCCACGTCACGTGGAAATTCAAGTATTAGCAGACACGCATGGCAATGCAGTTTATTTGGCTGAACGTGACTGCTCAATGCAGCGTCGTCACCAAAAAGTTGTGGAAGAAGCGCCTGCTCCAGGCATCACAGAAGAAGTTCGCCGCGATATCGGCTCTCGCTGTGCAAAAGCTTGTGTAGAAATCGGCTATCGCGGAGCAGGTACGTTTGAATTCTTATATGAAAATGGCGAATTCTATTTCATTGAAATGAATACTCGTATTCAAGTGGAACACCCTGTAACTGAAATGATTACAGGTGTAGATTTAGTGAAAGAGCAATTACGCATCGCTGCAGGCTTGCCGATTTCCTTTAAACAAGAAGACATCAAAGTTAAAGGCCATGCAATAGAATGCCGCATTAACGCAGAAGATCCAAAAACATTCTTACCATCTCCAGGAAAAGTAAATCACTTACATTCACCGGGCGGATTGGGTGTTCGTTGGGATTCTCATGTTTATGGTGGCTATACGGTGCCTCCACATTACGACTCTATGATCGCAAAACTTATCACTTATGGCGATACGCGTGAAGTTGCAATCCGTCGTATGCAAAATGCATTATCTGAAACAATTATTGATGGTATCAAGACCAACATCCCACTTCATGAATTAATTCTTGAAGATGAAAATTTCCAAAAAGGTGGAACAAATATCCACTATTTGGAGAAAAAATTAGGTATGCATGAATAATTAAAATTTAAATGGCTAACAGATGTTAGCCATTTTCGCATGTTCCTAAAACTTATTTAATGATAATAAACACTAGAATCAGCAAAACATTTTGAATTATTCAAAAAAGTTGTAAGATTAGCAAACATAAGGGGTGTATAAAATATATGCCCCTTATACCATTCAAAAATATACTTTCACTTATAAAAAATTTAAGGAAGAAACATGACATTAAAACAACGTTATCAACAAGCTGCCAAGGAAGCTAGTTGGGCATTAGGCCTATCTATTTTATATGTGATAGGTTGGTGCTTATGTGCTTATTTGCCTAAAGAAACTCAAGGGCCGATTGGTTTCCCCCTCTGGTTCGAACTCTCTTGTATTTATTTGCCTATTCTGTTTATTGTAATTGGCCATTGGATTATCAAAATTATTTATCAAGATATCTCTCTTGAAATCAAAGATGAGGAGAATCAAAAATGAATTTAGGTATTATTCTCCCTTTAATTATTTATCTTGCATTTATATTTGGTGCTGCGATTTTCGCTTATGTAAAACGTACAAAAGGCGATTTCCTAACGGAATATTATGTAGGTAACCGCTCCATGACGGGTTTTGTGCTCGCAATGACAACTGCATCAACTTATGCCAGTGCAAGTTCTTTTGTAGGCGGCCCTGGCGCAGCTTATAAATACGGATTAGGCTGGGTATTACTTGCGATGATTCAAGTTCCGGCAGTATGGCTTGCATTAGGTGCATTAGGTAAAAAATTCGCGCTATTATCAAGAGAAACCAATGCGTTAACGATTAACGATCTTTTCCTTTATCGTTATAAAAACAAATATTTAGTCTGGCTATCAAGTCTTGCTCTTCTTCTCGCATTTTTTGCAGCCATGACCGTGCAATTTATTGGTGGTGCGCGTTTATTAGAAACAACTATCGGCATTTCTTATACTCAAGCATTGCTCTTATTTGCTTTAACGGTAGGTATCTATACATTTATCGGGGGATTCCGCGCTGTCGTGCTTACGGATACCATTCAGGGTACCGTCATGATTTTAGGTACTATTATTCTCCTTGTAGGAACCATTTATGCGCTCGGCGGTGTAGAAAGTGCGGTTAATAAATTAACAGAAATCGATCCTGCATTAGTCACGCCTTACGGGCCAAATGGAATGTTAGATTTTCAATTTATGGCTTCCTTCTGGGTACTTGTCTGTTTCGGTGTTGTAGGTCTTCCACATACTGCTGTTCGATGCATGGCATTTAAAGATAGCAAAGCCTTACATAGAGGGATGCTGATTGGAACAATTGTTCTTTCCATCATTATGTTCGGTATGCACTTAGCTGGTGCGCTTGGTCGTGCAGTTATTCCAAATTTAACGGTATCGGATCAAGTGATTCCAACTTTAATGCTAAAAGTATTACCACCTATTATTGCCGGTATTTTCTTAGCCGCACCAATGTCAGCAATTATGTCCACAATTGATGCGCAACTTATTCAATCTTCTTCTATTTTTGTAAAAGATTTATACCTTTCTACGAAACCTGAAGCGGCAAAAAATGAGAAAAAAGTAAGTTATTTTTCATCTATTATCACGCTGATTTTGACCGCACTTTTAATCTTTGCCGCCCTCAATCCACCAGATATGATTATTTGGTTAAATCTATTTGCTTTTGGCGGACTAGAAGCCGCATTTTTATGGGTGATAGTGCTAGGTATTTACTGGGATAAAGCAAATGCTTATGGTGCGTTAAGCTCAATGATTATCGGCTTGGGGAGTTATATCTTGCTCACTCAGCTTGGCATAAAATTATTTAACTTCCATCAAATCGTACCGTCATTAGTATTTGGATTAATTGCATTTTTAGTGGGTAATAAATTGGGCGAACGTCGTATTGAAAAAACTCAATTAAAAGTTACCGCACTTTAAGCGTCAATCAATATGCTGTCACCTTCTTCTAAATGAGAGGAAGGTGATATTTACTTTTCTCACTGTCAGCAATTTCTACACTCAAACATAGAATTGGAACAATTCACAGGGATATATCAATGCTCTATCAAATTCTTGCGCTACTTATTTGGAGTAGTTCATTAATCGTTGGTAAACTCACTTATTCGATGATGGATCCTGTGCTTGTTGTGCAAATCCGGTTAATTATCGCAATGGTTATTGTCATGCCACTCTTTCTACGTCGTTGGAAAAAAATTGATAAACCAATGCGTAAACAACTTTGGTGGTTGGCATTCTTTAACTATACCGCCGTATTTTTATTACAATTCATCGGGCTAAAATATACCTCTGCGTCCAGTGCAGTCACCATGATTGGGCTAGAACCGCTGCTCGTTGTATTTGTCGGGCATTTCTTCTTTAAAGACAAAGCAAAATGGTTTCACTGGCTATTCGGCGCAATGGCATTTGTTGGCGTGGCGATTTTAATCAATGGCGGAAAAAATAATGAAGGCGTTGATAACATCAGTTTATTCGGGTGTTTATTAGTACTAAGTGCTGGGATCATTTTCGCTGCCGTGTTACGTTGGACACAGCGAGTTGTAGCCAAGGTCTCAACGCAAGCTTATACCTCCGTCAGCATTGTACTTGGCACCATCACAACGTTGCCATTTACGCTATTACTCACAGAAAACTGGCAAATATCACTAAATTCCACAAGTATTGCGGGTTTATTATATCTTGCCATTGGCTGTAGCTGGCTTGCCTATTGGTTATGGAATAAAGGCCTTAATAGTGTGGATGCCAATATCTCCGGTATTTTAGTCGCACTTGAGCCGCTATTCGGCATCTTATTTGCCGTATCATTACTTGGCGAAACGCTGTCATTTTCAGCCACACTTGGTATAACAATCATTATTCTCGCCACACTTGGCTCGACTTTACTGCCGAAAATTTTGAAAAAATCGGTATAATACGCCCCATTTTATGAAATAAAGGAAAAAACAAATGGCTTGGATTCAAATTCGCCTAAATAGCACCAATGAAAAAGCAGAACAAATGAGTGATTTTTTAGAAGAAATCGGCTCCGTTTCTGTAACTTTTATGGATAGTCAAGATACACCGATTTTTGAGCCTTTGCCTGGTGAAACTCGTTTATGGGGCAACACCGATGTTATTGCGTTATTTGATGCAGAAACAGATATGGCAGAAATCGTCCGCTTATTAAAAGAAGCGAAACACTTAGATAGTAATACGGCGTACAAAATTGAACAAATAGAAGACAAAGACTGGGAGCGCGAGTGGATGGATAACTTCCACCCAATGCAATTTGGTAAGCGTTTATGGATTTGTCCAAGTTGGCGTGATGTGCCTGATGAAAATGCCGTCAATGTTATGCTTGACCCAGGTTTAGCATTTGGGACAGGCACTCATCCTACAACCGCACTATGTTTAGAATGGCTAGATAGCCTTGATTTAAAAGATAAAACCGTCATCGATTTTGGCTGTGGTTCAGGCATTTTAGCCATTGCTGCATTAAAACTTGGTGCGAAAAGTGCGGTAGGAATTGATATCGATCCACAAGCGATTCTAGCCAGTCGCAATAATGCCGAGCAGAATGGCGTAGCAGATCGCCTACAGCTGTTCTTATCTGATGAAAAACCCTCTGATTTAAAAGCTAATGTCGTGGTGGCGAATATTCTTGCTGGCCCTCTCAAAGAACTTTACCCAATCATTAGCCAACTTGTTAAACCTAATGGCGATCTTGGTTTATCGGGCATTTTAGAAACTCAAGCTCAATCGGTATGCGATGCCTATACGCAAACATTTGCGTTAGAGCCAGTCGCGGTGAGAGAAGAATGGTGCCGAATTACGGGTAAGCTAAAAACGCTTTAATTTCTTTTTGTCAATCAAAAAAAGTGTATTTTTTAAACAAATTTCACTTTGCAAAGTAAGGCAAAATGCGTATTATAGCCAGCCTTGTCGGTCGTCGACCAGTTCGACACTAATTAGATTTAGGCTTGCTAGGAAGGTAACGTAAAATGCGAATCGGTTCATACCAATTGAGAAATCGTGTTTTACTTGCACCAATGGCAGGTATTACCGACCAGCCTTTCCGTCGTCTTTGTGCATATTATGGTGCTGGACTCACATTTTCAGAAATGATGTCCACAAATCCGCAAGTTTGGCATACCGAAAAATCCAAATTGCGCTTGGCACATAGCGAAGATTTAGGTCTCAATGCCATGCAAATTGCAGGTAGTGATCCACTCGAGATGGCACAAGCTGCGGCTATCAACGTGGAATATGGTGCCCAAATCATTGACATTAATATGGGGTGCCCTGCCAAAAAAGTAAATCGCAAACTCGCAGGCTCTGCATTGTTGCAATTTCCAGATTTGGTAGAAAAAATCTTGCGAGAAGTAGTGACAGCCGTCAATGTGCCAGTGACCTTAAAAATTCGTACAGGCTGGGATAAATCTAATCGAAACTGCGTTCAAATCGGCAAAATTGCAGAACAATGTGGCATACAAGCATTAACGGTGCATGGTCGTACACGAGCTTGTCTTTTTGAAGGCGAAGCGGAATATGACAACATCAAAGCTGTTAAACAAGCAATTGCCATACCGGTTATAGCCAATGGTGATATTGATTCTGCTCGGAAAGCAAAATTCGTTCTCGATTATACCGGAGCGGATGCCATTATGATCGGTCGTGCTGCGCTGGGTAACCCTTGGGTATTTCAAGCTGTGGAAAACCTAATTGAGCATGACTCGATAAGCCAAATGCCAAGTTTAAACGAAAAGTGCGGTCAAATTTTGCGTCATATTCAAGAATTACATCAATTCTATGGCGAACAAAAAGGCTATCGCATTGCGCGTAAACACGTGGCTTGGTATTTACAGGGAATTCAACCTGATTCCGTTTTTAAACAGACTTTTAATGCAATTAGTGATCCAAAAGAGCAACTTATTGTATTGGAAGATTTTTTCAATTTAATTTTGGATAAAGAAAAATGTTAGAACAACAACGTAATCCTGCTGAAGCCTTAACGGTGTCAGTATTAAATGCGCAATCACAAGTGACCAACAAACCATTACGCGATTCAGTAAAACAAGCATTGCGTAATTATTTAGCGCAATTAGATGGTCAAGATGTGAATGATCTTTACGAATTAGTATTAGCGGAAGTTGAACACCCGATGTTAGATATGATTATGCAATATACTCGTGGTAATCAAACCCGTGCAGCAAATATGCTTGGTATCAACCGTGGTACATTACGTAAAAAACTAAAAAAATACGGTATGGGCTAAGTTATACGTTTTTTAGACAACAAAGGGCGAACATTTTAATGTTCGCCCTTTTCATTCAATCAGATAAAGCACAAGCTATAACCTGTGCTTTAAATTTATCTTAAAATCAACCGCACTTTATTCTACGGTGACAGATTTCGCTAAGTTACGAGGTTGATCTACATCAGTACCTTTAATTAAGGCCACATGATAAGAAAGCAACTGCATTGGGATGGTATAAAAAATCGGTGCAACGATATCATTGACTTTCGGCATCGTGATGATTTTCATTCCTTCACTTGGTGTAAAGCCTGCTTCTTTATCGGCAAATACGTATAATTGGCCACCACGAGCACGAACCTCTTCAATGTTCGATTTTACTTTCTCTAATAATTCATTATTTGGTGCCACAACAATTACCGGCATATCGGCATCAATCAACGCTAATGGACCATGTTTCAATTCTCCAGCTGCATACGCTTCAGCGTGAATATAAGAAATCTCTTTCAATTTCAAAGAGGCCTCTACTGCAATTGGATAAAATGCTCCACGACCTAAGAAAAGAGCATGATGTTTTTCAGCAAAATCCTCAGCCAATGCTTCAATTTCTGTATCAAAAGCTAACGCTTTTTCAATTTCAGCAGGTAAAGATTGCATTGCTTTGATAATCTCTTGCTCTTTTTCTGCAGAAATATGACCTTTAACTTTACCAAGTGCCGTCACCAACATTAATAACGCAGCGAGCTGTGTCGTAAATGCTTTTGTTGACGCCACCCCAACCTCAACACCGGCACGCGTCATAAATGCAAGATCTGATTCGCGTACTAGCGAAGATCCAGCAACATTACAAATTGTTAATGCCGCCATGTAGCCCTTTTCTTTCGCTAAACGAAGTGCGGCTAAAGTATCGGCTGTTTCTCCAGATTGAGAAAGGGTAATCAATAAGCTATTTGGACGGGTAACAAATTTGCGATAACGAAACTCTGATGCAATTTCAACATCACAACTCACGCCAGCCAAAGATTCAAACCAATAACGCGCCACCATACCTGCATTATAAGATGTACCACAAGCAACAATTTGAATATGCTCAACTTTTTCTAAAATGCCTTTTGCACCATTACCGATTGAATCGACAATCACATTTTCATGATTGATACGCCCTTCCATTGTATTGATAAGTGCGGTTGGCTGTTCGTAAATTTCTTTCTGCATAAAATGACGGAATTTACCTTTCTCTGCCGCGTCATTTTCGAGATTAGATTCATGAACTTCACGATCAACTTTATTGCCGTAAGTATCATAAATATCAACTGTACGACGTGTAATTTCTGCAATATCCCCTTCTTCTAAAAAGATAAAACGGCGGGTAACACTTAAAAGTGCAAGTTGATCTGAAGCTAAGAAATTTTCACCAATACCTAAGCCAATCACTAGCGGACTACCAGAACGAGCTGCGACTAAATGTTCAGGATGACGGCTATCCATTACCACCATACCGTATGCACCAGTGAGTTGTTTTACTGCTTTTTTCACAGCGTCTAAAAGTGAATCCGTACTACGCATTTCCCACTCAACGAGGTGAGCAATCACTTCCGTATCGGTTTGCGATAAAAATACATAACCACGAGATTTTAATAATTCTCGAAGTTCTTCATGATTTTCAATAATACCGTTATGTACTACAGCAAAAGTGCCTGACGCATGGGGGTGAGCATTGGTTTCTGATGGTTCACCATGCGTCGCCCAACGCGTATGCGCAATGCCTGTACCACCAATCAATGGTTTCTCCGATACCGCCTCATCTAATGCTTTAACTTTACCTAAGCAGCGCACGCGTTGTAATTCATGGTGTTCATTTACCACTGCAACGCCTGCAGAATCATAACCACGATATTCCAAACGATGTAAACCATTAATTAAGATTTCCGCTACATCACGTTGCGCTACCGCGCCGACAATACCACACATAAGCTTTCCTTATTGTTAATTAAATAAAAAATACGTCTACTTTTTTAACCGCACTTTATACGCAAATGACTTCTACGCCATGAGCCCAAATGGCTTGTTTATCTTGTTCTGACAATCCCGTATCAGTAATAAGCACATCAATTTGTTGCCAAGTTAATTCTAAATTTGGCATTTTCCGACCAATTTTCTGAGATTCCACCACCACAACAACTTCGCGAGAAACTTCCGCCATCACCTGGCTTAACCCTACAAGTTCATTAAAAGTCGTAGAACCTCGCGCTAAATCAATGCCATCAGCACCAATAAAAAGTTGGTCAAAATCGTAAGAACGTAGCACCTGTTCAGCTACTTTTCCTTGAAACGATTCCGAACGAGTATCCCAAGTTCCACCAGTCATCAGTAACGTTGGCTCATTTTCTAATGCTCTCAATTCTGTTGCCACCGAAAGCGAGTTCGTCATGACTACTAAGCCTTGTTTTAAATTAAGTTGTTTAATCAAAGCCGCCGTAGTACTACCGCTATCTACGATAATACGGTTATGATCACGAATACGTTCGGAGGCAGCTTTCGCTATGACAAACTTTCGTTTCGTAAGTTCATCATTTTCGTTTTCATCAATAATTTCTTTTGGCATTAAAATTGCGCCACCGTATTTACGCAATAAAAAACCATTTGTTTCTAGCGCACTTAAGTCTTTACGAATAGTGACTTCAGATATATCAAAAAGTTGCACTAGCTGTTCTACACTCACTTCACCTTGTTCTTGCAAAAGTTGCATAATAGTATGGCGACGTTGTTTAGTATTACGAGGCTGGCTACTTTTTCTCATAAAGCTATCCTTAAATGCAATAAATTTCGGTTCGAAAGTTTATGTAAACAATATTGTTTTGTAAAGTAAATTTTAGGTAACAAAAAACCCTGCTCATTGGCAGGGTTTAAAAATCATTCAAATATTAATTATTTGATTGCATCTTTTAATGCTTTACCAGATACAAACGCTGGCACTTTAGATGCTGCGATTTTAATTTCAGCACCAGTTTGTGGGTTACGACCAGTACGTGCAGCACGTGCATTTACTTTGAATGTACCGAAACCGATTAATTGTACAGGTTCACCTTTTTTGAGGCTTGCAGTAATCGCTTCTAAAGTAGCTTCTAACGCAGCTTTAGCTTGTTTTTTGTTTAATTCTGCAGCGCTTGCAATTGCATCAATTAAATCTGTTTTGTTCATAAATTTGTACCTTCTGTTAAATAAAAATTTGACTCTTCAAAATATGCCTGTGGGCGAACCACAAAAGCTGTGCAAAGGATAATCTAACTTACGATGAATTAAAAGCAAGATTTTTAAAATTTGTGACAAATCTCACGTTATTGATGAAATTCTATACCAATATTAGAGATTCCCTCGGCTCGGATCTCATTTTTTAAATCTAAAATTAATTCAATATCACGTTTTTCACATTCTTTAAGTAAACGATAAACTTGCCATTGCACATCGAGTTCCGCTTGAATATCTTCACTTTCTTTAAGTTCGCTTTCCGACCAATGTCTCCCCGTTTCAGTTTCCAATAAACTCGTTACCGTACCTAAAGAAATTAAACTCATTTCCACCGCTCTTTCTAATGTTTCACCCGCGATAATAGCGTGTAAAATTTCAGCTAAAGCCTGGCAAGCATCTAACGCCGGCACAACACCAAAACTCTCATAATTATTCACATCAGGAATAATCGTTTCCAATTTCTCCAACTGATTTTCAAAGTTGATCTTGGCATCTTTAACCGTTAAATATTCCCACACCAAATTGAGAATATTTTGATACGTTTTAGCTTCAACGCTAAGCTCGTTCATTTGACAGAACAATTTAAAATTTGGTGCCATACGTTCACATAAAGCAGCCATAAAAGTAAGATGTTGCCAACTTTCTAAGTTTTCTAAGCGTTTATGAATCGGATTTCGCATCTTATTTCCTTAATTCGTAAGAGTTGGAATATTTATGAATCGCATTTATTTTCTGCTTTACAGAGTTCAAGCGTCACATGAATTAATTTGCGAGCGATAGTACCTGTTGGAGGTAATTCTGGCAAGGGTTGATCATAAGAAAACCACTGCGCATCATGAATTTCACTTTCCTGCAAAGTAATTTCACCGCTCTCATAATCAGCCAGAAAACCGACCATTTGAGAATTCGGAAATGCCCAAGGCTGGCTACCAAAATAACGAATATTTTTTATCAAAATTCCTGTTTCCTCAAAAACCTCTCTACGCACCGCTTGTTCAAATGTTTCACCGACTTCTACAAAACCTGCAAGAGTGGTATACATTCCTCCATTCGGGTGATAATGACGCTTGTGATTAGCAAGCAATATTTCTTTGCCACATCGAACCGCAACAATAATGGATGGGCAAATTACAGGATAAGTTCGATACCCGCAGTGAGTACATTGCACAGCGAGCTCTTCTTGAATTTGTTGTGTTTTATGACCGCACTTTCCACAAAATTTATGGGTTTTCAGGAAATGATTAATTTCCACGCCACGACTTAATATATGGAATTCATCCTCTGGCAGTGAAAGTAATCCACGCAAACTTACATATTCTCGTTCATCACTTTGTTGCTCAGCCACAAGCCACAATGGATGATTTTTCCATTCATCGATTTGCATTGCCTGCAATCCTTCCATTCCAAGCGCTTTAGCCGTACCACAAGGCAACTCATTATTCAGCAAATAAAGGTTCGAACCTTGAGTAAGCAACCAATAACCAAAATCATCTGGATGAAGTGTTTTCATTTTTTACTCCATAAAAATAACCGCACTTTCAAAGTGCGGTTATTATAAATTTTCTTTTTACCACTCACTAATAATAAGAGTGCTCTCCACGCTGATGTTCGGTTACATCTTTTGCACCTTTTAATTCATTCGGGAATAAGCTAATAAGTTGTTTTTCTACGCCATCTTTTAACGTAACATCCACCATTGAGCAACCATTACAGCCGCCACCGAATTGTAAAATTGCATAACCATCTTCAGTAATTTCAATTAAGGTGATACGTCCACCATGACTTGCAAGCTGTGGATTAATTTGAGTTTGAATCACATATTCAACACGTTCAATTAATGGCGCATCATCAGCCACCTTACGCATTTTAGCATTTGGTGCTTTTAAGGTCAGTTGTGCACCAAGCTCTTCGGTAACATAATCAATTTCTGCTTCTTCTAAGAAAGGCAGGCTGACCTCATCAATAAATGCAGAAAAAGTGTCATATTTCATTTCAACATCACTTTCTTCCACGGCATTAGGTGGGCAATAAGATACGCCACATTCCGCGTTAGGGGTGCCAGGATTAACGACGAAAATACGAATATTCGTTCCTTCTTCTTGCGTGTCTAAAAGTTTTCGAAAATGCGTTTGTGCGGCATCAGAAATAGCGATTTGCTGGGTTGCTTGTTCCATAATTATGTCCTAAATACTTGAGAGAAAGTATCGGGAATAATACGCTCATCGCGTTTTTTTTTCCAGTGCTTTATATTAAGCCCGCGCCAGCCCCCACACTTGGATCTCCTCTACACCTAATTTTCGCAACAATTTTGAGATTTCATTGAGCGTAGAACCGGTAGTAATTACATCATCCACCAGTGCGACACGACGATAAGGAAATTCATTTTTCGAAACAGCAAGAGAAAAGGCATTTTTTAAATTCTGACGACGATCTTTTGCACTCAAACCACGTTGAGTATGCGTGTGTCTCACGCGTTTTACGATATTGTTCAAATTAGGAATATCTAGCCAATGACTTAATTGCCGAGATAATAAATCAACCTGATTATAACCTCGTCGCCACTGACGAAAATGATATAAAGGCACTTGAATGATTGCTTCTGGCAATTTAAGTTGATGCGTTCGTTTAGCATCACGCACCGCAAGATATAAAAGCCGAGCTAAAGTGCGGTCAATCCAAAATTGATTTTGAAATTTAAAACGGTGAATCAATACAGAAAGTGGTTCAATATAATGCCCAATAATGACTATCTTATCCCAACTAGGTTCTTGTTTAAGGCAATTACCACAATGCTGCGCATAATATTGCAATTCCGCACCACAATGACCGCAATAAGGAAAAGATTTAATTTGTTTTTGGCAACATGAACATAACCCATTTTTTGCGATATGAAGATTGCCACGACAGTGGATACAGCGAAAATTAAAAAAATTCATCGTCTAAAAAAGTTATTTTTTGCCTGCACTTTTTTGTTTCAACGCCTCTAACGTTTCTCCCGCTCTTAAAATATGCGGTGTCACGAAAATCACGAGCTCACGTTTTTGATGTCGTTCACTTTCTTTACTAAACAATCGTTTAATGCCAGGTATATCGCCAAGTACTGGCACTTTATCTTCGCTTTTTGTGATCGTATCGTGGAACACACCACCAAGCACAATGGTTTCTCCATCTTTGGCAAAAACTTGAGTATTAATTTCTTGCTTATCAATAGAAACCACCTCGTTTTGTCCATAAGCGACTCTTGAACCTGGTGAGTTTTGGCTCACTAATAAATCAAGCAAAATATTGTTATCTTTAGAAATATGTGGCGTCACTTCCAAACCAAGCACTGCCTCACGAAATTCCACAGATTGCGTATCATTACGAGTATTACTCACAACATAAGGAATTTCTGTACCTTGTTTAATGCTCGCACTTTTCTTATTGGTAGTGAGTAAGCGAGGACTTGCGATAATTTCTACATTATTTTCACGCTCTAAAGCGCTCAATTCTAAATCAAGCAATCGCCCATTAATTTTCGCGACTTGTAATGCTATCGAGCCAGCAGGTGTCGTCGTTGTCGCAAAATTTACATTAAGATTATCCGCAATATTTTCAAAGCTATTGCCTGCGAGGCTACCTGCTACACGCACAGCATTTTCCGTTGGATTAAAAATCCCCCACCGAACGCCAAGTTCTTTCAAACTCTCATCCGTAATTGTCACAATACGTGCTTCAATAGCAATCTGCTCAATAGGTTTATCCATTTCAGAAATTAATTTTTTAATATTTTGCACAGAACGAGGTTCATCCTGAATAACCAGTAAATTACTGCGATCATCAAAGGTAATGCTCCCAGCAGGAGAAAGCAAAGAGCCACTTCCTGTGGTTAAGGATTTCATTAATTCAGAGGCTTTAGCAAAATGGAGTTTTACCGTATGGCTCACTAAGTACGGTTCATTTGCAGAGAGATTTCCGACAACTTGACCTTTGCCAGATTGCCCTCCATTCAGATAGTAAATACCCTCATCTTTATTCAAAGTAAGCTTCTTACTTCTAGCGATTATTTGTAGCAAACGTGGCATATCAATATTATCTAATTTCAAAGAAATATTGCCTTCTAGCGTCTCATCCATCACTAAATTGACATCATGTTGGAAAGCTAATTGCTCCAGTGTTTGAGCTAAAGGCGCTTGAGATAAACGAATAAAAAAACGTTCGTTATCTGTTTTAGGATTAGCAAAAACGATTAATGGCAAACAAAAACACACTAAAAAATAACCGCACTTTAAAAGACATTTCTTCATAATCTTCCTTTAAAAACTTAATTCTTTCTGTTCAGTGCTATCACATTGCTCACCGAGCTTACGCATAAATTGCACTTTATTTTGATGAATTTTTTCCACTAGATAGCCCTCTTTAGCCACATCAACGCCCTCTAAAACGCTGTAAATTTGCAAATTCTGATCCAGCAATAACGCCAAGGCTTTATCTCTAGAAATCACTACGCCCACTAATTTTAAAGCGTTCAAAGGAATTTCAGCCGCTTGGCGATTTTCATCCGCTCCACATAGATTATTAGGTACATCTGAGGAAATTATTTCTGTCTGCTCCATTACTGTTTGTGCGTTATCAAACTGAGAATGGGTACGCTGTGTTTTATCGAAAGGATCTTGTCCCCAACTACAATTCATAAAAAATAATGCAACTAGGAAAAACCAATACTTCATTTTACCTCCTTATCTAGCTGAAAAATGATCTCGGTTTGCAATGGGCCGTCTTCGGGTTTCATAAATTGCAGCCGACTTACAGAAAGCTGTGACGTATTAGCTAAAAGTGCGGTTAAAAATGTCTTCGTTTTTTCAAAATGCCCAGTAAGCTGTAAATGCAAAATAGGCTGTTGCCCCATTTCCCAACGTAAATTCTGAGATAAACCGTTACGCGCAGCTAAACGTTGAATTTGTTTATTCAAAGGCATAATTTGCGCAGCCAGTTCTGGAGAAAGTTTTCGGCTTTCCGATTGCTGCTGTAAAGAGGTTAAAATTTTCTGTTGATGCAACAATTCTGAACGTTTCTCCGCTAGCTCATTTTCGGTTTCATGGAAACGTGAGCTCCCCTCGATATAATCTAAAACAGGGCGAAAAATCACCGCGCTTAATAACAATAAAAAAGTTAAACCGTGCACATAAAAAGGCTGACTCAGCCATTTTCCAAAAGGACTAAAAGGATCGTTCAAAAAGGCTTTCACTTATCTTCTCCAACTTCTTCCACATCAAAGCGAAAAAACAATGTATGTTGCTCAGGCTGAACTTGACTTAATTTAACATTGGGGAAATGTTGCTTTAAAAATTGATGTACCGACTCAAATTCCATTTGATCTTGCGCTCGCCCCTCCAAACTTAAGTTATGACCATCTTGTTTAAATCGGTTCAATTCGCCTTTCTGAAGAGGCAATTCACTTAATTGCTGCAAACTATTTTGAACTTGCCCATTCGTGAGAGAGTGCAAAACTTCACCAACTTTCACCACACTGCGTAACTGATCAATTTGCGTGGTAGTTTTGTAAAGTTGCTGATTAAGTTGCTCAAAAGACTTTTGCTGCGCCTGCAAATTTTGTTTCTGTTGTTCAATCACATTGCTAAAAGCCAACATTAAATTAATAGCAAGCAAGATAAATAAAGCGATATAAAAAGCTAAACGACGCAAACGCTTTTGATGTTGATAAGTACGCCAAGGCAATAAATTCATCGACATTTAACTACTCACTTTTTGTTGATATAAATCTTTTTTCCATAGCGCGTTGCCAAGCGCAATAAAAGGGAGTTCTGTTTCTACTCGCTTCCAGTTTTCGGGTAATGGCGTATAACTTGAAGGAATTTGATACACAAAAACTTGTTCAAGTTGCCCTTCAAAACGTTCGGTAAATTGCTCATAAAGCGCGGTCAAATTTTCGTGAGATTGTAAAATTTGCGATTGCTGAGATCTTTCACAAATCGCAAAGCAATAGTCATCTTCTTGAAATAAAAATAAGGTATTTTCTGACCACGCTTGTTCATTCAACAAATATTGAAATGCACGCAAGATGGTATGAGGAACAACATCTAACACATTAATTTTAAATGGTTGAAAATCTTGCAAATAAGTTTGAGCACTCGCCTCTCGAATTGCTGTAATCTCTAAACGAAAACCTTGCTTTAACGGAGTAGAAATATAATCAAACCACAATTCCTCTAAAGGAATGGGTAACTCTTTCTCAATCACAAATTTACATTGTTGATGACATTCTTGCGCATTTAATATTTGCGGCAACATTAATACTTTCGACCAAGTCAAGTGAGCCGAAATACTTGCCACAAACTGCAAAGAAAAGGTTTTCCCTTTAGATTGGGTTTTTAAATGTCGCAAAAAACGATTTTTTAAATCACTATCATTGATAGAGGCTTGATAACATCGTGGCTGTTCAAGTTCATCAAACCACACTAAATCAAAATCACCTTGCTTACGGTGAATACCAATTTGTAAAGTGCGGTGATTTTTCAGGGAGAATTGCATATTCTTTCCTATTCTTTAAAGGCTGAATCTTTTATACTTAGCAGCCAAATCATAGGTCTCTTGACAAGAATATTCATTAACGAAGCGAGAATTTTACGATGCGGATCGCAAAATTAATATTTAGTACCCTATTAACTTTATGTATTTTAGGTTTAGTCGCAGGCGGAATGCTGTATTTCCACCTAAAATCAGAATTGCCCTCAGTAGAAGCATTAAAAACCGTTGAATTACAACAGCCAATGCAGATTTATACGGCTGACGGTAAATTAATTGGTGAAGTGGGTGAGCAACGACGTATTCCAGTGAAATTATCTGAAGTACCACAACGCTTAATTGATGCATTTTTAGCGACAGAAGATAGCCGCTTTTACGATCATCACGGATTAGACCCTATCGGTATTGCACGCGCGTTATTTGTTGCAGTGAATAATGGTGGCGCATCACAAGGTGCAAGTACGATCACCCAACAATTAGCACGTAACTTTTTCTTAACCCCAGAAAAAACCATTATTCGTAAAGCTCGTGAAGCCGTACTTGCCGTAGAAATTGAAAATACCCTCACTAAACAAGAAATCTTAGAGCTTTATTTAAACAAAATCTTTTTAGGCTATCGTTCTTATGGTGTTGCGGCGGCTGCACAAACCTATTTCGGTAAATCATTAAATGAATTAACGTTATCGGAAATGGCCATTATCGCAGGTTTACCAAAAGCACCTTCAACCATGAACCCGCTTTATTCTTTAAAACGTTCAGAAGAACGCCGCAATGTGGTGTTAAGCCGAATGTTGGATGAAAAATACATCAGCAAAGAAGAATATGATGCTGCATTAAAAGAGCCGATCGTTGCCAGTTATCATGGCGCAAAATTTGAATTTCGTGCAGATTATGTCACTGAAATGGTTCGCCAAGAAATGGTTCGCCGTTTTGGTGAAGAAAACGCCTACACCAGTGGTTATAAAGTATTTACCACTGTGCTTTCAAAAGACCAAGCTGAAGCCCAAAAAGCTGTGCGTAATAACTTGATTGACTATGATATGCGTCACGGTTATCGCGGTGGTGCGCCTTTATGGCAAAAAAGTGAAGCAGCTTGGGATAATGATCGCATTGTCGGTTTTCTACGCAAACTGCCAGATTCTGAGCCATTTATTCCCGCAGCCGTGGTTGGAATAACAAAAGGTGGTGCGGATCTATTATTAGCATCAGGTGAAAAAATGACGCTATCCACTAATGCAATGCGTTGGACTGGCAGAAGCAATCCTGTAAAAGTAGGTGAACAAATTTGGATTCGTCAACGTACTAATGGTGAATGGCAATTAGGGCAAATTCCAGCAGCTAACTCTGCGTTGGTATCTCTTAACTCAGATAATGGCGCGATTGAAGCCATTGTTGGTGGCTTTAGCTATGAACAAAGTAAGTTCAACCGAGCAACACAATCCTTAGTTCAAGTGGGTTCTTCTATTAAACCATTTATTTACGCAGCAGCATTAGAAAAAGGTTTAACACTTTCTAGCGTATTACAAGACAGCCCAATTTCTATTCAAAAACCAGGACAAAATTTGTGGCAACCAAAAAACTCACCTGATCGTTATGATGGTCCAATGCGTTTACGCGTAGGACTAGGTCAATCTAAAAATATGATTGCTATTCGTGCTATCCAAACGGCAGGTATTGATTTCACAGCAGAGTTTTTACAACGTTTTGGCTTTAAACGTGATCAATATTTTGCAAGTGAGGCCTTAGCACTTGGCGCAGCATCATTCACACCATTAGAAATGGCTAGAGCTTATGCGGTGTTTGATAATGGCGGTTTCCTCATTGAACCTTATATCATTGAAAAAATTCAAGATAACTCGGGTAAAGACCTATTTATTGCAAACCCTAAAATTGCTTGTATTGAGTGTAATGATCTCCCTGTGGTTTATGGCGAAACGAAAGACAAAATCAACGGCTTTGCGAATATTCCTTTAGGCGAAAATGCCTTAAAACCATCAGATAACAGTACAAACGGTGAAGAAGTTGATCAACAACCTGAAACTGTGCCTGAACTGCCAGAATTACAGTCAAATGTCACCGTACTTAAGGAAGATGCAATTGATTTAATGGCCTCAGCAAAAAATGCTTCGTCGAAAATAGAATATGCGCCACGCGTCATTAGTGGCGAACTTGCCTTTCTCATTCGTAGCGCCTTAAATACGGCTATTTATGGAGAACAAGGTTTAGACTGGAAAGGGACTAGCTGGCGTATTGCGCAAACTATTAAACGTAGCGATATAGGCGGAAAAACAGGTACGACCAACAGTTCAAAAGTGGCTTGGTATGCAGGATTTGGTGCAAACTTAGTCACTACAACTTATGTCGGATTTGACGACAACAAACGTGTACTCGGGCGCGGAGAAGCGGGTGCGAAAACAGCAATGCCAGCTTGGATCGCTTACATGAAAACTGCATTGAGCGATAAACCTGAACGTAAATTGCCATTACCACCGAAAATTATGGAAAAAAGTATTGATACGATGACTGGATTGCTTTCTCCAGATGGTGGACGTAAAGAATACTTTATTGTAGGTACTGAACCGACACGTACCTATCTTTCGGAAATGCAAGAGCGTGGTTATTATGTTCCTACAGAGTTACAGCAACGCTTAAATAATGAAGGCAATACGCCAACGCCAGCTGCACAACCAGAAGAACTCTTCTAAAAATGACCGCACTTTAGTGCACAATCAGGCGAGTCAATTGGCTCGCCTTCGTTATTAAACAAAGGATATATTATGCTGAGTTATCGTCACTCATTCCATGCGGGCAATCATGCTGATGTCTTGAAACATATCGTCTTAATGCTCATTTTAGAAAATCTTAAACTCAAAGAAAAAGGCTTTTTTTATTTAGATACGCACTCTGGTGTAGGTCGTTATCGTTTATTCTCAAACGAATCAGAAAAAACAGGGGAATATAAAGAAGGTATTGGACGCTTGTGGGATCAAACAAACTTACCCGAAGATGTTGCACGTTATGTAAAAATGATCAAAAAACTCAATTATGGTGGCAAAGAACTACGTTATTATGCTGGCTCCCCGTTAATTGCCGCGGAATTATTGCGCCCACAAGATCGTGCACTATTGACTGAGCTTCATCCTAGCGATTATCCAATCCTTCGCAATAATTTTAGCAACTACAAAAATGTCACTGTAAAATGTGACAATGGCTTTCAACAAGTCAAAGCAACACTACCACCAAAAGAACGCCGTGGCTTGGTGCTAATCGATCCGCCTTATGAATTAAAAGAAGATTATGATCTCGTCGTCAAAGCCATTGAAGAAGGTTATAAACGTTTTGCCACTGGTACCTACGCGATTTGGTATCCTGTTGTATTACGCCAACAAACTAAACGTATTTTTAAGGGATTAGAAGCAACGGGGATTAGAAAAATTCTAAAAATTGAGCTCGCAGTTCGCCCTGATAGCGATCAACGAGGTATGACGGCAAGCGGTATGGTAGTAATTAACCCACCTTGGACATTAGAAACCCAAATGAAAGAAATTTTGCCTTATCTCACAAAAACATTAGTTCCAGAAGGTACAGGAAGCTGGACTGTCGAATGGATTACTCCAGAATAACCGTCTCTTCCCATTCTAAACCGCACTAAATTTCACCGCACTTTACTTCAAAAGTGCGGTGAAATTTTCTGAGATTTTAAATCCCCCAAATCATTAACCACACTGTTCCCAAAAGCCCATTTTTTCGCTAGAATGCACGCAATTTTTGACTTAATAAAGGATAACATTATGTTTGGAAAAGGCGGTTTAGGCGGCTTAATGAAACAAGCCCAACAAATGCAAGAAAAAATGCAAAAAATGCAGGAAGAAATCGCGCAACTAGAAGTAACGGGTGAATCTGGTGCAGGTTTAGTGAAAATCACAATTAATGGTGCACACAACTGCCGTCGCATTAACATTGATCCGTCTTTAATGGAAGACGATAAAGAAATGTTAGAAGATTTAATCGCGGCCGCTTTTAACGATGCGGTACGTCGTGCAGAAGAATTACAAAAAGAAAAAATGGCATCGGTTACTGCTGGAATGCCATTACCTCCAGGAATGAAGTTTCCGTTTTAATTATTAGGCGCGTGAAGATAAGATTCACGCGTCATCTCTCATTTGCCTCTCATTAAATCACTATGCAAAGCAGTCCACTTTTAGAACACCTTATTGAAAACTTACGTTGTCTTCCAGGCGTAGGGCCTAAATCTGCGCAACGTATGGCTTATCATCTTTTACAACGTAATCGTAGCGGTGGAATGAATTTAGCTCGAGCACTCACAGAAGCCATGTCTAAAATTGGCCATTGTTCACAATGTCGAGACTTTACGGAAGAAGATACTTGCAACATTTGCAATAATCCACGTCGTCAAAATTCAGGTTTGCTTTGTGTCGTTGAAATGCCAGCAGATATTCAGGCGATTGAGCAAACGGGACAATTTTCAGGACGTTATTTTGTCTTAATGGGGCACTTATCACCACTTGATGGTATTGGTCCTCGCGAAATTGGCTTAGATTTACTGCAAAAACGTTTAGTAGAAGAATCTTTCCACGAGGTGATTCTTGCAACAAACCCAACAGTGGAAGGCGATGCAACAGCAAACTACATCGCTGAAATATGCCGCCAACATAATATCAAAGTGAGTCGTATCGCTCATGGCATTCCTGTCGGTGGTGAACTGGAAACTGTGGACGGCACAACGCTTACTCACTCTTTTCTAGGCCGTCGTCAAATCGACTAATCTTCTCATACCATTATGCGTTTATTTATCGCCGAAAAACCAAGCTTAGCTCGCGCTATTGCTGATGTGCTCCCCAAACCCCATCAACGCGGGGAGGGTTTTATTAAATGTGGCGATAATGATGTGGTAACTTGGTGTGTAGGGCATTTGCTCGAGCAAGCTGAACCCGATGCCTATGATCCTAAATTCAAACAATGGCGTTTAGAACATCTCCCTATCATTCCTGAAAAATGGCAACTTTTACCAAGAAAAGAAGTGAAAAAACAACTTTCTGTGGTAGAAAAACTAATCCATCAAGCTGATACACTTGTTAATGCAGGAGACCCTGATAGAGAAGGACAATTACTTGTAGATGAAGTGTTCAGTTATGCCAATTTATCTGCCGAAAAACGCGATAAAATTTTACGCTGCTTGATTAGCGACCTGAATCCAAGTGCGGTAGAAAAAGCGGTTAAAAAATTACAACCCAACCGTAACTTTATTCCTCTTGCCACATCTGCACTCGCACGAGCCCGCGCCGATTGGCTTTATGGCATTAATATGACTAGAGCCTATACCATTCGAGGCAGACAAACTGGCTATGATGGCGTGCTTTCGGTTGGCCGGGTGCAAACCCCCGTGCTAGGTTTAATTGTACGTCGAGATTTAGAAATTGAACATTTCCAACCCAAAGATTTCTTTGAAGTACAGGCTTGGATTAGTCCAGAGAATAAAGAGGAAAAAACTCAGGAGAACTCAACCGCACTTTTCAGTGCCTTATGGCAACCTAGCAAAGCTTGTGAAGATTATCAAGATGATGATGGCAGAGTGCTTTCTAAAGGCTTAGCAGAAAACGTTGTAAAACGTATTACAAATCAACCTGCAGAAGTAACCGAATACAAAGACGTTCGTGAAAAAGAAACGGCGCCCTTGCCTTATTCCCTTTCTGCGTTACAAATTGATGCAGCAAAACGATTCGGCATGTCCGCTCAAGTCGTATTAGATACGTGCCAACGCCTATATGAAACTCATCGTTTGATTACTTATCCGCGTTCTGATTGTCGCTATTTGCCCGAAGAGCATTTTGCCGAACGACACAATGTACTAAATGCAATTTCAACCCATTGTGAAGCTTATCAACGCTTACCAAATGTCATTTCAACTGAACAAAGAAATCGCTGTTGGAATGATAAAAAAGTAGAAGCTCACCATGCAATCATTCCAACAGCCAAAAATCGTCCAGTAAATCTAACACAAGAAGAACGTAATATTTACAGCCTTATCGCTCGCCAATATTTAATGCAATTTTGTCCTGACGCAGAATATCGTAAAAGCAAAATCACATTAAACATTGCCGGCGGTACTTTTATAGCTCAAGCGCGAAATTTACAAACTGCCGGGTGGAAAGAATTGTTAGGCAAAGAAGACGATACAGAAAATCAAGAACCCCTATTACCAATAGTAAAGAAAGGTCAAATTTTGCATTGTGAACGCGGAGAAGTCATAAGTAAAAAAACTCAGCCGCCAAAGCCTTTCACAGATGCAACCTTGCTTTCAGCAATGACGGGCATTGCACGATTTGTACAGAATAAAGAACTCAAAAAAATCCTGCGAGAAACGGATGGATTGGGTACAGAGGCTACTCGCGCAGGCATCATTGAATTACTTTTTAAACGCGGTTTTTTAACGAAAAAAGGGCGAAATATTCACAGTACAGAAACTGGAAGAATTTTAATTCAGGCATTACCAGATATTGCCACCCAACCAGATATGACGGCTCATTGGGAATCGCAACTCACAGACATTAGTCAAAAACAAGCAACCTATCAACAATTTATGCATAACTTGAATCAAATGTTGCCTGATTTAGTCCGTTTTGTAGATCTTAATGAATTAAGACAATTAAGCCGCATTAAAATGATTAAATCCGATAGAATGAAACCTAAAAGTGCGGTAAAAAAATCGAGTAAATCAAGCGGTGAAACTGATTAAAGTTAAACCAATTAATATTTTTTTTATGCAAAGCACTTGCGAGAAAATTGAATTTTCTATAACATTCACGACCAGTTTTCTTGCAAAATTGCAAATTAGAGAGAAAAAATGTATCAAGTTCTTTTATTTATTTATGTTGTTGTCGCGATTGCCTTGATCGGGTTTATTCTCGTTCAACAAGGTAAAGGGGCGAACGCGGGTGCATCTTTTGGTGGTGGCGCATCAGGTACAATGTTTGGCTCTGCTGGTGCAGGTAACTTTTTAACACGTACCAGTGCGATTTTAGCAACCGCATTTTTTGTTATTGCTCTTGTTTTAGGTAACATGAATTCACATAAAGGCAATATTCAAAAAGGTGCTTTTGACGATTTATCACAAGCTGCAGAGCAAGTTCAGCAACAACAAGCAGCTCCAGCGAAAGAAAATAAAAATAGCGACATCCCACAATAAAATAGGATTAGCATAAAAATTAACGCTCTGGTGGTGGAATTGGTAGACACGCTATCTTGAGGGGGTAGTGACCACAGGTCGTGCGAGTTCAAGTCTCGCCCAGAGCACCATTTGACTAAACAAAGCCCTGCGAAACTAATCGCAGGGTTTTGTTTTATCCAGGTTTCACAAGGGTTTATAGCACTTTCACCCCTCATATCTAATCGTCTCTAATTGTCTTTAATCGCAAATTTTAGTAACCAAAATAGTAACCAAAACTTATAATGGTTACTAAAACCTTATCAGTGAAATTACAAGATGGCCAGAATAGTAAAACCTTTATCTCCGACTGAAATCAAAAATGCTAAACCAAAAGAGAAAGAATATACCCTATCTGATGGTGAGGGCTTATTGCTGCTAATCTTACCTAGTGGTTCTAAAAGCTGGCGATTTAACTACGCTAGACCAGTAACCGGGAAAAGAACCAAAATGGCCTTAGGCAGTTATCCAGAATTATCATTAGCAGATGCTCGTGCTAAACGTGAAGAATACCGTGCGTTACTTGCGAAAGGTATCGATCCACAAGAAGAAAAAATACGCATCCAACAAGAATATGAAAACCGTCTAAAAGATACATTCCATTCTGTTGCAGAAAGTTACTTTAATGGTATTTACAAAGAAAAAGCTAAAAATCCAGAAACACGAGAAAAGAATTGGGAACGATTGAAAAATCATATCTTCCCTTATATTGGTGATAAGCATGTATCAGAAATAAAAGTAAAAGAGTTAGTTAGCATTTATGAAAAAATAGCAGATAGAAGTAACACGCTCAAAAAAATCCACCAGCTTGTCGGTGCCATTATGGATCATGCAATAACAAAAGGTATCATAGAAAGCCATAACTGCAGATTGGCCGTGAAAAACTTCTATATAAAATCCTCTACGCCACATCCCACTATTAAACTTGATGAACTCTCAAAATTATTCCAAGACTTAGAAAATGCTCGTATAGGGAAAAAAACCTATTTATTAATTTGTTGGTCATTCTTAACGGCATTACGACCAAAAGAGGCGGTAAATGCGGAATGGTCAGAAATTGATTTTGATAACAAGTTGTGGAATATCCCCAAAGAAAAAATGAAAGGACAAGCAGATAAAAAACGACCGCATACTGTGCCTTTATCTTCACAAGCAATTCAGCTTTTAGAAGTGATGAAACTGTTTTCAGAAAATAGCTCTTTTGTTTTTGCTGGCCGCTCATCAAAAAATCAACCCATGAATAAAGCAACCGTAAATGTTGCTCTAAAACGTATCGGCTATAAAGATAAATTAACTGCTCACGGCATCCGTGCGTTTATTAAAACATTCTTAGCCTCTCATAAAGTTGAACGAAATGTATCTGAAACTATTCTCTCTCATTTATTAGAAGGCGGAGACGACTTAGAAAATACTTACAATCGATATAATTATTTAGAAGAAAGAAAACCCATAATGCAGCTTATCGGTGATTATTGTGAATCTTGCGGAATGAACTTAAATTTATAATTAGTATATTAAAAAAGTTTTTTATAGGTTTTAGTCTTCACCTCTTCACCTTTGATGCTTTTTATTTATAAATCAATACTTTAAATGGTGAAAACTACCCTTTTAACCCTTCACCAAGCCTTCACCTTTTGGTGAAGACTCAATAAAAAAGCGGGGTTTAACCCGCTATTTTTAACTAAACATTTCATTTCGAAAACTATCAAAATCCTTAAAATGGATATTTGTCCTACGTCCAGTTTTGGTATGTTTCTTCATGAAATCATGTTTATTGCCATTCTGTTTTAAGGCTTGCTCAACCCCAATTACAAAATTGTTCAGCCCTAATTCAGCGATATTCATCGCTTTTGTATAGGCTAAATAAGCTGGATAAAGGTGCGTTCTTATTTTGTCTAATCCCATGCTTGTAACACCAATAAAAAGCCCATCTGTTTGTTCTGTCGTGTAGAAATAACCAAAGAAGTCTGTAAGTGGATCAGATAGTTTTTTTACTTCTAACGCCTCTTGGCTTTCCATTTGTGCTTTTAAAGCCTTTTTCGCATCATTTGGATCAGGGAATGAATCAAACACCTTGCGAATAATTCCGCCCACTTCTAGAGTGATTTTATCCATAAAATGCGGATCGCGTTCATCTTCTGGCACTATCTTTTTGAAGTCAAAAATAACACGTCTTCGATCAACTCCACCAGAACGCTCTGTAAATGAACAAGGTCTATTATTTATCAGCATAACTAGGGCCGTGATTTTTACATCAAATGGATCTTGATAATTATATCTCACCCTTACAGTGTCCCCGCCAGTGATAGATTTCAAACCGCTGCCGTCTCCAGCATATTTTGATTGTTCAGGGCATAAAATCAGCGTTTTATTTTCAAGTCCAGATAGTCCGCGTTCATCATCAAACTTTTCTAAATTACTTGATGCAGTGTTTTTTATACCAGCCAACAAAGTGGCGATACTGGCAAACACAGATTTACCACTTCCCCCCTTTCCTGTAATTTCAAAGAACATTTGCCAGTTGTAACGATTGGTTAAGATCGCATATAAAACGGCTAGAATGTTTCTTGCTTTCTCTTTGTTTCCATCAGATACAAAGCTCAACCATTTATCAAAGTGTGGCGTATCTGCAGCCTGTTTATCATACTTATGAGGAATAAAAGAGGTTAGCCAGTTTTGCCGATTATGCGATTCAAATTCCATTGTATTGCGATTTAACACGCCATTCTCAAAGGCTATCAAATCGTTAGACATTTCTCCCATTCTTGGCAATTGGGCTTTTAATGTCTTGATTAACCGCTCTATTGTAGAATCGCTGTAGTTAAATTCATTTTCATCGAGAAATTTAACTGCTTTCTCTTCCAAGTCATCATTTTCTTGTTTATTCCACGTTTTGCCATCATAAGCATAGATTTCTCTGCAACCACGCTGCAGTGCCATATCTAAATTTAACCACTTTTGAAAGGCTCGTGATTTTTTGTTCGTCCCGTCTTTTTCTTTTAGTTTCTCTGACGGTACTATTTTCTCTGCGAAGTCTGCAGTATCTTTATCATTGCGTAAGAGTTGAATATAAGCACTTAAATCTTCTTTAGTCTCCGCTGCAGAATCAAGAAGTTTGACATCTATTGCATCAGAGTTTTTAGCTAAGTTTTGACAAATAGCCGTTATTTCAGCTTGTGCCAGCTCACCATATTGAACAAGTTTTACTGATTGTTGATCTTCTTTGACTATGCGGATAGATGAAATATTCTCTAATTGTTTTTCAGCAAGAATAACTGGTTTTATAGTGCTATCTAATCCGTGAATTAAAGAACATAACAAGAGCCATTCTTCACCCTTTCCGTTATCCCATGCTTGCCAAGCTTTACGCCCAGCAAGAATAAAAATATCAGAGTAAGGTTCATGAATTTGATCCGCAAGGTGCGGTGCATTGATTAATTTAGCCATTGTTGGCCTCCTTGCTCCGCATCAATCCCTAATCCAATTCCTGCGCATTGCTTAAATAAAAATGCGTCCTTGAACTGAATCACTCGAATTTGAGCAGTAGGGTAGATAGATTTAAAAGGTGCTATCGCTTCCTCAGCCTCCGCACGTTCTCTTTTTCCCTCTGCATGAATAATGGGAGCGCGTGCATTGCCTAAGCTAATTTCTAGCGTGTAATGGTTTAAATTAATGGCTCTGACGTTCGTTAGTTTCCCTTGTCGAGCATAATCTCGATGAAGGCTTAAAATATCCCCTTTGCTTTCTCGCATTGCGACAACAGTCAGCATAAATAAATCATCAACAACGTGATAGCCAGCAGTTAAAATAAAAGCAGTTTTACTCATTATTTCCCCCTTGCAATTTATCACCTTCAATGCGTTCAATATTGAGTTGGTTTATTTGTGCGATAACTTCACCGAACTTATGGATTAAGTAGTCATTAGCTTGATTAAAGTTTCTGATTGTTTCTTGGTTATTTGGGTTAAGTTTTGCGCCTTGCGCCTTAACCATTTCATTAAATAACTTTCCGCCTGTTTTTAATCTCACCACTAAATCAGTAAGTTCATCTCTAAACTTGATTTTGTGATGGAAGTCATCAGGATAGACTTCTAAACATTTACGGTTGCTATCTAAAATCAGCTTGAATTGGCGTGTGAGCTGGGCGAATTTAAAGGCTAATGGATTCGCGTAGAGTTTCCCTTGATATTTGTTTTTGGTCTCGCCTTGCGTCTCCTGTTGTGTTTTTGAGGTCTCCTCAAATTTGAGGTTACCTAAATTTTTAACCGAACTTTTAACGGGTCCAATTTTGGTCTTGTTGGTGTTAGCAGAATGCAGATTTGCATTGCGGTTATCTTTCCACTGTTGAAGTTGTTGCATTGGGTTACTTGGTTTCATGTTGTGCCACCTTTCTAATTGTTGCTGCTTTCTTGATTTGTTCGATTGATGCCGCCAGTCCTTTGTAGTGTCCAGAGTGTAGATAATCTTCTGCAAAGGCTAAGAATTGTTTAATCCGTTTACAAGATTTCTCTAACTGCTCGGGTGTCGGTGTATAGGGTTCTTTGAATGCTTTGATTTTTTTAGCTTTCATTGTCTCCCCCTTTCAAAATCGTGATCACTTCTAACACTCGACCGCAAATATCGGTTTGTCCCATTTCGTGCTTACATCTGATTTTTGCCTGTAACGCATCTCTAAGCGTGCCATATTCGCCTGCTATGAATTGGGCGCCATCGTCATAAACAAAGATTAATTGATAGGGGAGGTTTACTTGTTCAGTCATTGCTTACCTCCTGTACGCCTTCAATAAAAGCTATACGTTCTTCCATATCAACTTTGATATAACTCAAGAGGTTCTTAATACCTTTGATAGTGTAGGCAATATCAAAAGAATCCATTTCATCGAGCACATCAGGGTTGATATATAACGCCAATAACATGCTTTCTAATTGACTTAATCCGTCCATCTGGAGCTTTAACAAATTAATCTGGCATTGTTCTACTTGGATAATGCGGTTAGCCATGTGCCACCTCCATTTCAGCAGATACAGAAAGGGTAGGAAGTGCCGCTAAAGTGCGGTTGTTTTGAGGATTGATTCTCGCCACCACCGCAATAAAACGATAATCAGCAGATAGGCTCAAGCGTGCCTGTTCTTCAGTGGTAGAATTAAGAGATATGACGCATAAGTTAAAATGCGATTGTGTGCGATTGACGCAAAGAAATTTGTAGATCATTTCTGCGGTGTCCTTGTATAAATTTTCAGGAACTACCGCTAGACTTCTCACGGTCGGGCGGTAGAACGTAACGAGGTGAGAAACTGCCATACAAGGAAGACAGCCCGTCATAGACGGCTCATTACGCTCTACCATTGAAGAATAAATTGTTGATAAATGTTGAAAAATCCGCAATTTATTTTGAGGTGTGCGAATGTCACGAACAAAAAAAGCACGGTTTTGTGGCGTGCTATCGTTCGCCTTGTATAAATTCAGCTTCTCACGGCTGGCAATCACTTTTTCTGATTGCGAGAAAATAATGCCAAATTTCACCGCACTTTGTAAAGTGTTTTTTATAAAGATTTCTGATAAAATAGTTTTGTAACCACCCATATGGTTACCTCCTTAAATTAGAATCGTTTCTAAATTGTTACGCCATAGTTCTTTTTTCGTCACTATGGCGTTTTTCTTTTCTATTAACCAATGATTAAGCACGTGCAGCCTTCTGTTCTTCAATCCATTGATTCACTTCTTCTAAATCCCAACGGACAAAGTTTTGTGAAAAGCGGATTGGTTGAGGAAATTTTTTAGCTTTTACAAGCAAGTTGAGTTTGGTACGACCAAAGCCAACAATATGGCAAGTGGTTTCACCAGAGATTAGTTTTTGCTGTGGGTTTAAATTCAGATTTAATTTTTGAGCTTCGTTCATGAAAAATACCTCTCGTAGTTAAACATAAAATGCGTGGTGTAACGTTACGAGAGGTATTAGAAAGGATTTAAAGATTTGGAATAATTGCTAAAAACGGTTTATATACACTAGTTCGTCATTTTTTTTGATTTTCTTTTTCGTCTCTCACCATTTTTAGCCTTTGGATCAATTTCCTCAAGCCAATTTCTCAAGATAGTGCTGTCTGCAGCATTAATTCTTCTAATTTCTTTTACACGGTTTAGTATCTCTTTTCTTGTTATATCAGGGTCTTTATCCCATACTTCTGCGGCAAATGTTTGTACAAATTTTTTCTCGCTCTTCGGTTCTTTGTCTGTTTTACCTTGAAGATGCATTTTGAATTTATGAGCGACATTAATACGACTTTGTAACTGCTTTATTACATTAAATACGTTGTCCAGGAGATAATTTAAAAGTGCGGTGTTTTGGTTATTTTTATTGATTATTGATTGAATGATTACATTTATTTTATCTGCATCAATATTTTGCTCTTTTAAAATATGAACAAATTCTATAATGCATTGGTTTTCAATTGATTTTACTGATGATTTAATTTGAGAAATTAAGAATTCCAAATCTTGTTCTTGTAAATCTCTTTTTTTCCCTTTCTTCAAATCATCATAAATCATGCTATTCAATAGTTCTCTTTCCTCTTGGAGATGCATCAAATATTCTTGGTTTATTTTATTAAGGTCCGCCATATCATTTACCTTTTGGGATAAGTTCTCTTTTCGAATTTATTTTATATTGCTGGGTTACGATAGGCTACGATTGTTTTTTTGTTATTTGGTTTGAGATATAATAAGAACGTTCAGGAATGAACAGAGTGGTAGATGATGGCCACTTAACTTGTAAGTCAGATATTGTTGCAAAAAAAGCCCGCTTAGTCGGGCTTTATTTTTTTAATTTAGTTTTTTCATTTCACTAATGAATACTTTTTTTGCAGTATTAATAGCCCTTGATTTCCCTTTACCCCATGCTCTTTCCATAAAATGTGCACCGCTCATTTTTCTCGTTCCACGATCTAACATAAACCAATAAAAAGGGTCGGTGCGGTCTTTGGTGTTATCTCGAACGCTTGCCATTCTGCGGCCTTTAGTTCTACGTATGCGAACAATAGTTATCCCACCGCTTTTATCTTTAAATAATCTTGTTCTGTGGCGCACATTGTTTTTTACCGTGCCTTTTTTTCTAAAATCAGTACTCTTGGATAGAGTTGGAACAATAGGTTTAATTTCATCTTTTAATACTTGTGCTGCTGCGTTTAATGCTTTTTTGATCGCCTTTGGTTGTTCTATCCTTAACTGGTTTTCAATCTTTATTCTAAATTGTTCAATTGCGTTACTAAAGTCGCCCATTTTATTCCTCCTATAAATCAATACCATTAAATTGTTCTAATGCGTGTTTGTGTTCATCTGAAAGCTCGAAAATCAAATCGCCATATTCAAGTTGATAAGTGCCGAATGACATTAGAAAGGCTACGGCTGGGTCGATTTTGTTTGCGGCTTTCTTCTTGTTTGGTTTAATGTTGGCGTTGGCATCAGTTTCCATCGCCACATTGGATAACGCCCAGGTAAGCACTGGATCGCCATGATGTTCTATCATCTGTCTATTGATTAGCACTTCTGCACTTTTTGCCACCGGGCTAAATCGTTGATAGGTTTGCGGGAATGGTTCAACCTCAAGCCCTGCCGCTTGTAATTGTGTGCGTAGGTGAGTGGCATTCCATACGTCAAAGCCAATCATCTTAATATTGAAACGTTGTGCATCTTTCAAAATATCATCTCTGATTTTGTCGTAGTCGATACAGTCGCCCTCGGTTGCAATCAGCCAACCACTACGCACCCAGTTTCGATACATTGCACGGTTTTTATTTGCCACGTTATTAAGTTGAAATTCGGGGATATAATGCCGAGTAACTAACCGCACTTTCTTCCCTTGTGGAAAGGTATAGCAAAGACTGGTTAAGTCATTGGTGCTAGATAAATCCAGTCCTAAATAACAATCTTGGTGAAGTAAATCGCTTTCGGTGTACTTGCGTTCGCATTGCGCCCAGTTTCCTTCGCCGAGCCATGGGGTTGTGCCTTGGCACCATACATTAAATCGCTTGGTGAGCATTTCCACCCATTCGGAAGGAATTCCCCTCGCTTTCTTGATAGTGTTCTCAAAATCAAGGTAAGGAATGGATTTACCAATATTGGGATTGGCTTTTATCCAGTTCTCTTGTTTGTCGATTTCACTTTCTTCATCTAATTCAAAAATCAATACGAACAAGCTGTCGTTCTGCTCATTCCCTTCAAGGATTTGAGCGCAATAATCATAATGCTGTTTACAAGCCGAAATCACGTTGCTGCCAGCCGTTGTTATGGCAAAGAGTAAACCTTCTGGGCGTGCGCCTTGTCCTAGTTCTAACGCGCTATAGACGCGGTTGTCCGTGTGTAGGTGATATTCATCAACAATCGCTAAACTAGGGTTTGTGCCTTCAATGGTTGATGATTTGGCGGCAAGTGGTCGCATGATACTGTTGTTCTTCGGGTTGATGAGTTTGTGCTGTTGAATGTTGAGCCGTTTTTTCAGTAAAGGCGAAAGTAAGCACATTTGGCGCGCATCATCAAAAACGATTCGGGCTTGATCTCGACTCACGGCTGCCGTGTATATATCTTGTTGGCCGCCTTCCATCACCAAAAACCAATTGGCTAAAACGGCTGCTACCGTTGATTTGGCGTTTTTTCTTGCCACTTGAACGTAAGCAGAGCGATATTTTCTTAATCCTGTATCTTTTCGTTTAAATCCTAGAATGTTGGCAAAGAGAAAAACTTGCCAATCTGAAAGAATAATCGGCTCACCTCTCAAGTGTCCTTTAACGTGTGGGCATAGTTTCGAGAAAGCGATAAATTTTTCTACCGCACTTTGATCAAAGAAATAATCGGGGTTGTTTAAATCGTTAAAATAACGCGCTACGGCTTGTTTTATCTTCTTACAAGCCACGATTTCACCTGATTGAATTTTCTCTGCGTATGCGTGCCAGATTGCCATATTTAGCCTACATGGTTAGGATTTCATCAATCATATCGGTTGAATCAACTTCAACAGGATTTTTCCTGCGGCTAACTGGATCAAAGCCTAACAGTGAGGACATTTTCACCATCACTTTTTCTGCATCAGCTTTCGCGGATAATGCAGGGTTTCTTGATTGCGTGCCTTGGCTATTGACGATTGAAAAGCCGTTTTTGTGAATATCTTCAACGGCAGCACGGAAAAGAGAATAGTTCACGCAATATAACTCAAGGTGAATTAAATCGGCATCTTGAATATCGCCACGTTCAAGAAGTTGAGGGATACGCTCTTTCCATACTGATTTAGCAATCGGATCTAAAAAACTTGGCGGGGTGTGTAAATTCTTCTTTTTGGCTGTCATTGTGTTTCCTTATTTTCAAAAAAATTTCCTTGCATAAAAATTAAAGGGGGCGGGCGGTTCTTTAGGCTTGCCATTTTCTTTCTGAAACTCCCCCCACCAGTAAAAGTTTGATATAAATCAAATTTAACCAACGCAATTTTGCGTCGGCTGGTAGGCGAATTTTTTCGCTTACCATATGCAACAGTTGAGGTTATAACGACCTCTCCTCAATTTTGAGGGCAGCTCTATTTCTTAGTACCATAGCTCAGTTGTTACCATATGACCACAACTCAACTGTGGATATATCGCCATAATTCAGGTGTTGCGATATCGAAACACCTCAACTGTGTACATATGCTCATAATTCAGTTGTACACTTATGTACTCAACTCAACCGTGTACATATGCCCATACTTTAATTGTTTCGATATAGAAACGGTTTACTTCTTCGCACCAAATCCGCGTTGGTCTATCACTCGTGTTTTATAACTATGGCAATCACGGCATAAAGATTGATGGTTAGATTCAACCCAAAATAGCGGGTCTGCTTGTCCGTTCTCAATTGGCTTGATATGGTCTATCACTGTAGCGGGCGTGTAGATACCTTTCTCTAAGCACATCACGCAAAGAGGGTGATGCTTTAAGTATTGTGCTCGGTATTTACTCCACTTGTGATCGTAACCTCGTGCGCTGCTGTTTGGGCGGTTGTCCTTTGGCTTGTGCTCTTCACATCTGCCACACTTCACTTTGTTTCTACACCCAGGATAACTACAACGTTTTAACGGTTGATAAGGCATATCAGTTACTAAATCCTTAGTAAGCGCAAGGCTCTCTATAGACTTCCCATAATGCGGAAATCGTCATTGGTGCTTGTTTAAGATTGGCTAAATCTGTTATAGCCTCACGGTTTGTGTAGAGATAGGCGATATACATTAAGCAGCCGACTTTAATTGATGGCGTAAACGGAACGGTATTTCCTGTTTCTTCATCACCAAAGGTTTTGCCAATATGCTTTTGGCATACTTCCAATGTCGCGACCTTATAAGTTTCTAGTAACGCATCATCTAAATCATGATCAAGATTTAAATGCGCTTTGATGTCATCTAGGGTTAAATTAATATTCCCCATAAGCCTCGCCCTCTTTACACATTAACTGCAATTCTCGGTGTGATTCCATACTGTCAATCACCGAATAAATATCAAATAGTCGTTTACCGTATTTAATCCGCATTTTGTTTGTAATGCCCTCAATGTAGCGAATGCGAATGCGGATGATGTTTTCACCCATTTGAAATGGGCCACTAAAATACTCTCGCCCTTGCAATGGCTCTACACTGGCGCGGACGGTTGCGATATGTTTCCAAAATGCTTTGTGTTCACCGTGTAGATTAGTTTCTCGCTCTCGGGGATAGTTTCTCGCCTCAATGGTGATGACCTTGTTATATTTCCCAGCCTTAAGCATCACTGCCATTACTTGCCCCCTGTTCTTGTTTATCATCGCGTTTAACTTCTACGGTTTGTTTCCAAGCCTGGCTAAATTCATCTCCACCTTCATAAGGCGGTAAACCTTCACGGCGGCGAACTTCATTTGGAGACATTACACCCGCTTTGATTGCTACATCATAGCTACTGAAACGTTCGCTTTGACTGGTGCGCAATAAGTCGCTTGTATCAAATTCGATTAAGTAACGTTTCTTGCTGTTGCTGCCTAAATCAATCATCAAGGCATCTTTGAGTTGTTGCTCAAAGTTAGTAAGCCAAGGGCGCAAGGTTTGAGAAAGAAATGCTCGGCTTGCCTCACTGAAATTCGAATAGCTACTATTCGAGTAGTCTTGTAAGAAAATCGGGCTAATATTGTAGATTCGGGCTATATCGGAAATGGTAAACGTGCGACTGGCTAACCATTCTGCATCTTGGTTTGTCATGCCTAATTGTTTATATTCCATTGAGCCTTCAAGAATAGGCGTTTTGCCAGCATTCTTTGCCCCTTTGTAACGTTCAAGGGCTTTGACGGCTTTCTGTGCTTTTGCATCATCTAACCATTCTGCTGTTGAAATAAGCCCGCTTGCCATCAATCCGTTTTTCATAATGGCTGCACCATGGCGTTGTTGGGCTAAACCTAATCCGACCGTTTCACGACAAACTGTTATCGGAGAACGCCCCATAAATCCATCAACAGAACTATGGCGTAAATGTAAAATCTCATCTTGAAGATAGTTTTTTGTTACCCCGTTTAAGTCTGTGATTTGATAAATATATTCACCTGTTACTTTACGGAAGATATTTACCGCGCTTGGTTGATAAGGAGTAAGGCTTATTGGTTCGCCCTTGTTATTCCACTCAATCACGGCATAAGCGTTACCATTTAGCAAACAATGGCGCATCATCGTATTTTTGAATTGATACGGTGTTTGGCTGCGGTTTGGCATTTCATTGAGAAGATATTCAACAGGATGACGATAGATTCTTTCTCGGCCATCTTCTTTTAGTGCGTATAGATAACAAGGCATTGATGCCACCGCCTCCGAAATGACGGTAACGGCATTCATTACTGCGGGTAACGATTCTGCAGTTTGTGGACTGACAAATTCGCCCGCGCCTGTATTGTTTACGCCCATGTAAGATAAAAGCTCTTCGATTGTGGTTGGCTCGCTACGTTGCTCTTTTCGTCTAAAAGGATTCCACATATTAAGCCTCCATCACATCAAGCCACTGTTTCAAAAGTGCGGTAGAGTGTTTCTGTGTTTTTTCTTTTGCCGCGCCCATCGAACGTTTAGCAATTTCTACGCTACTTTCAGGATAGGCGGGAATGCTTGTTACTGTAACTTCAAAGAGTTCGGCTTTTTGCACAGTTCGTTGGCAAGGCTCTACATCAAAATCCCATTCTTCTTGACTGGCTCTAAATCCAAAGGACATGCCTGTAATATCACCACGCGAAACGCTAACTAATAAATCTTTCCCAATAGTTGTATTAGGCGGGGTTAATTCAAAGCGTAAGCCGATTGAATCTTCTTCTAGTTTTAATGTTCCCGCACTGGTGCGACCGAGTAACTTGGTGTAGTCGTGTTCAAAGAGTGCACGAACATCTTCGCCACTGGCTAAACTTTCACTGAATGCTTTAGGCGCAAAGGATTCTACAAAATCACAGTAAAGCACTTGTGAAGGGCTATTCCATTTGACCGCATAACCAACGAGCTTTTGATTCTCTTCATCGGTCGCAATGGTTGCAGAGCGGATTTCAAATTCTTTCTTCATTTTTCACCTATTAAGCAAAAAAGGGGCTTTCGCCCCTCTATGATTTACGCTGTTGTCTCAATCACTTTAATTGCGTTGGAATCTACCACGCCACCACCCAAATATTTATCGGTGTGGACTTTATAAAATCCTGGCTCGGTTAAGTTGTCTGGTCGAGTTCGCACGCCTGTTTCATGATCGACAATGAAGTAACCACGTTTGAAATCACCAAAAGCAATAACGGCTTGATTTGCACCACCTGTCGGCATTGTCTCTAAGAAGTAAACTGGACGGCCTAATAATGTAGCGGGCGCATCGGTTGTTAAACCATCGCGCCAGATATAATCACCATTTTTGTTTTTGAGTTTTTGTAATGCTGCTGCAATGGTTGATGACATCACCCATACGGCATTTTTGCGGTATTTACTGTGAAGGGTATAGAACGCATCGATTAAAGTGTCTGCCTCAATTTTTGCCGCACCCGCCACTTCAATTTTTTGAAGTTTGCCGAATGGGCGCACTTTATCGTTTTCAGTTGTGCGTTCGTAGGTCAATAAACCTTTTGATTTTTTGTTACCATCACCAGAGGTTAAATCCACTTCTTCTGTTTCAGTGAAGGTCTCAGTGATTTCATCAGTAAGCCAACCTAAAACATCAATGCTTGAGAAGTCCAAAATCTCTTGAGTAGTTTTTGGATAAGCATAGATTGAATTTAAAGCAATGGTTACTTCATGCAGTTTTGGCGTTGCTGTACCATTGCGTGCTGTGCCTTCTGTGCCATGTTCAACGGTTGCACCGCCAGCAGATACTAATTTTTTGTATTCTTTTGCACCGATAGGCAAGCGAACGACATTACAAAGCTGGCGCATGACGCTATCATCTGTTAAGCGTTTCATGACCTCTTTGTCTAATTGCGGGATAACAGAATAGCCGCCATCTTCACCATTAGCCGTAGTTAAATTACGGAGTTCACCGGTTTTAATGTAATGGCGCAATTCATCATTTGAAAATTGTTTCGTGCTGCGGGTTTCTAATGGGTTAGATTGCGCACCAAGATTACGTTCTTCATCTGCTACGGTTTCGTATTTACTGATTTCATCACTCAATTGTTTCACTAAATCTTTCAATTTATCAAAATCTACTGATTCAGCTTCATCCAATGGACGATTTTCTTTTTCTGCTTTATCAAGCATTGCACGCATTTCTGCGACTTTTTCTGCCTTTTGTTGGCGTAACTCGATTAATTTTTTCAACATAAGTTTTCCTTGTGTTATTTGATTGGGGCTCGACCATATTCAATTAAGTAAGAAAGCGTACCATTCATCCAAGAAGCATTATCCTCATCATAGCCATAACGGTATTGAATCCCTCTGACAAATTGAATATGGCGATAACCTGTAAATGTAATAAGGCTATTAACCTTCTCTGCAATCCGATCAATGTTGGGTTCTCCCTCGCTATATGGAAGGAAGATTGAGATATTGAGTTCGGCTTGCCATTCGGATTCTCCCATTACCTTAAAATCACATTCTGCATCATCTAAGAATACTGAAATTGCAGGTAGCTGCTGTTTTAAGCTCGTGAAGAATGCTCTACCGTTATAAACATTTCCAATCTCTGGAATGTTATTCTTGATTAGCGTAACGATTTCGTTTCTAACTTCGTTGTGAATAAGCATTTTTTACCCTTATTTGTTCTTAATTAAGAGGGCTTATAAAAAGCCCATAGAACAATATATATACAAAAAATATAAAGTAAACACCTTAAATTTCAATAGTTTAGATACGGTTAGATGCGTTGAGTAAAATATTTTCATTGCTTATTTTTTAAGCAAAAACATTATTTTAGGCATAAAAAAAACGGCTAGTTTAAAACTAACCGTTTATATTCTTTATTAATCACGCTATGCAGCTTTTCTATTTTCCTTTTTAAGGCCATGCATTTCATCACCTTTAAAAAGATAACGTTCATCAGATAGCATTTTTGGCGCAGCTTTGAGGAGTAACTCCATAACTTCGCCACTACGCTTGTACACCTCTTGAGTAGGATAATATTTTTTCTCTTTCATTTCACTTACTCCTTTCCTCTTAGATGATCTTCTAAAGCATCTAACGGAATTATCAAATCTTGGCTACCATCTTCAGTAAACCCAAATTGACGATAGTAATCACGCAAAGCACTGTTACCTTTTTCAACATCTACTAACTTTATATACTTACCGTCTAATTTTTTCATAAAAATAAGGCAAGCAAACAGCGAATATAAGAACATCTTACCTTTCAGAACATCGCTACTAAAATTTTCTATCCCATATATTTCTAAAGTTTCTTTTTCCAGTATGAACGATGAGATAAAAGCACCTTCTAAAACACTAGAACGACAATCAATATGTTTTAGTTTAAAACAAAAGTCAAAACTCTCATCAGGATTATACTTACTAATAACATAATCCCAATCTATCCTGCCGTACCCTCTAGAAAGAAGTATAAAATCTGGCTCTGTTATAGGACCAACTGCTAGTGAAGACGAAAGACTATCCATTAGCATTTGAAAATCACTAATTGAAGAGTTTACTATTTGTTCAAAATTCATATAAAAGCATAAATTAAGGTATGGACGGTATCATACAACTAGGGTTTTAAATTATCAATAAACTTAACGCAACTATTCGTAATTAATCGCAACTAATATACTTTTTTTTATAGGTGAAGACTTGGTGAAGACTTGGTGAAGACTTGAATGAGTAGTCTTCACCCTTATAAATATATAATAAATAAGGATTTTTTCTTGTTTTTTTAGCAAAAGTGAAGAGGTGAAGACTATAATAGAAAAAAAGTTTTTTGATATACTGTGATTTATCAGATTTTGCCTTAGTAACCAAAATAGTAACCAAAAATAAATGAACTAAAATAAACTTATTTTAAATCAATATCTTATATAACTAATTCACTTCTCGCCCAGGCACCATTTGACTAAACAAAGCCCCGCGAAACCAATCGCGGGGTTTTGTTTTATCTACGATTATTGGATTTATCTTATTTCCCCCTCTCATATTCCATCACAATATGATCTCTAGAATTCAATATCAAAAACAGCAAACTATAGAAGATAATACCTGATTATTAGATATAGCAAAGAGTTTTCCTTGAATACCCTATAAAGGCTTTATTTCATTATTATAAGCTGTAAGAAACCACTCCTTTTATAATCTTTATAAATATACACAAGGTTCATATGAACGCTTTTCTTTACTGATTCAAAGCATTAATGAAAATACAAAAGAAAGAAGATAAGGAAAAAAGATGGGAAGAAACAGAATTAATTCTGATGCTTAATAACTTCCGTTTTAAACGGAGAAATGATTTATGTTCTCTGGAACAAGATATAGCAAAAAGCCGCTAAATTTCTTTAGCGGCTTTTCTGAATTTGGCTCCTCCTGCGGGACTCGAACCTGCGACATATGGATTAACAGTCCACCGTTCTACCGACTGAACTAAGGAGGAAATGGTGCCTCGAGGCGGAATCGAACCACCGACACGGGGATTTTCAATCCCCTGCTCTACCGACTGAGCTATCGAGGCGTTATCGTTATTGGCTACTGCCTGACAACGGAGCGTATTAAACTATTTTTTCGGGATTCGGTCAACACTTAAATTTAAAAAAATACAAAAAAACGTTGCGTTTGAATAGTTAATCATCAATATGTTTATTAAAACAACGAAATAATAAAATTATTGTAAAATAAACCGCACTTATTATAAAAAATGCTCGATGGCATTTCCCAACGAGCATTTTTAATTATCTGAAAAAATCCAACTATCGTCTTACACGGAATTTTTTCTGTGCTTTATCTACTTTCAACAAATAATTGCGAGCCTGTGATGATGGGTGAGCTGTCGTTAGAATGCGATAAACTTGCTCTGGATACATTTGGTTAATCTTGTAAATCGCCATATCCTTATCATTATCAAAAACACGCAATACAGCACCAGCCCCACTATTATAAGCAGAAATCATTGCAAAACGTTTTGAGGTTGGATTCGTAATTCCATCTAAATATTGATTTTGTAAAATCCACAAATAAGATACGCCAGCATCAATATTATTCGCAGGATCATATAAATAACGAGTTGATGGTTGACCGCCCTTTCCTTTCATTGCAAACACATCTCGGCCTGCTGTATGAGGCACGACTTGCATTAATCCAATTGCATTTGCATAGCTAATCGCATATGGGTTAAAACTAGATTCCGTTTGCATGATACCTAAGATCAAACTTTCATCAATGCCATAACGTTCAGCCGCTTTACGAACCAATGGTAGATATTTCTGCGCACGCACTTCTACGTGATTTGCAATCATTGGAATTGCAACAAATTGCACAGTATGCCCGTTTTGTAATCGACGAGTTTGTAATTTATTTTGAATCAAGTAAGTGGCGAAATTACTTGCGATAACTTGATTAGCAATTTGTTGCCCTTGATGATCCACAACCTGTCCTAAAAGGAATGGACGAGAGCTAATCGGCACATCTCCAGATGCAAATAAATCAATACCTTTTGCATCAGCCCCCATTAACAAGGTATGGACAATAGCATTATGTAAACGATTTAGATCTTGCTGGGTTTCAATAACGATATTACCTTCATCAAAACTCACGTGGCTACGCGTATAAAAAGAATCTGTATATTTCACGTAATCTTTTCGACTAGCCACTAACAATTCATTGACGCCCCAAATGCGGTCAATATTATGCGAGAATTGTCCTGTGAGAATATCTAACCCTTGCGTGTCTTTTGCAAAGGACTCATCATAATTGATGCCCCCACGATTCAACGAATCGCTACAAGCATACAAAAGCGGTAATAATGCTAATACTAAACACTTTTTCATTGTATAACAGCCAATTAATTTGATGGAGGAACGTAACCTTCAATATGGACATCTTTACCTTCAAACAAAAAATTTACCATTTCTTGCTCTAACAATTTACGGTGTTCCGCATTCATCATATTGAGTTTTTTCTCATTCACTAACATCGTCTGTTTCTTAATCCATTCGCCCCAAGCTTTCTTACTCACCGAATCAAAAATTCGTTTACCTAGTTCTCCAGGATAAAGTTGGAAATCTAAACCTTCCGCTTCTTGTTTGAGATACTCACAAAAGACCATTCTTGCCATAATAATTCCTTGCAAATTGTATTAAAAGATTCTTCACAGGCTGAGCCAGCCCGATCTGTTCAGGATTTTGCGGATCATACCAATATTTGAGCGCACTTGATAGATTTGATTGATATTCTTTTGGACTTTCCACAACTTTGCGCCAATCTAAATTAGCTTGCTCAATATTAATTCCACCGTCCATTTCTGCATAAATAGGATGGATGTCTAAATGGAAATGGCTAAAGGTATGACGAAAAGCCGGCCATTCTTGATAATAGCTGACTTTTTCTTGCGCTAAAAAATGAAGCAACGAAGCTTTATCTTCAAATTGTGGAAAACAAAACAATCCTCCCCATAACCCCGAGTTTTCTCGCTGCTCCAAGCACACTTTGCCATTTTTAGATAAAATCAAAAAATAAGTGTCTTTTTCAGGCATATCTTTTTTAGGCTTTTTGGCAGGAAACTTTTCCCAACTATGATTTTGATAAGCTAAGCACTCCAAATTTAATGGGCAAAGCTCACATTTTGGTTTGGTTCGCGTACATACCATCGCGCCAATATCCATCATAGCTTGATTAAAATCCGCCACACGATCTATGGGTGTAACCTGTTCAGTCAACGTCCACAAATAATTTTCTACTTTTTTCTCGCCAGGCCACCCCTCAACAGTAAAATAGCGAGCTAACACTCGTTTTACATTACCGTCTAAAATCGGATAAGGCTGATTTAATACGGAAGATAAAATAGCCCCAGCTGTCGAGCGCCCTACACCTGGTAACGCCCAAACATGCATAAAATCTGTCGGAAAATTTCCATTAAATTCACCCCGCACTTTTTGAGCCGCTTTATGTAAATTACGCGCCCGAGCGTAATAGCCTAAACCAGACCATAAATGCAAAACTTCGTCTTGCGAAGCATTGGCAAGTGCGGTGATATTTGGAAATGTTTTAATAAATCGCTCAAAATAAGGAATCACTGTCGCAACTTGTGTTTGTTGTAACATCACCTCAGAAAGCCATACACCATAAAGCGTTTTATTTTGTTGCCACGGCAAATGTTTGCGGCCAAATTTGTCATACCATTTCAGCACTGATTGTGCAAAAGGTGCGTTACTTGAAGATTTTGCTAACATAAAAGAAAGGTGCGGTTAAAAATCCGAATGATTTTACACGAAAATAAGGCTTGTTTATCTGTATTTTTTCAGTATAATCCGCAATCTATTTGGTGCCAATTATGGCGTATTATTAACTCACGCGGTGTGGGGAGAAAGTTCTTATAGCGGCGTGGCTTCATTTTGAGGTTTTCTATGAAACAAGGTATTCATCCTGAATATAAAGAAATCACAGCAACCTGTTCTTGTGGTAATGTGATCAAGACTCGTTCAACTTTAGGTAAAGACATCAATCTTGATGTGTGTGGTAACTGCCACCCATTCTATACTGGTAAACAACGTGTTGTTGATACTGGTGGTCGTGTTGAGCGTTTCAACAGCCGTTTCAAAATTCCAAGCACAAAATAATTTGGACTTGTTTAAAAAAACCCCGCCAATTTGCGGGGTTTTGTTTTATCAAGAAGATAAAATGTTGCTCATTTCAACAAACTAGTTTACAAACCCATCGCATTCTCAACCTGAACGAAAAATCCTTTATCATTCAAAATAACGCTGTAATCTGTTTGATAACTTTTTCCATCCGTCACTACTAAAGCATGGCAGCTTCGAATGCCTTTTTGTGGATAAAATTGCGTTTCTCTTGCTTGAAGAATTTGTTTCACCATCATACTGGTTTTAGTTGAATCGCCTTGCTGCTTAAATGCATCAGATAACACTTTTGACACAGAAAAATCATTACATTGTGGCACAATCACTGGCTTATAAACTGGTTTCTCCTTTGCTGCTTTTTCATGTTTTGCTGAAACAACTGTTGTCGGTTTTTTCTCGATAGATGTCTTAGGTTTCGAGCTAATTTCCTTTACCAAAGCTTTAGGCTTTTTGTCTGTCAATTTCACAGTTTGTTTTTTATTTTTAGTACTAATTTTCTTGGTTAGAACTAATTTAGTTTCTTTCATTTTTTTAGTTTGTTGTTTTTTATCTAAAGATTTGGTTACTACAATTTTTTTATTTATTTGATTTTTATGTACTGGTGCTGCAGTAACTGATGTCGTAAAAAATGGCAACAACACCAAAATGAACGTTATCAATTTTCTCATTCATGTCTCCTTAAACATAAAGTGCGGTTAAAATTAACCGCACTTTGAATGTTAAATAAAAAAAAGTAAAGCGATAAATTAAAGGTAGTAGTGTTCTACGTAATTTAATTTATCATCAAGTTTTAATACTAAAGGTTGGCCAGTTGGAATTTCAAAATCCATAATTTCAGCATCAGAAATACCGATAATATGTTTTGCTAATGCACGGAGTGAGTTACCGTGAGCAACAACTAAAACACGTTTACCAGAAAGCATTGCTGGTGCAATTTGGTCTTCCCAGAATGGAAGTGCACGCTCTAAAGTAATTTTTAAGTTTTCTGCATTCGGCACTACGTCAGATGGAATATTTGCGTAACGACGGTCATTGTGTGCAGAATTTGGATCTTGTGGATCTAGATCTGGTGGAGAAATGTCATAAGAACGACGCCAAATATGAACTTGTTCGTCACCATATTGTTCCGCAGTCGCTTTTTTATCTAAACCTTGTAAAGCACCATAATGACGTTCATTTAAACGCCAGTTTTTCACTTGAGGAATCCATAATTGATGGGATTCTTCTAACACGATATTACAAGTTTTAATTGCACGAGTTAGCACAGATGTAAATGCGATATCAAACTCATAGCCAGCATCTAATAATTTTTTGCCCGCTGCTTTTGCTTCTTCTACGCCGCGTTCTGTTAAATTTACATCACGCCAGCCAGTGAACAAGTTTTTCGCATTCCATTCACTAAAACCGTGACGGATAAATACTAATTCCATAAGAATCTCCTAAAATTTAAGTAAAAGATAACTCACACTTTATAGCAAAAATTGAGTATGTTTAAAAGCAAAAAGGCGAGATTTCCTGATCTTTAGCAAAAAATAGGAGCTAAACTTTTTCGCCTTTTAACAAATATGATAAGATTTGTACGATTTTAAGAATTTAGGAAAAATTATGCTGTATTCGGGATTAAACAAAAAAATATCGCCATTTTTCACCGCACTTTTTAGCTGCGGTTTGTTGATTTTTTCCCCAATAAGCCATGCTTCCGATCTTAACCAGATTCAAAAGCAAATTAAGCAACAAGAATCTAAAATTGCTGAACAAAAACGCGTGCAAGCTAAGCTACAAGCTAATTTGAAAAACCATGAAAGTAAAATTAATGCTGTCGTGGGTGAGTTACATGAAACAGAAATGAGCTTGAAAGAAATTCGTAAGCAAATTTCTGACTCAGATAAACAACTCAAACAATTGGAAAAACAAGAATCTGAACAAAAATCACGATTAGCGAAACAAATGGATATGATTTATCGCTCAGGTTTAAATCCTTCCGTCATTGAAAGAATGTTTTCTAAAAATGCGGAAAAAGCAGAACGCATGAAAGTGTACTATCAACATTTAAACCAAGTTCGAATCGAAATAATTGATAGTTTAAAAGCAACACAAGCTCAAATTGTATCTCAAAAAGAATCCATTTTAGGTCAGCAAAAAAATCATCGAGATCAACTTTTAACGCAAAAAAAACAGCAACAAGAATTACAAAAATCACAACAAGAACGCCAATCTACGCTAAATGAACTTAATAAAAATTTGGCGAGAGATCAAAATAAATTGGATAGCCTAAAGGCTAATGAACAAGCGCTCCGTCAAGAAATTCAACGAGCAGAAAAAGCGGCTTTAGAACAAGAAAAAAGAGAGCGAGAAGCGCTTTCACAACGACAAAAAGCTGAAGAAAAACGGACTTCAAAACCTTATCAACCGACAGCACAAGAACGTCAATTACTTAACAGCACAAGTGGTTTAGGGATTGCAAAAAAACAATATTCAGCTCCAGTTTCAGGACCGACTTTACATAATTTTGGAACGATTCAGGCAGGTGAAGTTCGTTGGAAAGGTATGGTTATTGGTGCCTCAGCTGGAACTGCAGTCAAAGCGATTGCGGCTGGACGTGTAATTTTAGCTGGGTATTTGAATGGCTACGGTTATATGGTCATCGTCAAACATGGAGAAACAGACTTAAGTTTATATGGTTTCAATCAAGCCGTATTGGTAAAAGTTGGTCAACTTGTTTCTGCTGGACAAACTATTGCTCAAGTCGGTAATACTGGTGAAATTTCGCGTTCTGCACTCTATTTTGGAATTAGCCGAAAAGGCACACCAGTGAATCCAGCTGGATGGATCCGTTAATGAAACTTCTCATAAAAAGTGCGATGAAAAATTTCATCATTTTTTCTACCGCACTTTATACTTCTATCTCCCTTGCGCAAAATAAACTTGCTATTGTTATTGATGATGTAGGCTATCATCTCAAAGAAGATGCGGCTATTTTTGCAATGCCACGAGAAATTTCTGTAGCAATTATTCCTGCTGCGCCTCATGCTCGAGCTCGAAATCAAGAAGCAAAATCTCAAGGTCGAGACATTTTAATTCATATGCCGATGCAACCGGTGAGTGCGGTGAAAATAGAGGATGGAGGACTACATTTAGGAATGTCTTCAGCACAGGTCAATGATCGAGTAAATACAGCCAAAAATATCGTGAATTATGCCATTGGCATGAATAATCACATGGGCAGTGCGGCTACTGCGGATCCCCAATTAATGACTTATTTAATGACTGCACTTCAAGAAAAACATTTATTCTTTTTAGATAGCCGAACAATAGGAAAATCTGTAGCAGGAAAAATAGCAAAAGAACAAGGGGTTCGTTCATTAGATCGTCATATATTTTTAGATGACAGTAACGAACTAGCTGCGGTTCAACATCAATTTCAAGCAGCAATTCAATATGCAAGGAAACATGGTACAGCGATTGCGATAGGACATCCTCGTCCAAATACCATTGCGGTGTTACAAGCAGGAATTAACAATTTACCTGAAGATATCCAACTTGTAGGAATAGGCAATTTATGGCGTAATGAAAAAGTAATCCCACCTAAGCCATTTATTTTATTATTTACAGAAATGCCTGCGCCAACCTCAATGGAACCTTTTAAACCCGTTGGATTACTACGTGGAATTCCAAAATAAAAACCTGATTTTACAATCAGTTTTTTGTCTTATTTAGAAAGTGCATTTCTTAATTTACCTTGATGTCTTTCTAATAATGCCTTCGCCTCTAATTTTGATAAATTACTCAAAATCATCATAATTGCAAGCTTGGCATTTTGATCTGCTTCAATTAATGTCTGCTCAGCAAGCACTTTATCACAATCCGTTGCCTGCATTACGATACGCACTGCGCGTGCTTTAAGCTTTTCATTACTGGCTTGTACATCGACCATCAAATTTTCGTAACATTTACCCAATAAGATCATACTTGCCGTAGTCAGCATATTCAGTACCATTTTTTGTGCGGTACCAGATTTTAAGCGACTAGATCCCGTCAATATTTCAGGACCAACAATAGTCTCTATCGCAATATCGGCTATCTCAGCCATCGCAGATTTTGGATTACTTACAATAGAAATTGTCAAAGCACCAAGAGATTTAGCGTACTGAAGACCTGTAATAACATAAGGTGTGCGACCACTTGCAGCGATACCAACTAATACATCATTTTTTGAAAAATTTATACTTTGTAGATCCTCAAGTACAGCTTTCGTATTATCTTCAGCGCCTTCTACTGGATGACGAATAGCATGTTCTCCGCCTGCAATAATACCTTTGACCATTTCCGAAGATACACCAAATGTAGGGGGACATTCTGATGCATCCAATACGCCGAGACGACCGCTCGTCCCTGCCCCAATATATACTAGACGACCGCCCTGTTGAAAAGCATAAACGATTTTATCTACTGCTAACGAAATCTCTGGCAAACATGCTTCAATAGCTAAAGGAACTTGTTTATCTTCCTTATTCATTAATCGAACAATATCTAAAGCACTTTGACGATCAATATCAACTGAATTCGGATTTCGCTGTTCCGTAATTAACGTGGATAAACTTTTTAATATAATGTCATTCATATTTTAATCTTAGTCTTTAGGAAAAATAGCCCCCAAACTAACCGCACTTTTTGCGCCAGTTACGCTAGGCAGGTTTGCTGGTAAATTGTTCATTCGACAATAAGCTAACCAAGCAAAAGCAGCGGCTTCTACATAATCAATATCAAAACCTTGCTCTGTCGTTGTACCAACCTGCCAATCGAGTAAATTATCATGCAATCTACGCATAATTAAGCTATTCTTTGCACCGCCGCCACATACTAATAAACGTTTTGGTAAATCTGTTTGAAGTTGATTTAGTGCATTGACAATGCTTGTTACCGTTAATTCAACAAGTGTCGCTTGCACATCTTCTGGGGATAATGTGATTTTGGAGGAAAGCGCGGTAAGTTTTTTAGATGCTTTTTCTACTTTGCCAATTAACCACTCAAGATTAAATAACTCTCTCCCTGTACTTTTGGGAGCGGGTAAAGAGAAAAAAGGTTCATTTAATAATTCCTCAAGCAGAACTTGATTCACGTTGCCTTTTGAAGCCCACTCACCATTTTTGTCATAGCGAAGACCTTGGTGTTTTTCTATCCATTGATCTAATAATGTATTACCAGGCCCCGTATCAAAGCCAATTACAGGTTGATTAGGAAACAATATAGAAACATTACTAATCCCACCAATATTTAAAACAACTGTAGAAAAATTAGCATTTGAAAATATAGCTTTATGGAAAGCAGGTACAAGAGGGGCACCTTGTCCGCCTAAAGCCATATCTTTACGACGAAAATCACCAATAACAGATATTCCTGTTTTAGCTGCCAATAAATTCATATCGCCTAGTTGCATCGTGAAAGGAAATTCTGAAGCAGGAGAATGCCATACAGTCTGCCCATGACAACCAATAGCTTCAATTTGGCTTGGAATAAGATTATATTTTTGTAGAAAGGTATGTACACAATCACAATACAGTAAAGCAAGCTCATGATCGAGTTCGCCTAAATTTTGTAGAGTTGTTTCACCTGATTGAATGAGTTTGGTTAATTTCTGACGCAAATTTTCTGGCATAGGAAAAAAATCAGATAAGATAAGTTGAGGGTCTAGAGAAAAATCAACGAGAGCAATATCTACTCCATCTAGACTAGTTCCAGACATCATGCCAAGATAATATTGAGGTTTCATACTAATTATTTTTATATTTTGATCTCAATAATTATATATCTAATTTAAAAAGAAAAATAAAAAGAATTATTAAATAATATGAAAAAGGTATGAGTATAAAGATATTTTATGATTAATTAAAAAGAATATTTTAATGGCAGGGGCGGAGAGGCTCGAACTCCCAACACCCGGTTTTGGAGACCGGTGCTCTACCAATTGAACTACGCCCCTATTGGTATGAATAAATTGGCGGAATGGACGGGACTCGAACCCGCGACCCCCTGCGTGACAGGCAGGTATTCTAACCAGCTGAACTACCACTCCGCTAAATGTGGTAATTGGCAGTGCCTTACTCTCACATGGGGAAACCCCACACTACCATCAGCGTTACAACATTTCACTTCTGAGTTCGGTATGGTATCAGGTGGATCTATTGCACTATCTCTGCCAAAAATTTTTTATTTTTTTAATTTACTCAATGAATAAACTAAAAAAATAAACCTGGCGGTGCCCTACTCTCACATGGGGATGCCCCACACTACCATCGGCATTACAGCGTTTCACTTCTGAGTTCGGTATGGTGCCAGGTGGTTCCACCGCACTATCGCCGCCAGGATAATTCTTTGATAACTTGTATTCTTACTTCTATCTATGTTCTTCATTGGCCACAAGCTGAACGTTTAGTTAATTTCTTTTTCTTTCACTCTGTTTTCCAAAAACACTTGAGCGTTGTATAGTTAAGCCTCTCGGGCAATTAGTACAGGTTAGCTCAATGACTCACATCACTTACACACCCTGCCTATCTACGTCTTAGTCTTAAACAACCCTTACAGGTTTATAACCTGGGAGAACTCATCTCTTGGCAAGTTTCGTGCTTAGATGCTTTCAGCACTTATCTCTTCCGCACTTAGCTACCCGGCAATGCGTCTGGCGACACAACCGGAACACCAGTGGTGCGTCCACTCCGGTCCTCTCGTACTAGGAGCAGCCCCAACCAATTCTCCAACGCCCACGGCAGATAGGGACCGAACTGTCTCACGACGTTCTAAACCCAGCTCGCGTACCACTTTAAATGGCGAACAGCCATACCCTTGGGACCTACTTCAGCCCCAGGATGTGATGAGCCGACATCGAGGTGCCAAACACCGCCGTCGATATGAACTCTTGGGCGGTATCAGCCTGTTATCCCCGGAGTACCTTTTATCCGTTGAGCGATGGCCCTTCCATTCAGAACCACCGGATCACTATGACCTACTTTCGTACCTGCTCGACTTGTCTGTCTCGCAGTTAAGCTTGCTTATACCATTGCACTAACCTCACGATGTCCGACCGTGATTAGCAAACCTTCGTGCTCCTCCGTTACTCTTTGGGAGGAGACCGCCCCAGTCAAACTACCCACCAGACACTGTCCGAGACCGCGTTCCGCAATCTTCGTTAGAACATCAAACGTTAAAGGGTGGTATTTCAAGGACGACTCCATAATCACTGGCGTGACTACTTCTAAGTCTCCCACCTATCCTACACATCAAAATTCAATGTTCAGTGTCAAGCTATAGTAAAGGTTCACGGGGTCTTTCCGTCTAGCCGCGGGTACACCGCATCTTCACGGCGATTTCAATTTCACTGAGTCTCGGGTGGAGACAGCCTGGCCATCATTATGCCATTCGTGCAGGTCGGAACTTACCCGACAAGGAATTTCGCTACCTTAGGACCGTTATAGTTACGGCCGCCGTTTACTGGGGCTTCGATCAGGAGCTTCTCTTTCGATTACACCATCAATTAACCTTCCAGCACCGGGCAGGCATCACACCCTATACGTCCACTTTCGTGTTTGCAGAGTGCTGTGTTTTTAATAAACAGTTGCAGCCAGCTGGTATCTTCGACCGGTTCAACCTTCAGGGGCTAGCCCTTACAATCTACGCCGGCGCACCTTCTCCCGAAGTTACGGTGCTATTTTGCCTAGTTCCTTCACCCGAGTTCTCTCAAGCGCCTGAGTATTCTCTACCTGACCACCTGTGTCGGTTTTCAGTACGGTTTAGTAAAGCCTTTCGCTTAGTGGCTTTTCCTGGAAGTGTGGTATCAGTTACTTCAGCTCCGTAGAGCCTCGTCATCATCTCTCAGTGTTAAGGAAGCCCGGATTTGCCTAAACTTCCCACCTACCAACTTAAACGCACATATCCAACAGTGCGATAACCTAACCTACTCCGTCCCCACATCGCAGCTTTACCAAGTACAGGAATATTAACCTGTTTCCCATCGACTACGCTCTTCAGCCTCGCCTTAGGGGCCGACTCACCCTGCCCCGATTAACGTTGGACAGGAACCCTTGGTCTTCCGGCGAACGGGTTTTTCACCCGTTTTATCGTTACTTATGTCAGCATTCGCACTTGTGATACGTCCAGCATGCTTCTCAACACACCTTCATCCGCTTACACAACGCTCCCCTACCCAACAGACTTATGTCTGATGCCGCAGCTTCGGTGCTATATTTCAGCCCCGTTACATCTTCCGCGCAGGCCGACTCGACTAGTGAGCTATTACGCTTTCTTTAAATGATGGCTGCTTCTAAGCCAACATCCTAGCTGTCTAAGCCTTCCCACTTCGTTTCCCACTTAATATAGACTTTGGGACCTTAGCTGGCGGTCTGGGTTGTTTCCCTCTCCACGACGGACGTTAGCACCCGCCGTGTGTCTCCTGAGTATCACTCTTTGGTATTCGTAGTTTGCATCGGGTTGGTAATCCGGGATGGACCCCTAGCCGAAACAGTGCTCTACCCCCAAAGGTGTCCGCTCAAGGCTCTACCTAAATAGATTTCGGGGAGAACCAGCTATCTCCCGGTTTGATTGGCCTTTCACCCCCAGCCACAAGTCATCCGCTAATTTTTCAACATTAGTCGGTTCGGTCCTCCAGTTAGTGTTACCCAACCTTCAACCTGCCCATGGCTAGATCACCGGGTTTCGGGTCTATACCTTGCAACTAGTCGCCCAGTTAAGACTCGGTTTCCCTTCGGCTCCCCTATTCGGTTAACCTCGCTACAAAATATAAGTCGCTGACCCATTATACAAAAGGTACGCAGTCACCCTTTCAGGCTCCCACTGCTTGTACGTACAAGGTTTCAGGTTCTATTTCACTCCCCTCACCGGGGTTCTTTTCGCCTTTCCTTCACAGTACTGGTTCACTATCGGTCAATCAGGAGTATTTAGCCTTGGAGGATGGTCCCCCCATCTTCAAACAGGATATCACGTGTCCCGCCCTACTTCTCGTTAACTTAGTACCACAGCCTGGATGTCGAGTACGGGGCTATCACCCTGTGTCGCTAAGCTTCCCAGCTTATTCCTCTATCTCTGCTGTTATCATTAACAGGCTCTTTCGCTTTCGCTCGCCGCTACTGACGAAATCTCGGTTGATTTCTTTTCCTCGGGGTACTTAGATGTTTCAGTTCTCCCGGTTTGCCTCACTTACCTATGGATTCAGTAAGTGATAGTAGATTCTTCATCTACTGGGTTTCCCCATTCGGATATCTTGGATTAAACGCCTCTTATCGACTCATCCAAGCTTTTCGCAGATTAGCACGTCCTTCTTCGCCTCTGATTGCCAAGGCATCCACCTTGTACGCTTAGTCACTTAACTATACAACCTCAAATGTTTTCAATCACTTTAAGTTTTCACTTCAAAGTGTGGTCAATTTGATGCGTATTTTCATTCAACTAAACACTTGATTGCTTTTGTTCAATCAAGATTTTATGCAAAACAGGTTTGCTCTCAGAGTTTCCTTCTCAGTTCCCTCTTTTCACTTTCCTATTTTGCCTACTCAGACTTTCTCTCGAAAATCTCTTGTTTTCAGCTTGTTTCCAATTTTTTAAAGAACAGTTGATAAAACTTTTCAGTTATCATCGTTAAATAAACTAAATGAATATAAATAAAATCTTAAACACTATATTCGTTTAGATTAGTGCTTATGACTTTCTTCTCTATTCTCGCTTAATTTACTTAACGATGATAAGTGGTGGAGATAAGCGGGATCGAACCGCTGACCTCCTGCGTGCAAGGCAGGCGCTCTCCCAGCTGAGCTATATCCCCATTTCATCATAAATCATTACTCCTTTACATCACTCACTCTCAGAGTGGTGGGTCTGAGTGGACTTGAACCACCGACCTCACCCTTATCAGGGGTGCGCTCTAACCACCTGAGCTACAGACCCAAGGGTAATGTTTTCTTCTGCTCATTTGTCTACAACTATCAGCCAATCTGTGTGAGCACTCGCTGTCTCTCGTCTTTGGTAAGGAGGTGATCCAACCGCAGGTTCCCCTACGGTTACCTTGTTACGACTTCACCCCAGTCATGAATCATACCGTGGTAAACGCCCTCCAAAAGGTTAAGCTATCTACTTCTGGTACAACCCACTCCCATGGTGTGACGGGCGGTGTGTACAAGGCCCGGGAACGTATTCACCGCGACATTCTGATTCGCGATTACTAGCGATTCCGACTTCATGGAGTCGAGTTGCAGACTCCAATCCGGACTTAGACGTACTTTCTGAGATTCGCTCCACCTCGCGGCATCGCCACCCTCTGTATACGCCATTGTAGCACGTGTGTAGCCCTACTCGTAAGGGCCATGATGACTTGACGTCATCCCCACCTTCCTCCAGTTTATCACTGGCAGTCTCCTTTGAGTTCCCGACCGAATCGCTGGCAACAAAGGATAAGGGTTGCGCTCGTTGCGGGACTTAACCCAACATTTCACAACACGAGCTGACGACAGCCATGCAGCACCTGTCTCATGGTTCCCGAAGGCACTCCCGTATCTCTACAGGATTCCATGGATGTCAAGAGTAGGTAAGGTTCTTCGCGTTGCATCGAATTAAACCACATGCTCCACCGCTTGTGCGGGCCCCCGTCAATTCATTTGAGTTTTAACCTTGCGGCCGTACTCCCCAGGCGGTCGATTTATCACGTTAGCTACGGGCACCAAGCTTTAAGCCCAATCCCCAAATCGACAGCGTTTACAGCGTGGACTACCAGGGTATCTAATCCTGTTTGCTCCCCACGCTTTCGCACATGAGCGTCAGTACATTCCCAAGGGGCTGCCTTCGCCTTCGGTATTCCTCCACATCTCTACGCATTTCACCGCTACACGTGGAATTCTACCCCTCCCTAAAGTACTCTAGTTACCCAGTCTGAAATGCAATTCCCAGGTTAAGCCCGGGGCTTTCACACCTCACTTAAATAACCGCCTGCGTGCCCTTTACGCCCAGTTATTCCGATTAACGCTCGCACCCTCCGTATTACCGCGGCTGCTGGCACGGAGTTAGCCGGTGCTTCTTCTGTATTTAACGTCAATGATATGTACTATTAGCACACATCCCTTCCTCAATACCGAAAGAACTTTACAACCCGAAGGCCTTCTTCATTCACGCGGCATGGCTGCGTCAGGGTTCCCCCCATTGCGCAATATTCCCCACTGCTGCCTCCCGTAGGAGTCTGGACCGTGTCTCAGTTCCAGTGTGGCTGGCCATCCTCTCAGACCAGCTAGAGATCGCAGGCTTGGTAGGCCTTTACCCCACCAACTACCTAATCCCACTTGGGCTCATCTCATGGCATGCGGCCTTACGGTCCCGCACTTTCATCTTCCGATACTACGCGGTATTAGCTACAGTTTCCCGTAGTTATCCCCCTCCATAAGCCAGATTCCCAAGCATTACTCACCCGTCCGCCACTCGTCAGCAAGAAAGCAAGCTTTCTCCTGCTACCGTTCGACTTGCATGTGTTAAGCCTGCCGCCAGCGTTCAATCTGAGCCATGATCAAACTCTTCAATTCAAGTTCAATCGCTCAATAAACTGCTTAGCTATAAATAAAACACTACTTAAAAAAGTAATTATGAATTTTTCAGTTAAGCACCTATTAAGACTTCAAAATTAAAAATATTTTTAAAACAAGTCAATCAACAAGTGCCCACACAGATTGTCTGATACATTGTTAAAGAGCAAAAAACAACGACGCACGTGTAAACTTAAAAACTTCACAACAGTGCGTCGTTGTGTGCGGTGCATTATAGGGATTTTCAAAACCCTTGCAAGTACTTTTTGTAAAAATATTTAAAAAAATGATCTTTTGATGGAAATATAAACGGATCCATCAAAAGTGCGGTCAAAATTCGAAATATTTATTAAAAATTAACCCTCAGTTAAGATCTCCAGAATGCAGGCGTAAATAATGCTAAAAGCGTGAAAATTTCTAATCGGCCGCATACCATTGCGATAGTTAAAATCCATTTGGCGCTATCTGGAATGGCGATCATATTACTACTAACAGCACCTAATCCTGGCCCTAAATTATTTATGCTCGCTAACACAGCATTAAAGGCATTGAAAGGTTCAACTCCACAAGCAATGACACCAAGTAAACAAATTAAAAATACTAAAATATAAGCCGAAAAGAATGCCCAAATACTACCAATCACTCTTTCATCTAATACATTTTTTCCCCATTTAATGGGATAAACCAAATTAGGATGAACCACACGTTTGAGTTCTCGTTTTCCTTGTAGGTAAAGCACTAATACACGCGCAACTCTTAAACCACCACCAACAGATCCTGCACAACCGCCCATAAAAGATGCAGAGATTAACAATACAGGCACAAATGAGGGCCAAGCAGCAAAATCAGATGTAGTGTAACCAGTTGTGGTAGAAATAGAGACGGCCTGAAATAATACTTGTTCGAAATCTTGCCATGAAGTCTTAAAGTAACTGTGTCCCCACATTACTGAAGTACAAACCACAACTAAAATAACTTGGATACTGATAAAAAAACGAAATTCAGGATCACGCAAATAAATTTTGAAGAAATTTTCGCGTCCAATCGTTGAAAAAGCACGGAAATGTAGACCAAAGTTACAAGCAGAAACTAATAAAAATAAAACAGTAATTCCGTTAATCAATGGGCTATTGAAATAACCGATACTTGCATCATGCGTTGAAAAACCGCCAATGGAAACAGTAGAGAAACTGTGAGTAATCGCATCAAAAACACTCATTCCCGCCAACCAATAAGCTAAAGCGCATGACAAGGTTAAAGAAAGGTAAATCATCCACAAAACTTTTGCGGTTTCTGTAATCCGTGGGCGAATTTTTTGCTCCTTCATTGGACCAGACATTTCTGCACGGTAAAGTTGCATTCCGCCAATACCTAAAAGGGGAATGATCGCAATCGCTAACACAATGATCCCCATTCCACCAAGCCATTGCAAAAACTGTCGGTAGAACAAAATTGCTTTTGGTAAATTATCCAATCCAGTCATCACGGTGGCACCTGTCGTCGTTAAACCCGAAAAGGCCTCAAATACAGCAGAGGCAACCGTTAAGTGTGGTGCATCAAACAACAAAAGCGGCAAAGTAGCCAAGCCGCCAAGTACAAACCAAAAAGCCACAACGATCAAAAAACCATCACGGGAGCGTAATTCTTGTTTATGGTGATGGCATGGCCACCAAAGCAATGTGCCCGCTGTCAAGCTCAACATAAAAGCCTGCATAAATGCTTTGCCGCCACCATCGCCATAAATTAGAGCGACAAATGCTGGAATCAGCATTGTGCCCGAAAAACACATCACAAGAATACCAATAATTCGGATAATGGATAAAATATGCACTATTATTCGCCTGTCTCTAAAAGTTGGATGACTAATCTGCCCGCAGACTTTTCTGTTAATTCTGAAGAAAAAACATCGACTGTTTTTTCACTAATACCTAAAATCAAATGAATATTTGCCTGAAAATCTTGAGATAAAATCTCAACCTGATGTTTTTCACAAAGTTGTAGCACCAAACTTAGCTGACCATAGTCACAATCTAATTTGAAAGGGGTTCGTTCAACTTTAATTTCGCTTTCAATCAGCTTTAAAGCTTGTTGTACTCCATTGCCGTAAGCACGAACTAATCCGCCCGTTCCAAGCAAAATACCACCATAATAGCGAACCACCACCGCACTGATTTCACCTAATTGACTACCTTGCAATGCACTCAACATTGGCTTTCCTGCCGTTCCAGCGGGTTCACCATCATCAGAAAAACCAAGCTGTAGAGAATCTGTTGGCTTGCCTGCTACAGCAGCCCAACAATGATGCCGAGCATTTGGATGTTCTTGTTTAATCTTTGCCCAAAAAGCTCTTGCGTCTTCTAAACCTTCGGTGTGCTGTAAATAAGTAATAAAACGGCTTTTCTTAATTTCTTCTTCAAAAACAACCGCACTTTTAGGAACGAGGTATTCCGCCATTCATTTTTTCAAACTAATTTCAATGATACTAGTCTATCACTGATGACTGGGATTTGTCGAAATTTTGCCGTAAGTGCGGTATGATATGGCTATGTTTTTCAAAAGAAAAAAGAATATGTCTAAAATTTCCGTCACACAAACCCTAGATACTTTAGGATTACGTTGCCCAGAACCTGTGATGCTTGTTCGTAAAAATATTCGTCATCTTAACGATGGAGAAATACTTTTGATCATTGCTGACGATCCTGCAACAACAAGAGATATTCCAAATTTCTGTCAATTTATGGATCACACCTTACTGCAAAGTGAAGTGGAAAAACCACCTTTCAAATATTGGGTGAAAAAAGGAAAATAAAAAAATCGGCCGTATTAAAGTGCGGCCGATTTTTTGAAATTTTTAAAGATTGCGTAAGGCTTCAATACGCTTTTCGAGTGGTGGATGACTCATAAAGAGTTCACTGCGTTTACCATTAATCATAAAGGCATTTAAAGAACCTTCAAGATTTTGTGGTTCGTGAAGTTGTTGCAAACGTTGCAATGCCATGATCATTTTTTCTTTACCCACTAGACTTGCGGAACCAGCATCTGCACGGAATTCGCGGTAGCGAGAGAACCACATTGCGATAATACTCGCAAGCACACCAAAGAGCATTTCCAATACCATCGAAACCAAGAAATAAATACCTGAACTGCGCGTTTCTTCTCCATTATTGTTACGCGAACTTGCCACCGCCGTTGCAATAACGCGAGATAAGAAAATCACGAAAGTATTCAATACGCCTTGCAATAACGCCATCGTCACCATATCCCCATTGGAAATATGGGAAATTTCGTGCGCTAAAACAGCTTCAGCTTCAGCCTCCGTCATGTTGTTTAATAATCCAGTGCTCACAGCCACCAAAGAATTGCTTTTTGTCGCGCCTGTAGCAAAAGCATTCACATCGGGTGAATGATAAATCGCCACGTCTGGCATCGGAATCCCCGCTTTCTGCGCTTGGCGACTAACGGTATCAATTAACCAACGTTCAGTTTGATTACGAGGTTGAGTAATCACCTCTCCATCTACAGAACGTAATGCCATCGTTTTAGACAGGAATAATGAAATTAATGAGCCAGCAAAACCAAATAACAACGCCATAATTAAAATGCCGCCGGTGCTATTTCCTGCAATACCAGTCACACTTAAAATAATACCTAATACCAGCATTACAGCCATATTGGTTGCCAAGAAAAGAAGAATACGCATCATAATGTGTTCTCTCAAAGTTAGGGTTAAGTATTTCCTTAGTGGGGAAAATTCACAAAAAATTCAAGGTGTAATGTAAAATTTTTGTTATCAGCATACAAACAAAAAGTGCTGTCAAAAACATGCAAGTTTATGACCGCACTTTTAAGCAGAAATTACCAAACAGAAAATTATTTTCTTACAGCAATCGCTTCAATTTCTAATCCCACATCTTTTGGTAAACGAGCAACTTCTACGCAAGAACGAGCAGGGAAATTAGGATGATTATTTTCTTTAAAGAAACGTTCATATTCTGCATTAACTGCTGCAAAATCATTAAGATCTTTCACAAAAACCGTCGTTTTTACAATATCTGCGGCAGTTAAACCCGCTTTCTCGATAATCGCTTTCACGTTTTCTAAAGATTGGCGTGCTTGTGCAACGATGTCAGCTGGCACTTCGCCTGTTGCAGGATTCACGGGAATTTGTCCTGAGGTTAAAACTAAATTGCCAAGATCAACCGCTTGAACATAAGGGCCGATAGCTGCAGGTGCTTTTTCAGTATGAATAATTTGTGTCATCATTTTCTCCTTGGTTGATAAAAAGTGCGGTTATTTTTCACCGTACTTTTTTGTTTATTAATCAATTTCTTTTAGCACGTCATCAGAAAGCGATTCTTTATTTTCTGTTGATTTGCCATCACTCACTTTAAATTGTAAATTTTGGTAATACGCTTCTCTAAAGGTTACATATGGATCTTGTGCTTGGCGTAACAACTCAGCGTTATCAATATTTTTCGCACGGGCATCCACCGCTTGCACACCATATTTCACTAACGACCACGGACCGCCAACCCATTCCCAGAATGGATACATATAAGCCGCATCAACCACAGCACCCGTTAATTGACGTGGCGTTGTTGCATTATAAATCGGTAGCACAATATAAGTTCCAGCATCTACGCCGTAGCTACCTAACGTTTCCCCAAATCCACGTTGATTATCTACGCGCAATTCTTTGCTTGCGCTCGCAAAATCAATAAAGCCACCTAGACCAAATACAGTGTTAATCCAAAAGCGATTAAAGTGAACAAATGCTTTTTTCGGTTCACCTTCAATTAAGCGGTTCACAAAGCTTACGGGCTCATCAAGGTTATTTGCAATGCCAGCAAGACCTGAAGAAATTGGCTTAGGCACATAGTTATTCCAACCTTTTGCAGCGGGTTCTAACACATAGCGATCCATAACGTTATAGTTAAATTTCCACATGGTTCGATTGAACCCTTCAAGGGAATCATTACGCTCACTCACTTGTTTCGTGTCATTCTTATTTGCACAACCTGTCAGCACAATTACGCCGAAAAGCGCGGTCAAAATCGTCTTTATTTTCATTTTGAATCCTTATATAAATGTGGACTTATTCTACCTAATTTGCCAAGTAACAACAAAATAAATCTTGCCCATAAAACATATAAAAAGTGCGGTAAAAATACATTATTTTTACCGCACTTTCTCATTCCTAACATAAAACTAGTTTCGTTTTCTGACCTTTAAGATAATTGACAATTCCTTCGGGAGCATCATCCGTAAACAAATATTCCACATCACTTAATTCGCCCAATCGAACAATCGCTTGGCGCGTAAATTTAGAGTGATCGGTCACTAATAACGTCTGACGTGAACTTTCAATAATCGCTCGTTTTACTTGTACTTCGTGATAATCATAATCCAATAATGAACCATCAGCATCGATCGCACTAATCCCTAAAATCCCGAAATCTAGGCGAAATTGAGAAATAAAATTCACCGTAGCCTCGCCGATAATTCCACCATCCATTCGCAATGATCCGCCTGCCATGACAATATCAAAACTTTCATTTTGGCGTAAAAGATGAGCGGCATTCAGATTGTTCGTCACAATTCGAAGTTTTTCGTGGCCAAGCAATGCATTGGCGACAGCCTCAGGCGTGGTACCAATATCAATAAACAACGATGCACCGTTAGGAATCAACTTCGCAACTTCCTGTGCAATATTATTCTTTTGTAATGAAAAGAATTGTTTACGATCCACGTAATCAGAATTTTCTGCAGAAGATGGCGATGCCGCACCACCGTGATGGCGACGAATTAAATCTAACTCCGCCAAAATATTCAAATCACGGCGAATCGTTTGAGGGCTAACATCTAAGGCAGCAACCAGTTCTTCCGTGCTTAAATAACCGGATTGTTCCACCAGTTTAATAATTTGTTGATGCCGTAATGACTGCTTCATAGAAAACCCTTTATCCAAATTGAACACACCTACTGTAGCGAATTTTTACGTAATTGGCTATCGATAAATCCCCAAATCAAGCCGACAATCAAGCCTGAAATATGCGCTGCATTTCCCATTTCAACACCAAATAAGGGGCTAATAAAACCTAATGTGATCCCCACTAATAACATTGTGAAAAAACCTTCTGGCAGATCAAATAAATGATGATTCAATTTATCACGTATAAATACATAACCTAGAACCGCATATACAACACCAGAAAGCCCAAAGAAAGCGGGGCCAGACACATAATTTTGCACATACCCTGTTATGGCAGATGCTGCAACATACAACATCAATAATTTGACCGAACCAAAAGTGCGCTCAATCATTCCACCGAAAATAAAAAACCAAGACAGATTAAACAAAATATGCAAATTAGATAAATGTACCAGTGTATGTGAGATATAGCGCCACGCTTCGCTATCTTGCTCTTCGTAAGCGGGGTAATGCATCAAATACATAATATCGTCTTCAAAACCTAGCTGTTGATCAATATAAATAAGCGCGCAAAGTGCGGTGAGAATTAGCGTGATTTTTCCCTGTTGAGCTAAAAAGTTTTTCATTCGTGATCTCATACTTCTGCGCAAATTTAAAAATCGGACTTCGCATTAAAGGTCATTGTTTCCCCTGTAATAGGGTGTGTAATCGTCAATTCTTCTGCGTGCAAGCATAATCTTGGCGACATAGCTTTAGCCTGAGGATGAGAGTAAAATTTATCGCCTAAAATTGGATGCCCCAATGCTAACATGTGCAAGCGTAATTGATGAGATCTGCCTGTCACAGGTGTCAGTTTCACGCGAGTACTGTTATTGGGCAAACGTGCTAAAACTTCGAATTTTGTGACCGCTCTTTTTCCTAAAACGAAATCCAAACGTTGGCGCGGTCGATTTTCCCAATCACAAATCATCGGCAAATTTACCTCACCATAATCTTTCTCCAAATGTCCCCAAACAATCGCTTGATAATGTTTTTTAGGTTCACGTTCGCGAAATTGACGTTTTAATTCTCGATCCGCCGCCTTACTTAAAGCAAACACAATAATACCGCTCGTTGCCATATCCAAACGATGAGCTGGCTCACAAAAGCCAAATTTTTCTTTTACTCGACTCATTGCACTATCGTAATATTGTGGTTGATTGCCTGGCACGGAAAGCAAACCGCTAGGTTTATTCACCACGCACAAATGATTATCTTGATAAATAATATCCAAATAAGGTTCAAGAGGCGGATTGTATTCAATCAATGCCATTTTTATTCCTTGTTCGTCACTATGACACGCAAGCAATCCAAACGCCAATTTGCTTTAGAAAGCTCGTCCAGTGATTGTGTTCGTTGTTGTTCCAAAATATCAATTTCGCTTTGACGAATATTTTTATTCACCGCTCGCAAAGCCTGTAAACGGTTAATTTCTGCGCTTAATTGTTGATCTGCTTGATTTTTAGCTTCAGCAATAATCGGTTCAGCTAAAGATTTTACAAGCTGATCGCCTCGTGTAATCAAGGCTTCAATATTGGCCCGTGCCATTTTCACCATTTGATTAGCAATATTTTTACCAAGCGGTTTCAATTTGCTATGTAATGTTTCAAAGGTAACCTGCTCACCAATGTTATTTCCTTTGTTATCAAGCAACAGACGAATAGGCGTTGGCGGCAAAAAACGATTGAGCTGTAATCCTTTTGGCGATTGACTTTCCACCACATAAATCAATTCAATTAATAAGGTTCCAGCGGGCAGTTGTTTATTCACAAGCAATGCCATTGCGGCTTTGCCAATATCACCAGAAGCAACAAGATCAATACCTTGACGAATCATAGGATGATCCCAAGTCAGAAACTCCATTTCTTCACGAGCAAGGGCAAGTTCTCGATCAAAGGTAACCGTCACACCTTCTTCTTTTAAACCCGGAAAATCGGGCACAAGCATTGTCCCAGTTGGGCTAATCACAATACTATTAGCCCCAAGATCTTCTTGCTCTACGCCAATAATATCAAATAATTTTAAAGCAAAATTCACAAGCTCAGGCGAATTATCTTCATCAGCAATTTGATCCGCTAACGCTTGAGCTTGCCCACCGCCATGAGAATTTAGCTCTAATAAACGATCCCGTCCTTTTTCTAACTCAATCTTGAGTCTTTCCCGCGCGGTTTTAGTTTGTTTTAATAATTCAAAAAATTCATTCTCTGAAAGAGCGGTAGAATTTGACCGCACTTTTTCCAACTCATCAGCAAACTGAGAAAATAATGCCATTCCCATTGGACAAGTTTGTTCAAAAGCATTCAATCCCTCATTGTACCAACGAGCCAAACGACTTTGAGGCGAATCTTTCGCACAAGGCACATAAATTTGCACATCACGTTTTTGTCCAATACGATCTAATCGGCCAATACATTGTTCCAATAAATCAGGATTTGTCGGTAAATCAAATAACACTAAATTTGCAGAGAATTGGAAATTACGCCCTTCCGAACCAATACTCGAGCTCAGTAAAACCTGTGCGCCGTTTTCTAAATCCGCAAAATAAGCCGAGGCTCTATCCCGTTCGATAATCGACATTTTTTCGTGGAACACTGCGGCACGAATCGCCTCACGTTCACGCAAAATTTGTTCTAACTGAATCGCTGTTGCCGCTGTCTGGCAAATCACAAAAATTTTTTCATCGCGATATAGTTTGAGGAAGTCAATCAACCAATCAATTTTATCATTCTCTTCCGAGAGTGTAATTTGGTGGTAAACACGGTGCGGAAAACCTTTCACGCCTTGACGTGTATTGCGGAATAACATTCGCCCCGTGCCGTGACGATCAATTAAGGCTTGAATCAGTTCCTGACGGGCACGATGCTGTTCTTCATCATTATTTGATGCAATCGCTTTAAAAAGTGGCTCGACATCTTGTTCAAGCAATAAATCAGAAATATGATTTTTTTCGACCGCACTTAATGCCTTATTTGCCAACAAAGATTCAACGGCATTAACCACAGGTTGATAGCGTTCCTGCTCTTTCACAAAGGTTTGATAATCAAAGAAACGTTCTGGATCCAGTAAGCGCAAACGAGCAAAATGACTTTCTTGCCCAAGTTGTTCTGGGGTTGCTGTGAGTAACAATACAGAGGGAATGATACGAGCAAGCTGTTCAACTAATAAATAAGCTGCACTTGGTGAAGATTCTGACCACTCGATGTGATGTGCCTCATCTACAATTAAACAGTCAAATTGAGCATTGAGCGCCTGCTCTACTCGGTTTGGCTTAGTTTCTAACCAATTCAACGAACAGATAATTAAGCTTTCAGTTGTAAATGGATTAACGGCATCAAGATCAAAATCGTTGCAACGTTCTTCATCAAAAAGTGAAAAATGCAAATTAAAACGACGAAGCATTTCCACCAGCCATTGATGTTGCAACGTTTCTGGCACGATAATCAGAACACGTTGCACTTTCTCAGCAAAAAGTTGATTCTGCAAAATCATTCCTGCTTCAATGGTTTTCCCTAAACCAACCTCATCCGCCAATAACACGCGAGGATTAACTCGATTACCGACTTCAGCTGCAATATGAAGCTGATGAGGAATTAAACCCGCACGTGTTCCGCGTAAACCACGCAATGGTGATTTAAATTGTGCTTGCTGATGACAAAGCGTGCGATAACGCAATGCAAAATGACTGCTGCGATCAATTTGCGCTGAAAACAGACGATCTTTTGCTTGGCTAAAAGAAATAATCGGTGAAATATCACGTTCTTGCACAATGACATCTTCACCTTGCGGATTTTTAACTAAATAAAATAGCAAACCGTTCATATTTTGAACGTCTAAAATCTCACCTTGCCAGCCAGCTTGATGGGATAATGTTTCACCTTTACTAAATACAATTCGGCTTAAAGGCGCTTGTGCAGCAGCATATATACGCGTTTCATCCGCAGCAGGGAAATAAATCGTGACGGTTCGTTGATCTAATGCGGTAATGATACCTAATCCTAAAGCGTTTTCACTTTCACTTAACCAGCGCTGACCAATAGCAAAGGGCATAACAATTCTCTTTCTGATTTGTATTGATAAAATTTGGGGGCGTATTGTAGCTTGCTTAAATAGCAAAAGAAATTAATAAAAGAGAATAAAAAATAGATTGAAGAAATAAATGGCACGCCCTAAAGGATTCGAACCTTTGACCCACGCCTTAGAAGGGCGTTGCTCTATCCAGCTGAGCTAAGGGCGCATTCAAAGGATTTCTTTTGTACGGAATTTCAAGACAATATAAAAGAAGTGGTCGGCGAGATAGGATTTGAACCTACGACCCACTGGTCCCAAACCAGTTGCGCTACCAAGCTGCGCTACTCGCCGACGAATGCGGTCAATTATAGGTTTGTTTTTATCTCAGTCAATTAATTTTTTGATTTTTTAATTTAATTGTTCAAAATTATTCCAGTTTAGGAAAAACGTCCCCTTTTTCGTTGTAAAAAAATCATTGTCCGCTAAAATAGCAAACGATTTCTTTCCCATCGTTCAAAAGGATAGCCCAATGACTGCGCAAATCATCTCTGGTACCGCACTTTCAAAAAAAATTAAAGCCGATATAGCAGATAAAATCACCCATTACGTTAAACAAGGAAAACGCGCACCTGGGCTTGCTGTCATTCTCGTTGGTGCAGATCCTGCTTCGCAAATCTATGTCGGTAATAAACGTAAAAGCTGTGAAGAAATTGGCATTCTCTCTAAATCTTATGATCTGCCAGACACCACCACGCAAGCGGAATTATTAGCGGTTATTGACCAGCTTAATGCTGATAAAAATATTGATGGTATTTTGGTGCAATTACCGTTACCCAAACAAATTAACACAGAAGCAATAATTGAACGCATTGCCCCAACAAAAGATGTAGATGGTTTCCATCCTTACAATGTTGGGCTTTTATGCCAACGTATTCCAACTTTACGAGCCTGTACCCCTTATGGCGTAATGAAACTATTAGAAACAACAGGCATTGACTTACATGGCAAACACGCGGTAATTGTAGGTGCATCCAATATTGTCGGCCGCCCAATGTCTTTAGAATTATTATTAGCAGGCGCAACTGTCACAGTAACTCATCGATTCACCAAAGATTTAGAAAACCATGTTCGCCAAGCAGATATACTTGTCGTCGCGGTAGGTAAGCCGAATTTAATTCCTGGCGATTGGATCAAAGAAAGTGCGGTAGTAATTGATGTAGGAATTAACCGTGTAGATGGAAAATTAGTAGGCGATGTAGAGTTTGACAAAGCAGCCGAAAAAGCAGCTTATATTACCCCCGTTCCTGGCGGTGTTGGACCGATGACCGTTGCAATGTTAATGAGCAATACGCTTTACGCTTATGAACACAACAAATAGCTTTGTATAAAAGAATCCTATAACAAGAAAAATGGGTTAAAGCCTGATTAGCTTTAACCCATTTATTTTAATCACTGAATTCTGTAAATAATCAAATCTAAATTAGTTCAACCAGAACATATAACCGACAGTCGCAATCACAACGATACACACTAAATTCAATACGAAACCAGCTTTTACCATTTCACTTTGTTTCACTTGACCAGAACCGAATACAATAGCATTTGGTGGCGTTGCAACTGGTAACATGAAGGCACAAGATGCACCAAGACCAATAATTAATGCTAAACCAATTTCTGGCATACCCAATGATTGGGCAATAGAAATAAAGATTGGGACGAGTAATGCTGCACTTGCCGTGTTAGAGGTAAATTCAGTTAAGAAAATAATGAATGCTGCAACTAACAAGCCAATAAGATAGAAATGTTGTCCTTCAATCATAAAGACAATGCTATCTGCTAAAACTTTACTTGCTCCGGAATCCTTCAATACCGCACTTAGCGTTAATCCACCACCGAAAAGCATTAATACTCCCCAGTCAGTACTTTCTTGAATTTGTTTCCAGCTTGCAATGCCCGTAGAACAAATCACAATAGCTGCTAATAAAGCGACAACACTATCGAAGCTCGCAATATTTTTCTGCAAACCAAGTAAGCCTGAAATCAGCGGATTAATTTGCCCACTAAATACCCAAGTTAAAGCAATTACAACAAAGATAACAAGTGTTAATACACGCACTGAATTCATTTCAATGCTTTCAAAAGATTGCTCAAAATTAATATGAAGTTTTGGCTTAAAAATAATGTAAAGCGTACCAATCATCAGTGGTAGCAAAATGATCATTATTGGTAAACCGTACCATAACCAATCTGCAAAAGTTAAATGCAAGTTACTTGCTACAATCGCATTCGGTGGGCTACCCACAAGGGTTCCCATACCACCAATTGATGCACTATAAGCAATCCCTAACAACACAAACACATAAGTATTATGTTCTTTCTCACGATCAAGTTGGCTTAAAATTCCCATTGCAAGTGGTAACATCATAGCTGCAGTTGCCGTGTTACTCATCCACATAGAAAGGAAGGCTGTAATCAAAAAGAGATAAATAATGGCAATAAATAAATTACCACGCGCTAATGCCATAATCTTATTAGCAATCATTTTATCAAGTTTTTGAATATGTAAGGCTGTAGCCAAAGAAAAGCCACCAAAGAATAAAAAGATTGTAGGATCAGCAAAAGCCACTAAAGCTTGCTTAGTGCTCACTAAATCTAGCGCAATCGCCAATAATGGCACCAATAATGCGGTAACCGTAACATGTAATGCCTCGGTCAACCAGAGTACCGCGACAAAAGCCAATAAAGCTAAACCAGCACTAGCCTTTGGCTCATAAGGCAGCACTTTTAATAACACAAAAAATAGCACTATATCTAAAATAAAAATAATGCCATTTTTGTGATTTTTGAAAGATTTCATCTCAGTCATAAAGTTCCTCCGTTAGTGTTCTAACTCGAACGGACTACAATGTTAAATGAATGTTAATAAGTTGCAATGCTCAATTTTCAGAAATGTGATCTAGTGCAATAAATTTCGATAAAAAAAGTGCGGTTATTTTTCACCGCACTTTTGCTCTTTCGTATTATTCGTCCGAATCATCTAAATCTAAGGGCTCTTGCGAAAGTATAATTCCTGTCAGATCTGCGTAAATATAATCTTCTGGGAAAAAGGTTACGCCACCAAAGTTCACCGGAATATCGCACTCACCGGCACTGCTTTCATCTGCACTGACTGGAATTGGCGCAAGGGCATGAATACCAATATCAAGATTTTCTAATTGCTGAATTTGGCGTACTGCACCATATACAATAATGCCTTCCCAGCCATTATCAACGGCAAGTTGAGCCAATTCTGCATCAATCAAACCACGACGTACTGCACCACCGCCATCAATGACAAGCACTCGACCTTCACCGTGTTCTTCTAATACTTCAGCAATTAATCCATTACTTTCAAAGCATTTTACCGTAGTGACTTTACCGTAAAAATTATTTACGCCACCAAAGCTTGAAAAAATTGGCTCCACTACATCCACTTGTTCTGCATAAAGATCGCAAAGTTCTGAAGTATCAATAAACATAACTTTCCCCTATCGATTGTTGAAATTTTGTTTGCTTTAGTATATGCCGATTTAGCCGATAAGCAAGCCTAAACTAAACAAGATATTGATTAATAACGAAATCATAGACATTTGAGCCAACATTGGACGCAATTCACTTGGCTGCTGACTGCGATAAACAAAGATCGCATGTTTAGCTAACAACGGCATTGCCAATACAAATAAATAATTTGTCCAAGAAATGGCCGTTGCCTCCGAAAATGCTAAATAACATAGGGCAGCCACACTTAATAAAATACAATGATAAACACGCCCCTTATATGCACCTAAACGAACGGCTAAGGTATTTTTGCCAGCTTTCGCATCCTGTTCAATATCGCGTAAATTATTAATATTTAATACCGCACTTGCCAATAAGCCTGAGCCAATAGCAGGCAAAATAATGTGGCTATCAATACTGTGAGTTTGCAAATAATAAGTGCCGCCAACGCCAAGCAAACCAAAAAATACCAATACAGAAATATCGCCCAATCCCATATAGCCATAAGGTTTTGCCCCAACAGTGTAAGTAATGGCCGCAACAATAGCTAAAATGCCAAGCCCAGCGAAAACTAATAAATCCGAGAGGTTTTCATAAGCGATTCCAATCAAAAAACTTCCTGAAAGAAAACTTGCCACCACCATTAGAATTAATCCCCATTTCAGTTCTTTTGCTGAAATTGCGCCTTTTTGAATGCCACGTAATGGTCCAATACGCTCTTCAGTATCTGAACCTTTTTGATGATCCCCATAATCATTAGCAAAATTAGAAAGAACCTGTAATAAAATTGTCGTGAGTAAACAAAGCGCCATTACAAGCCCATTAAAACCTTGTGGATTCGCCCAATAACCTAATGCCGAACCTGTAAAAATCGATGCCAACGCTAAGGGCAAAGTTTTCGGTCGAGCCGTTTCCCACCACATTTTCAATTTTTCATTTGTCATTTTTTTTGACCGCACTTTTGATTACAATAGGCCGCGTATTCTACACTAAGACACCCAATTTATGAATGATTTAACCTTATCGCCTATCGCCATTATCCACACGCCTTATAAAGAAAAATTCTCCGTACCACGCCAACCTAATTTAGTTGAAGATGGTGTAGGCATTGTAGAACTCTTACCGCCTTATAATTCGCCTGAAGCCGTGAGAGGATTGGAACAATTCAGTCATCTTTGGTTAATTTTTCAGTTCGACCACATTCAACAAGGAAAATGGCAACCCACCGTACGCCCCCCGCGGTTAGGCGGTAATCAAAGAGTCGGCGTGTTTGCTTCACGCGCAACGCACCGTCCGAATCCTCTTGGTTTATCCAAAGTCGAATTACGTCAAGTAGAATGTATCAACGGTAACGTTTTTCTCCATTTAGGTGCGGTGGATTTAGTGGATGGCACGCCGATTTTCGATATCAAACCCTATATTGCCTATGCGGATAGTGAACCAAATGCGCAATCGAGCTTTGCTCAAGAAAAACCACCAGCAAAACTGACTGTTGAATTTACCGAGCAAGCCCAAAATGCGGTAAAAAAACGAGAAGAAAAACGGCCGCACTTAAGTCGTTTCATTCGCCAAGTGCTAGAACAAGATCCTCGCCCAGCCTATCAACAAGGTAAACCGAGTGATCGTATTTATGGTATGAGTTTGTATGAATTTAATGTGAAATGGCGAATTAAAGCGGGTACGGTGAATTGTGTAGAGGTGATTGAAATAGAAAAAGACAAATAGATGGAATATGTAAATAAGGCAGAGAATCCCTGCCTTAGTCGATTTAAATGCCTTATTTTAAGAAAAACTGCCCTTTAGCTAATTTAATAATTGTCATTAGAACTAATAAGCCAATCATTAAATTCGAGAAAACAAAGGCAAAAATAGACACGCCTTGTAAAACATTGCCATGATAGAAAGCGATAGCACTGTTTGCCATAGACGCTAATCCGAATGAGAATCCCCATAAGCCAATGTTAAGTCCTTTTTCCACAATCCAAGGGAATAATCGCAATAAGAAAAATAATTGCAAGAATCCATATCCCCAAAGGATTTTAACTAAAGTATCCACTTCGCCATGATTGAGTGATAAATAAGCGGATGCGCCCACAAATGCAGGCGCCAGAATAATGCCCATTGTGGCTCTAAATGGCGGCTCAAGAGATGAAATTCGCAAATGTTGTAATAATACTGGCTCAAAAATAATCCATGCAACCATTCCTGCGCCGAAGAACAAATAACCTAAATCATGGTAACCGAGTAATTCCAATGAACTTGCACTTGTGAAATTTGCAGCAACCGCAGGCAAATAAAACGGAGGACGAGTGGATTTTTGTTCAAATACACCACCTTGCCATAGTTCACTGATACGCAATGATGAGAAAAGTAACTGTCCTACAGTACCAATCCAAATCATCACTTCAGCAATTAAAGGATTCCAACGATAAATAATATCGCCCACCAACATGGTTGTAATAGGAATCAACGCAATAAAGGAAAAACGAACTGGGCAATGATACTCTGCACGAACTTCCTCAAAGTAATAACGAAGTTTATACGCATACATTAAAATAAATAAAATCCAGACCGCACTTGCTACTATGCCAAGAACATCACTTACGGTTCGCACAGTAGGAAATAAGTTTTCTAGATGAAACCAAGCCAAAGATAAAGCGGCTAAACCAAGAGGAATACCGAAATATCCTGTTGGAAGAGGAAAAGGTTTTGTTGTACTCATAATATTATCCTTATTTTGAAAAATTTGAGCGAAGTGTAGCACAGCCATCAACAACAGACTTTTCTAAAAATCTCAAATTCTTGTGAAATTTCTATACAGAAACATCCTTATTTAAACTATCTAACACTACCAATTTTCATACAAATAAAAAACCCGAACTTTCATTCGGGTTTTCTTATATAGGGAATTAATTATTCCGCATCATCTGCCATGTTAAGCATTTCAGCTAAGTTTGCACTTGCATCGTCTGCAGTCATAACAAATTCATCAGCGATAGCAGCTTCATCTTCTTCAGATAATTTCGCTACAACATCGTCTACTAAACGATGTTTGTGACGATTTTGATGATACGCAAAACCTGTACCCGCAGGAATTAATCGACCTACGATTACGTTCTCTTTCAAGCCACGTAATTCATCACGTTTACCTGCCACTGCTGCTTCGGTAAGAACACGAGTAGTTTCTTGGAACGATGCGGCAGAGATGAAGGATTCAGTTGCAAGAGACGCTTTGGTTATACCCAATAATTCGCGTTCAAACTCAACTAGTGGTTTGCCTTCTGCTTCACGTTGACGGTTAACGATTTTCACGCGAGCGACTTCGACTTGTTCCCCTTCAAGGAATTCTGAGTCGTAAGCTTTAGTAATTACCGCTTTACGTAACATTTGACGAACGATAACTTCGATATGTTTATCGTTGATTTTTACCCCTTGTAAGCGGTAAACATCTTGTACTTCGTTCACAATGTATTCAGTTACTGCGCGCACGCCACGTAAACGCAAAATATCATGTGGTGTTTCAGCACCATCAGAAATTACGTCGCCACGTTGTACCATTTCACCTTCAAATACGTTGAGCTGACGCCATTTTGGAATCATTTCTTCGTAAGTTTCGCCTTCCGCAGGAGTAATTAATAAACGGCGTTTACCTTTGGTTTCTTTACCGAAAGACACGATACCAGAAATTTCTGCCAAAATAGCTGGTTCTTTTGGTTTACGTGCTTCAAATAAATCCGCAACGCGTGGTAAACCACCAGTAATATCTTTAGTACCCACAGATTCTTGCGGAATACGTGCTAATGGTTCACCCACTTTTACTGCTGCGCCATCGTCTAAACTTACGATTGCTTTACCAGGTAAGAAGTACTGTGCAAGAACATCAGTTTCAGGTAAGAAAATATCGTTGCCATTTGCATCAACTAATTTAATAGTTGGACGTAAATCTTTACCAGCAGTAGCACGTTCACCCACATCTTGAACCACGATTGATGATAAACCTGTTAATTCATCAGTTTGACGCGTTACAGTTAAGCCATCAATAATATCAACGAATTTCACAAAACCAGATACTTCAGAGACAACTGGCATTGTATGTGGATCCCAATTTGCGATAGTTTCGCCTGCTGTTACATCTTGGCCGTCACCTTTGCTTAACACCGCACCGTAAGGCACTTTATAGTGTTCTTTAGTTCGGCCAAATGCATCGGTAATAGTTAATTCAGTATTACGAGACGTTAATACTAATTTACCTTCATCGTTAGTAACGAATTTTGCATTCATTAAGTGTAATGTACCAGTGTTTTTAACTTGTACACTAGATTCTTTCGCTGCCGCAGATGCCGCACCACCGATATGGAACGTACGCATGGTTAACTGTGTACCAGGCTCACCGATAGATTGAGCAGCAATAACACCCACTGCTTCACCTTGGTTAATTAAATGACCACGCGCAAGATCACGACCATAACATTTCGCACATACACCAAAATCAGTATCACAAGTTACAACAGAACGTACTTTTACGCTGTCTACAGAGTTTGCATCCAACACATCACAGAGTTTTTCATCTAATAACGTGTTACGAGGAATTAATACTTCTTCTGTACCTGGTTTTAAAATATCTTCCGCAGCTACACGACCTAACACTAATTCACGAAGTGGAACTTTTTCATCACCACCTTCGATTAATGGGGTCACGACTAAACCTTCGTGCGTACCACAGTCATCTTCTACGATCACTAAGTCTTGTGCTACGTCAACTAAACGACGAGTTAAGTAACCTGAGTTCGCTGTCTTTAATGCGGTATCCGCCAAACCTTTACGCGCACCGTGGGTTGAAATAAAGTACTGTAATACGTTCAAACCTTCACGGAAGTTTGCTGTAATTGGGGTTTCAATGATCGAGCCATCTGGACGAGCCATCAAGCCACGCATACCTGCTAACTGACGAATCTGTGCTGCAGAACCACGCGCACCTGAATCAGCCATCATAAAGATACTGTTAAAGGATGCTTGTTTTTCAGGATTACCTTCGCGATTGATAACTTCTTCCTGAGATAAGTTTTCCATCATCGCTTTCGCTACGCGCTCATTCGCCGCGGCCCAAATATCGATTACTTTATTATAGCGTTCGCCTGCAGTCACAAGACCTGATTGGAATTGCTCTTGGATCTCAGCCACTTCTTCTTCCGCTGCAGAAATAATTTCGTATTTCTTCGCAGGAATTTCCATATCATCAATACCAACTGACGAACCAGAACGTGCCGCATACGCAAAACCGGTATACATAATTTGGTCAGCAAACATTACCGCTTCTTTTAAACCTAAACGACGATAAGCTTCGTTAATTAGTTTAGAAATGGCTTTTTTACCTAATGTTTGGTTGAACAATGAATAAGGCATACCTTTCGGTGCAATCATCCATAAAATCGCACGACCGATAGTTGTATCAGTCAGCGTAGTTTTCGCATCAAATTCGCCAGCTTCATTCTTCACATATTCAGTAATACGTACTTTCACGCGAGAATGTAATTCTGCTTCACCTGTACGATATGCTTTTTCAGCTTCGCGAGGATCTTGCAATAACATACCTTCACCTTTACCGTTCACTTTTTCGCGGGTCATATAGTAAAGACCTAATACCACGTCTTGTGATGGAACGATAATCGGATCACCGTTTGCTGGTGAAAGCACGTTGTTTGTTGACATCATCAACGCACGCGCTTCTAATTGAGCTTCAAGTGTTAATGGAACGTGTACCGCCATTTGGTCACCATCGAAGTCCGCATTGAACGCCGCACAAACGAGTGGGTGTAATTGAATCGCTTTACCTTCGATTAAGATCGGTTCAAAGGCTTGGATACCCAAACGGTGAAGTGTTGGCGCACGGTTCAATAGAATTGGGTGTTCACGAATAACTTCTGCAAGAATATCCCAAACGATCGCATCTTCACGCTCAACCATTTTCTTAGCCGCTTTAATTGTAGTTGCATAACCACGGCTTTCTAATTTAGCGTAGATAAACGGACGGAATAATTCCAAGGCCATTTTTTTCGGCAAACCACATTGGTGTAAGTGCAAGTATGGACCAACAGTAATTACTGAACGACCAGAATAGTCAACACGTTTACCTAATAAGTTTTGACGGAAACGACCTTGTTTACCTTTAATCATGTCCGCTAATGATTTTAATGGACGACGGTTAGAACCCGTAATAGCACGACCGCGGCGACCATTATCTAATAACGCATCAACAGATTCTTGTAACATACGTTTTTCGTTGCGCACAATAATATCTGGCGCAATTAAATCTAATAAACGTTTTAAACGGTTGTTACGGTTGATCACACGACGATATAAATCGTTCAGATCTGAAGTCGCAAAACGACCACCATCAAGCGGTACTAATGGACGTAAATCTGGTGGAAGAACTGGTAATACAGTCATTACCATCCATTCTGGTTTATTACCAGATAGAACAAATGCTTCTAATAATTTTAAGCGCTTAGTGATTTTTTTACGTTTAGTTTCAGAGTTAGTTTCTTGTAATTCTTCACGTAATTTTTCACATTCAACTTCAAGATCCATGCCTTTTAAAAGATCTTGAATCGCTTCAGCGCCCATTTTCGCTTCGAATTCATCTTGCCAACGATCTTCAGCGTCAAGGTATTGTTCTTCAGTTAATAGTTGACCGCGCTCTAAATCAGTCATACCCGGTTCGGTCACGATGTACATTTCAAAGTAAAGTACACGTTCGATATCGCGCAATGGCATATCTAAAAGTAAACCAATACGAGATGGCAATGATTTTAAGAACCAAATATGTGCAACTGGCGATGCAAGTTCAATGTGGCCCATACGTTCACGACGAACTTTAGTTTGAGTGACTTCAACACCACATTTTTCACAAATCACACCACGGTGTTTTAAACGTTTATATTTACCGCATAAACATTCGTAATCTTTTACAGGCCCGAAGATACGTGCACAGAAAAGACCATCACGTTCAGGTTTGAACGTACGGTAGTTAATGGTTTCAGGTTTCTTCACTTCACCAAATGACCAAGAACGGATCATATCTGGGGAAGCTAACCCAATTTTAATCACATCAAAATCTTCACTGGTTTTTGATTGTGCTTTTAAAAACTTAACTAAGTCTTTCACAAATGTTCTCCTGTCGGAGTTAAAGGTTTAAAGTGCGGTTAAAAATTTTGATATTTTTCCACCGCACTTCGGCGATTTTTCTTTCGTAAGGCGAGTGAATCATAAATTCTTCACTCCCCTACTGATTACTCTTCGTCTAACTCGATATTTAAACCAAGTGAGCGGATTTCTTTCATAATTACATTGAAAGATTCCGGTGTGCCTGGGTCCATGTGTTGGTTACCACTTACGATGTTTTTATACATCTTCGTACGACCATTCACATCATCCGATTTCACCGTTAACATTTCTTGTAAGGTGTAAGCTGCACCGTATGCTTCAAGTGCCCATACCTCCATCTCACCGAAACGTTGACCACCGAATTGAGCTTTACCACCCAATGGTTGTTGCGTAACAAGGCTATAAGAACCCGTTGAGCGAGCATGCATTTTGTCATCAACTAAGTGATTCAATTTGAGCATGTACATATAACCTACTGTTACTGGACGCTCGAATTTCTCACCTGTACGGCCATCATATAAAGTGATTTGACCTGACGTTGGTAATCCACCAAGTTTTAATAGCTCTTTGATTTCAGCTTCAGCTGCACCATCAAATACTGGTGTCGCAACCGGTAAACCTTTACGTAGATTTTCAGCTAAACGCAATACTTCTTCATCTGTGAAGGTACTTAAATCTACTTTTTGCGAGCCATTACCTAAGTCATACGCTTTTTGGATATAACCACGTAATTTTTCCACTTCTTGTTTTTGTTTAAGCATTGCATTGATTTGATCACCAATACCTTTCGCAGCTAAACCTAAGTGGGTTTCAAGGATCTGACCAATGTTCATACGAGATGGTACGCCCAGTGGGTTCAATACGATCTCAACTGGTTGGCCATTATCATCGTATGGCATATCTTCAACTGGGTTAATTTTCGAGATAACACCTTTGTTACCATGACGACCCGCCATTTTATCACCCGGTTGGATCTGACGTTTCACCGCAAGATAAACTTTAACCACTTTTAACACGCCCGGTGCAAGATCATCACCTTTGATGATTTTCTTACGTTTCACTTCAAGTTTATGTTCAAACTCTTTACGAAGTTCTTCGTATTGCTCTGCAAGCTGTTCTAATTGATTTTGTTTTTCTTCATCTGCAATGGTTTGTTCTAACCATTTAGTGCGGTCTAATTTATCTAATTGCGCTGCATCAGCACCACTAGAAATAAGAAGATTACGAACACGAGCAAATAAGCCAGCTTCTAAAATCTCTAACTCTTCAGTTAAATCTTTTTTCGCTTCACGAAGTTGCATTTCTTCGATTTCTAATGCACGTTTATCTTTTTCTACGCCATCACGGGTGAAGACTTGAACATCAATAACCGTACCTGATGTACCGTTTGGCACACGTAATGAAGAATCTTTAACATCAGAAGCTTTTTCACCAAAGATTGCACGTAAAAGTTTTTCTTCTGGGGTTAATTGAGTTTCACCTTTAGGCGTTACTTTACCTACTAAGATGTCACCACCTTTAACCTCTGCACCAACATAAACAATACCAGATTCATCAAGTTTGCTTAACGCTGACTCACCTACGTTTGGAATATCCGCAGTAATTTCTTCTGCACCTAACTTGGTATCACGCGCAACACAAGATAATTCTTGAATATGGATGGTAGTGAAACGGTCTTGTTGAACTACACGTTCAGAAACTAACATTGAGTCTTCGAAGTTATAGCCGTTCCAAGGCATGAACGCCACTCGAATATTTTGACCTAATGCAAGCTCACCTAAATCAGTAGAAGGACCGTCTGCTAATACTTCACCACGATTGATTGGATCGCCTAAATTCACACAAGGAATTTGGTTAATACAAGTATTTTGGTTAGAACGGGTATATTTGATTAAGTTATAAATATCAATACCTGCTTCACCTGCAATGGTTTCATCTTCATTTACTTTAATAACGATACGAGAAGCATCGACGTACTGAACTGTACCACCGCGTTTTGCAACAACCGCAACACCTGAGTCAAGTGCGATTGGTTTTTCCATACCTGTACCAACTAATGGTTTGTCAGCACGTAATGTTGGAACTGCTTGACGTTGCATGTTCGCACCCATCAACGCACGGTTCGCATCGTCATGCTCAAGGAATGGAATTAATGCAGCCGCAACAGATACCACTTGTTGTGTGGAAACGTCCATATAGTGAATATCTTCAGGTTTATATAAACCTGATTCACCACGTTCACCACGTGCAGTAACAAATGCATCAGTAAAACGGTTATTTTCGTCTAAATTTGAGTTTGCCTGTGCAATGATATAGTTTGCTTCATCAATTGCAGATAGGTATTCAATTTCTTCAGTAACTTGACCATCAACCACTTTACGATATGGTGTTTCTAAGAAACCATAATCATTAGTACGTGCAAACGCAGAAAGTGAGTTGATCAAACCGATGTTTGGACCTTCAGGGGTTTCAATCGGACATAAACGACCATAGTGGGTATTATGTACGTCACGCACTTCAAAGCCTGCGCGCTCACGAGTTAAACCGCCTGGACCTAATGCAGAAATACGACGTTTGTGTGTCACTTCTGATAATGGGTTGTTTTGGTCCATAAATTGCGAAAGTTGTGAAGAACCAAAGAATTCTTTCACCGCTGCAGAAATTGGTTTTGGATTAATTAAGTCTTGCGGTGTGATTGCATCTAAATCACCTAAAGATAAGCGTTCTTTCACCGCTCTTTCTACACGCACTAAACCAATACGGAATTGGTTTTCCGCCATCTCACCTACGCTACGGATACGACGGTTACCCAAGTGGTCAATATCATCCACTTCGCCGCGACCATTACGGATGTCGATCAATTTACGCATTACCGCAATAATATCTTCATTGCTTAAAGTGCCAGCACCTTCACCTTCTGCGATCGCTAAAGAACGATTGAATTTCATACGACCGACAGCAGATAAATCATAACGCTCTGCAGAGAAGAATAAATTATTGAATAACGCTTCTGAAGATTCTGGTGTTGGTGGTTCGCCTGGACGCATCATACGATAGATTTCGTAAAGCGCACTGGTTTTGTCATAAGTTGGATCGACACGTAGCGTTTCAGAAATATATGGACCATAATCCAAATCATTCGTAAATAAAGTCTCAATGGTGGTGTAACCTGCTTGTGCTAATTTTGCAAGAGTCTCTAAAGAAATCTCGTCATTTGCAGGACAAATAATTTCGCCAGACTCTAAATCAACATAATCTTTCGACGCAACTTTACCTAAAATATATTCAGAAGGCACAACGACTTGTGAAATTTTATCTTTTTCTAATGCCTTGATATGGCGTGCGGTAATACGACGACCACGTTCAACATAAACTTTGCCATTTGCTTCAATATCAAAAGAAGCGGTTTCACCACGTAAACGTTCTGGCACTAAAGTCATTAACAATTTATCGCCGGCGATTTCAAAGGTAATTTTGTCAAAGAATAAGTTTAAGATTTCTTCAGTGGTGTGACCTAATGCACGAAGAATGATTGTTGCCGGTAATTTACGACGACGGTCAATACGAGCAAATAAGTTATCTTTTGGATCGAATTCAAAATCTAACCAAGAACCACGGTAAGGAATGATGCGTGCATTATAAAGCACTTTACCTGAAGAATGGGTTTTACCTTTGTCAGAATCGAAGAATACGCCTGGACTACGGTGTAATTGTGAAACGATAACACGCTCAGTACCATTAATTACGAAAGTACCGTTATCAGTCATTAATGGGATTTCACCCATATAAACTTCATTTTCTTTAATATCTTTGACTGCACGTGAAGAAGATTCTTTATCGTAGCTCACTAAACGTAATTTTACACGTAAGCCTGCTGCATAAGTTGAGCCACGAATTTGGCACTCACGTACATCAAATTCAGGTTCTTCTAAACGATAATCTACATATTGTAATTCTGTGTATCCGTTGTTGCTCACAATCGGGAATACAGAACGAAATGCCGCTTCTAAACCTTGCTGACCTTCAGGATCTTTTTGAATAAATTTATCAAAAGAATCCAACTGAATGGTTAATAAATAAGGAACATTTAAAACTTGCGGACGTTTACCGAAATCTTTACGAATTCGTTTTTTTTCAGAATAGGAGTAACCCATTGGTTTTCCTCTGCTAACTGTTCAGTGACCTAGCCACAAACTAACTGTGACGTGAATGACCGTTAAAATGACCGCACTCTGAACCTTACTTCTGTAGTGGGGTGACAACTCAAATTACATAGGACAACAACTTGAGCAAAACAACGACAAATAACGGTGAATTTGTCATTGTATGGATGTGCTTTCTATCAAAAACACGGTTAAATTAAACAATAAAAGGTTAAAATTGATTAAAAATCAATCTAAATCTTTGCTAATTTTAAGGCGGTAAATTTTAAATGAATGCAGCTTTCTCGTCAAGTTTAAAACTTATGGAGAAATTTTATGAAATAAAAAACCGCACTTTCAAAAAGTGCGGTTTAAAATCTATCAATTCTTTAAATTATAAAGAAGCTTGATCAACAGCAACACCTGCCCCCATAGTGGTAGAGATGCTTACTTTCTTGATGAAGATACCTTTAGCAGTAGTTGGTTTTGCTTTGTTTAAAGCAGCCAATAATGCTTGAAGGTTTTCTTTTAATTGAACTTCAGAGAAGTTTGCTTTACCGATAGTGGTGTGGATAATACCGTTTTTATCATTACGATAACGGATCTGACCAGATTTAGCATTTTTAACTGCTTCAGCAACGTTTGGAGTTACAGTACCAACTTTAGGGTTTGGCATTAAACCACGTGGACCTAATACTTGACCTAATTGACCAACAACACGCATTGCATCAGGAGAAGCGATAACAACATCAAAGTTCATTTCGCCTTTTTTGATTTGCTCTGCTAAATCTTCCATACCTACTAAATCAGCACCAGCTTCTTTAGCTGCATCTGCGTTAGCACCTTGAGTGAAAACAGCTACGCGTACTTCACGACCAGTACCGTGTGGTAATACAGTTGCACCACGAACGTTTTGGTCAGATTTACGAGGATCGATACCTAAGTTTACTGCAACGTCAACACTTTCAACAAATTTAGCTGTTGCGAATTGTTTTAATACCGCGATAGCTTCGTTGATTTCGTATGCTTTAGTAGAATCTACGCCAGCTTTGATTGCTTTCATTTTTTTAGTCAATTTAGCCATCGTATTATTCCTCCACCACTAAGCCCATAGAGCGAGCAGTACCAGCAATTGATTTCATTTTGGTTTCGATAGACGCGCCAGTCATATCTGCTGCTTTAGTTTCAGCGATTTGACGAACTTGATCTAAAGTTACTTTACCCACTTTCTCTTTGTTCGGTTTACCAGAACCTGATTTGATACCCGCAGCTTTTTTCAATAATACTGCTGCCGGTGGAGTTTTAGTTACGAAAGTAAATGAACGGTCTGCATATACAGTGATAACAACCGGAATTGGTAAACCTTTTTCTAAACTCTCAGTACGAGCGTTGAATGCTTTACAGAATTCCATGATGTTCACACCTTGTTGACCTAATGCAGGACCAACCGGTGGTGATGGGTTTGCCATACCAGCTGCAACTTGCAACTTAACGTAGGCTTGGACTTTTTTTGCCATTTTAGTTTTCCTCTAATTGGGTAATAACGCTATTAAATAGCTCCCCGATAATTTTCAGTGCAACATTCATTGCACCACACAAAAATATGAGCCGCGAACGGCTCATAATGGGCGCGGATTATATAAAAAGTGCGGTTGTTTTTCAAGCACTTATTAAATCCACTATAAGAAATTATTGTGCTTCACCAATTAATACTGAATCCAATGCAATTTCAATCATATCATTGAATGTTAATTGGCGCTCTTCTGCCGTGGTTTGTTCGTGAGTACGAATATGGTCAGACACGGTACAAATTGTTAATGCTTTTGCACCATATTCTGCAGCCACACCATAAATTCCAGCCGCTTCCATTTCCACGCCTAAAATGCCGTATTTTTCCATTACATCGAACATTTCAACATCAGGTGTATAAAATAAATCCGCCGAGAATAAGTTACCGACACGAACAGCTTTACCTTTTGCTTTTGCAGCTCGAACAGCGGCTTGTGCCATATCGAAGTCAGCAATAGCTGCAAAGTCGTTATCTTTGAAACGAATACGGTTTACTTTTGAATCAGTACATGCACCTAAACCGATAATTACATCGCGCACTTTCACGTCCATACGAACAGCGCCACAAGACCCTACACGGATAATTTTTTTCACACCGTATTCAGTGATTAATTCTTTCGCGTAAATAGAGCAAGATGGAATTCCCATACCGTGGCCCATAATAGAAATCTTACGACCTTTGTAAGTACCGGTATAACCAAGCATATTACGAACATTTGTTACTTCTACTGCATCTTGCAAAAACGTTTCTGCAATGTATTTTGCACGAAGTGGATCACCTGGCATTAAAACAACATCAGCAAATGCACCTTCAGGCGCATTAATATGTGGAGTCATAATTTTCCTTCCTTTTTTCAAATATAAAAATAAAAAGTGCGGTCATTTTTCACCGCACTTATCCGAGAATTAAAGCGCTGCTGCACCGAGTCCAATGAACAAGCCAGCAATCGTTGCACTCATTAAGTTTGCTAAAGTACCTGCGATTACTGCTTTTAAGCCTAAACGAGCAACATCACTACGACGGTTTGGCGCCATTCCACCTAAACCACCAATTAAGATTGCAATTGAGCTGAAGTTAGCAAAACCACAAAGTGCGAAAGTAATAATCGCTTTGGTTTTTTCAGTTAATACAATCGCAGAATCTGGTTGCAAGTATTTTGCAAATTCGAGGTAACCTACGAATTCGTTAACCGCTAACTTCATCCCGATCATTTGTCCTGCGATACCCGCTTCGGTACCGTCAGTTACACCGATTAAATATGCTAATGGTTTAAAAACTAAACCAAAGATAGATTGTAAAGTTACGTCGCCATAGCCGAACCAACCACCAACGCCACTTAAAATACCGTTAATTAATGCAATTAAACCAACGAATGCGATTAACATTGCACCTACGTTTAACGCAAGTTGCATACCTGCACTCGCACCGCCCGCCATTGCTTCAAGTACGTTAGTTGGTTTTTCTGAATCATTGTCTTCTGGCTGTTTATCAGAGAATTGTTCTGTTTGTGGGAACATTAATTTCGCAAATAATAAACCAGCTGGTGCCGCCATAAATGACGCTGCGATTAAGTATGTCAATGGCACGCCCATTCCAGCATAACCCGCCATTACTGAACCCGCGATAGACGCCGTACCACCCACCATGATGGCAAATAATTCAGATTGGGTCATATTTTTAATATAAGGACGAACCACCAATGGTGCTTCAGTTTGACCAACGAAAATATTAGCAGCCGCTGACATGGATTCTGCTTTTGAAGTACCCAATGCTTTTTGTAATGCACCGCCTAATACTTTAATTACCACTTGCATAATGCCGAGATAGTAAAGCACAGAAATTAAGCCAGAGAAGAACACAATAATTGGTAATACTTTCACTGCAAAAATGAAACCTGAAGGTTTGCTTGGATCAGCTAAACCACCAAATACAAAGTTAATACCTTCGTTACCGTAAGCAATAACATTTGATACGGCATCAGCAGTTGCACCAAGTGCTTGTTTACCTGCTGGCACATATAAAATAAGGGCGGCAAATCCAACTTGGATTGCTAACGCCCCGAGCACGGTTCTGATACTAATCGCTTTACGATTATTGGAAAGTAACACGGCAATAGCGATTAATACGACCATTCCCAAAATGCTGCTTAACACACTCATTTGATTCCCCTAGATTGGTTAAGTTAATAAAAAAGTCGGCTTATTCTACTTGTTTTCTCACAAAAAGTCGGCGAATTTTCACCGCACTTTCTTGTAAGCGACTACAAAATAGTCAAAACCTTGTTAATTCCACATTGACGCGCATAAGCAGCCAATGCATTAGTTTCTTCCGCACTTGGAATATGCGTTGATAACCCAGTTTCATCGCGCACACCTTTACTATGCACACGGATAATTTTTAATGCCACATCAGGATAATTTCGTAAAAGTAGCGCAACTTTGCCCACCAAATGTTCAGCATCAAAAAAATTCTTTAAAAAAACTAACCGCACTTCTTCCACTTTATTTAACGGCAACAAGGCAGCCAGATTTTGTAAATTTCGCTCAAGTTTATCGTTTTTTATGTGTAAACGTTCTGGTATCACTTGCTGTGGCACGATTCCTGTTTGATTTTGTCGGTCAAAACAGAGCGTTTGTAAACCTACGCCTTCTCCTTTCAGATCGAATAAAAATTTATCAGTGACATCAATTAACGAACGAATACGATCAAACTCAAAAAAGCCACTACTATCCAAATAACAGGTTAATCCTTGCGAACGTAAAGCCTCAAAAAGCGGCACCAGTTTTTTATGATGGATAGTCGGTTCACCACCTGAAATTGTGACACCTCGAATAAATGGAACCGCCTCCATAACCTGTTCATACAAATACTGCAAACTAACCAATTTCGCATTTTCCGTATAACGAGGAATAGTTTCTGGATTATGGCAATACAAGCAATTTAACTTGCAACCTTGCAGAAAAATACTCGAACGATTGCCTTGCCCCTCTACATTTGAAAAAGGAATAATCCGATGCAACGGCACAAAAATCTCAGAAAGTGCGGTCATTTTTCCAATTATTTTTCAGCAGTGACATCTTTTTCATCGCGTAATTGGCGATCAAACACGTTGGCGCATTCATCCGTACCCGATCCATACCAGGTTGTATCACGTAATGCGACTTCACCTTTACGGTATTTTTCAACTTCGCTTTTCTTCACCAAATAACCCGTAACGCGAATTAAATCCGTGTTTTTCAAATAGGTAGTAATATAGCGATAGCCTAAAGAGAATGCCCCATCAATAATATCTACCACCGCATCGCAGTGATCCGCATAGGTTTGATCAAAGGCGAATAAATCCCCTGTACCAGATGGGAAATATTTATGGAATGGCGCAGACTGTTTCAAATGCGCAAGTAACGTTGGTTCTTCGCCTACACGAATACGGTGAGCTGGTGCGTTACGTTTGTCTTCTTCGTGGTTGCTTGCGCCCACTTGTGCGTGTAATAAATAACGATTGCCAGTGCGTTCTGCATAAACCCCTTCATGTGCATCGGTGATTTCTTTAAGTTTATCCATAATTGCTGTCGCAATTTCATCACCACGAGCACTCTTACCAAAGGTTTCATTTAAGCCTTCACATTGCAATAAGTGGTTTGCTGCATCTGCCAAGCCCACAATTGCGAACATCCCCGTAAAATTAGTACGTTTGATAAAGCCTTCTTTTTCGAGAAATGAACTGTTAAAGAAATTACTTTCTTCCACTACAAATTTGTGTCGTTTATCCATAGTTGAAAGAGCACATTTCGCCACTCGTGGTAATAATTCGTTCACCATTTCATCCGCACTTTTACATGCGCGAGCAATCGTCCCTAGACGTAAACGCGTTAATGTGTAAGCACCGCCACATTCAGGCAGTGCGTTATAGCAACTTGCTACGCCATATTCTTCACCTAGATCGGAAATATAGTAAGCATCGTTCGCAAAAGATGGTTTAGAAACTAATAAACAGGCTTTTGCTGCAAGTTCAGCAAACTCACGGCTTGTTTTGGATTTATCATAACGAATGGTCATATTCGGTGTTGGCGCTTCAAGCTCAATCACTGCGCGTAAAATCAAGCGACCCGCTTTCGTGTCATAAGGCCCAATATTGGCATGACAGAATGAATCAGGGACAGTTTTGTCGATATGATTTAAGAAACGTTTAATTTTGATGTAGTCTTTTTCTTCATCAGTAATGAAAGGTTCGAGCAATACATCAAGACGACCAACATAAACAGGATAAGTTGTAATGGATGGCACGTGAGAGTAAAGAATCAATAATCCATCAAGCGCTTCATCAAGATCTTTTGGTGGTGGCAATTCTAAAAATTCGCAGCCTTTTTGGATATACACATTGTAATCAGGCAGGATATAACGAGGACGATAAATCGCGTAACCTTCACATAAATCACAGATCATCTGATTCTGTAAAAAGCCCCATTCTTCATCGGTATAGCCAAGCAAATCGCGAGGATCAAATAAACGCTCAGCAATATTGCCTAATGTCATTAATTTTTGATGATAAGTCAGATTATTGGCTTTAACCGTATCGAGAATATCTTGAAGTGTTGCTAACATAATGCCCCCTTTAGAAATGGTTTTGTATTGTACGCAATGGTAACAAAATAGACAATTTTGAAAATGTGAGCGAGATCACATTTTAAGAAATAAAAACCGAAGCAAACGGTTAACTAGTAAAATAAGAAAGATCTAAATTTAGATAAGTGAAAAAAGAATTTTGACTGGCGGAGTAATGAAGATCCGCCAGTTTTAATTTAATTGGTGAGTCTTAAATATTATCGCTTGAATAACACATTTTCTTAACAAAAGGGATTATCTCTTGTAATGCTTGTTGAATAGAAATTAACCCTAGATTCATTTGAGTCTCTTTTCCCGCAGGTGGGCAAAATGCAAGATGCTTATCGACATCATTAATCGGTTTCCAGCGTCTCGGCTGAGAAGAACGACTACTTGGATAAAACCCGATTGTCGGAATATTAAACGCACTGCTCAAATGCAATGGCCCTGTAGATCCCGCAATAAATAAATCCGCACAAGCCAAAGAATGCGCAAAATCCACTAAACCTTTATTCTTGTCGTAAATAACTACGCGTGAATCATTAACTAGATTAGCTAACTCATGGGCCTTTTCACTTTCGCCAGGCCCTGCAGTCAGCACAACATTGCAATCAAATTCAGCCAATAAGCCTTTAATTAAATCCGCATATTGCGCTAAAGAAAGATTCGTAGCTGAACCACCGGAACCGCTATGCACAAAGATCCATTTTTTATTTGCGGAAAGTCCTAAACTCTCTTGCAAGAAAATGCGTTGATTTTCCACCGCACTTTTCTCAAAGGTTAAATAAGGCGGTTTGGGTTCAACAATTGGCATATTATGCTTTTGCAAAAAAGCTCGAACTAAATCTTGATTGTATTCTGCTTCCGATTTTTCAGAACGAGAACGGCGTTGTGTTAAACGGTGATTATAGAGAATTTGAACCCATTTCGTTGCTGGCGCAAGGCGATATTTAATCCCGCTTTTCCAAGCGAGCTTTCCATTATGGGTATTGGAAAAGAAACTAATCATTCCATCAAACTGCTGCGCTTTGATTTCCTGCACAAGACGTTTGAAATCCGTTTTATCATTTTTTTTGCTATCAATAATAACATGATCAATAAACGGACAAACTTCCGCTAAAGGCGCAGTGTAACTCGGAACAAGTGCGGTTAATTTTAAAGAAGGATTCGATAATTTCAACATAGCAAAAGCAGGCCATGCTTGCATAAAATCGCCTAATTTATCGTTACGAATAACTAAGATCTTTTCCATAATTTCTCCACTAAAATAAAAAAAACCGCACTCAAAAGTGCGGTCGTATTTTATGTTATTTTTGTGGATTATAAAACATCAACACAATTTAAGTCTTTGAAAGATTTCTCTAAGCATTTAGACATAGATTCTTCAGATAAATGCTGGAAGTCGTACTAGATAGCAATAGAAATTATTCATGAAAGCCAGTTAATTATCTGGTATAAACTTTTACCTTATTTTTATTAAGATGTTTTACTAAAAACTCTTTTCAAAAATCAGATTAATATTCTTCTGTTGATAAGAATACATTTGAGGAATGTTACTTATTTGTTTTTTCCAAGTAAACTGCAGTTTAGGTGTAATTCCCCCCAAATGCCAATCTCGTTTCCAAACTAATAAATTTAGAGAATAAATATGATCTTTACGGTTTTTATTAAAGGAGAAAATATCTAAATTACCTAATTTAGCAACATCTTTATAATTTCGTTTAATAAATGACACGGCTATTTGTGAAGATATTCCTTTTCCCCAGTCTTGTCCCCAACCTAAACGTAGGCCTTTGCTTTTAGAACCATATTGCCTTACTTGAGTTTTTTCATTTATCCAGTCACCTCCAATATAGAAAAATTGTCGAGTGTTTGGCTGAAAAATTAAGGTTGGTGTAAGCTGTGTTAAATGTCCATTAAGCTCTTTTTCAATAAAATAATGTTGTTTTTCAAATTCAGCAGAATAGGCCAGTTGCCAATGTGGGTTAAAGTGAAAATCATATTCAGCTTGCACGCCATTATTCCAGCGATAACGATGGTTGCCATACCAACGACGCTCATAAAAAGGTTTCACTTTTATTATATGAGATGCATTTTTATAGGCATAACCTAAAAAAGTGCGGTTTAAAATATCATCATATTCATGATTATCCCAATACTCTTTACCCCAAGCTCGATTGCCGAATAAAAAATAGTGAGAATCGAATAAATTCAAATCTCGAGAAACCGAGAAAAAATATCCAACTCCATGGGCTGATTGTGGCAACATTCTTTGGGATTTGGTCAGTACTGCACGATTAGACAATGGCACATAATTGACATTTGCTACATGGTTGACATTTTTATCTCGGATATAATGGGCTGTAAAATCTATTTCCCAACCTTGTCTCTCATCTAATGCTTGCAGATAATTATTAATAACCAACAACGAACCATCAGGCAGATCTTTTTCCACTTTTGCTTTTTCAAATTGAGTTCTTGCTGCACTATCTTGCCTTTGATGAAATAATGCAATCGCTAACTCGATTCTAACTGGGTTTAATTCTGGGTTTTCCGATAAGACTTGTCGATAAAGCCGAATTGCTTCGTAATAATCTTGTTCTAAAAAGGCAATACGCCCTTGTGCAAATTGAGCTAAATGTTTATTGAAATGAGGATTATATTGATACAGATCTATTAATCGGGCCAGTTCTTTTCCAGATAAAGAATACATATTTTCGGATAATAGTTTTTCAATCACTTTAGGATTACTTTGAAGATATGTTATATCTGGTAACGATAATGTGTGAGCAGTCGCAGAAAATGAAAAAGATGAGTAGAATAGCCAAAATAACGCTTTTTTCATATTACACCTAATAAAATAGGCGGAATAATCCGCCTATTAACATATAAAAATAAATTAACGATAGCCACCAAAAGAAGTATTTAATGCTGAATTATTATCAAAAGTTACAATACCAGCAGCTTCTTCGGCATTTGGCCCATATAATGCACCTGTATATTTACCACCATCATTCAAGAATACACTAGCTTTACCACTAAAACTATTACCATTTAAACTAGTTTCATGCAGAGTAATATCACGAGCAAGTGGCATCTCAATTTTTCCATCAACTTTTTTAGTATCAAAATTTACATTAAGAGTGGTTTTTCCATCTGCTTGTACGCCATTAATATTTTGAGCAATGATACTATCTCTTGCACGCACTGCATGCCCCGTATAAGTTGCAGAGCCTTTTGGAATACTTGAAGTTGGTGTTACTGTACCTTGATAACGAATTTCTTGGCGAGTTTTATCGTGATTCACCCACACACCGTAAAATGAATGATTTTGGTTATAACCAATTAGTGTTCCATCCATCGTATTACCGCCAATTAGTCCTTTGTCACTATTATTTAAATCCACTTTTGCGCCATCTGGTGTTTGTGCAGTACCAGAACCACCACCAGAACCACAAGCGACAGCTAAGGCTGATAATCCTAAAATAGCAACATTATTTAATTGTTTTAACATAACGATTTCCTCATTTTTTCTTAGAAAGATTAACTTTAATTCTAATAAGAAACTAGACTCTATATATCAACTGTTCAGTTGTTAATTTAAAAATCATTTGGTGAATTTATTATTTGGGTTATCGTTATAATTACTAAATGCAGAAAATATTTGATGAAAAAGCACTTTTTAGCCAACGGTTGCGAGTTGCTCTTGAAGCAGCTTCTTACGGTACATTTAAAGTATCAGAAATTGAGAGGGAATTTAACTTACGTTATGTTTCAGGGTCTGTCACACCCCAAGCAATCTATAAATGGTTAAATGGCCAATCAATCCCTTCTTTTGACAAAATCCAAGTACTTGCCGATTGGTTAAATGTTTCTGCGGAGTGGTTAAAAACAGGGGCAAGTAATACCACCTTAAACGCACAATCACTTATTGAAAAACAAGGTTTAGAGAGTTTTCTTCAATTAAATAATGATCATAAGTATTTAATTCTCAATTTGATGCAAGCACTTCTTAAAACCTACCCATAGCCTCATCTCCTTGTGTTAAGAAACTATATTTAAAAATAAAAGAATCCATAAAATACTCGCTATAATCAAGCTATCTTTATAGGTTCCATTAAATTTATTTTCTGTTAAACAATAAAAATAAAGACATGATAAAAATAACATTGTGTATTAGTTAGTAGAATTCAATATAGAAGCGTTAATCCATTACTGCTATTTAATAAATTCGAAGATTAATTCCTAAATCAAAAGAAAAAGTGCATAAAATTAAAGTTACTATTTTCACCTTTAATTCAAAACAAAAGGCTAAATTCTATTAGAATTTAGCCTCAATAATTTTAATATAATTTACTAATTATAAAACATCAACACAATTTAAGTCTTCGAAAGATTGTTCTAAGCGTTTAGACATAGATTCTTCCATTTTACGTAACCAAACACGTGGATCGTAGTATTTTTTATTTGGCGCATCTGGACCTTCAGGGTTACCTAATTGACCTTGAAGATAAGCTTCATTTGCTTTATAGAAGTTCAAAATACCATTCCAAGATGCCCATTGAGTATCGGTATCAATGTTCATTTTGATTGCACCGTAGCTAATTGCTTCGCGGATTTCTTCGCGACTAGAACCAGAACCACCGTGGAACACGAAGTTAATTGGTTTCGCTGGAAGATTGCGTTCTTTCGCAACGAACTCTTGTGACGCACCTAAAATAGATGGTTTTAATTTTACGTTACCTGGTTTGTAAACACCATGTACGTTACCGAATGCTGCTGCAACCGTAAAGTTAGGGCTTACTGGGTTTAATTGGTCGTAAACATAAAGCACGTCAGATGGTTGGGTGTATAAACGAGACTCATCAACACCAGAATTATCTACGCCATCTTCTTCACCACCAGTAATACCGATTTCGATTTCAAGGGTCATCCCCATTTTATCCATACGAGCGAGGTATTCACGGCAGATAGCCATATTTTCTTCCATTGGCTCTTCAGAAAGATCAAGCATGTGAGAAGAGAATAATGGACGGCCAGTTTCTGCGAAGTGTTTTTCACCAGCGTCAAGTAAACCATCAATCCATGGAAGTAATTTTTTCGCAGCGTGGTCAGTGTGAAGAATAACAGGAACACCGTATTCTTTAGCTAAAGTATGAACGTGTTTCGCTCCAGCAATCGCACCAAGTACATCAGGACGAGCACCGCTTGCAGGTTTAATACCTTTACCCGCATAAAACGCCGCACCACCGTTAGAAAATTGAATAATAACTGGCGCTTTTACGCGTGCAGCAGTTTCTAACACGGCATTAACTGAGTCAGAACCCACGCAGTTTACTGCTGGGATAGCAAAGTTATGCTCTTTTGCATAAGCAAAGATTTTTTGCACATCTTCACCTGTTACGACACCAGGTTTCACGATATCTAATAATTTAGCCATACTTGTGTTTCCTTTTTATGTTTAGCGGGACAAACCCACAATTGGAGAATTTTTTTGACTTTTTATTGATGGCGACATTTTTAATGATCGCCATCGATATGTCACATAGGAAAAGTGCAGTTAGTTTTTCGCACGTTTTTCAAGAATTTCTACTGCTGGTAATACTTTGCCTTCTACGAATTCTAAGAACGCACCGCCACCCGTTGAAATGTAAGAGATCTTGTCTGCAATACCGAATAAATCGATAGCCGCTAATGTATCACCACCACCAGCGATAGAGAATGCATCGCTATTTGCAATTGCGTGAGAAATGATTTCAGTCCCTTTACGGAAATTAGGGAATTCGAACACGCCAACTGGGCCATTCCATAAAACGGTTTTTGCATTTTTGATGATTTCAGCCAATTGTTCTGCAGATTTATCACCAATATCGAAGATAGATTCCTCATCCTTCACTTCAGTCACTGATTTTTCTGTTGCTGCTGCAGTTTCAGTGAACTCCAAACCAACACGTACATCAACTGGAACAGGAATATCTGTGCTTGCGGCTAATTCTTTCGCGACTGGGATTAAATCAGCTTCATATAAAGATTTACCTACATTGTGGCCTGCTGCCGCAATGAAAGTATTTGCAATACCACCACCCACAATAATTTGGTCAGCTATTTTTGAAAGAGAATTTAATACTTCTAATTTAGTTGAAACTTTAGAACCACCAACAATAGCCACCATTGGACGAGCAGGTTCTTTTAATGCTTTACCTAATGCATCTAATTCAGCAGCTAATAATGGGCCTGCACAAGCGATTGGTGCAAATTCTGCAACGCCGTAAGTTGATGCTTGCGCACGGTGAGCGGTACCAAACGCATCCATTACAAATACATCGCAAAGTGCCGCATATTTTTTACCTAATTCAGGATCGTTTTTCTTTTCACCTTTGTTCACGCGTACGTTTTCTAAAACAACAATTTCGCCTTCTTTAACATCTACGCCGTTTAAATAGTCTTGTTCTAAACGAACATTAAAGCCTGCGTCTTTTAAGTAATCAACAACTGGTTGTAAAGAATCTTCTGGTTTGAATTCACCTTCAGTTGGACGACCTAAGTGAGAAGTTACCATCACTTTTGCGCCTTTTTCTAAGGCTAATTTTAAAGTAGGAATGGTCGCACGAATACGCGCATCTGAGGTCACTTTGCCATCTTTTACTGGCACATTAAGATCCGCGCGGATAAATACACGTTTACCGGCTAAATCTAAATCAGTCATTTTGATTACTGACATAATCTATCCTCTTATTAAGTTAAAATTAAAATTGAAAACTTTTCGTATTATACCTACTTCGCGCTAGGTTGTAACGATTTAGATCAAAGAAATTCTTATTTGCTTTGGCAATTCATTACCTGCCATTTTTTATCATAACAAATGAATAATTCGTTTCGGCTTGCACCTAAATAAGCATTTTTTAATTGTGGATTATGTTGTTTCATCCAACGAAAAAGTTCATTACGGCTTAAATTTTGATTCGGTAATTTTAATGAGCTAAATAATTCCTGCTCCTTAGCAAAATATTGTTGAGCAGAATCAAACGCACAGCTGCCGTGTTTTTCCCATTCGCCTTGTAATAATTGTTCACCTGGTGAAATAGTCAAATATTGTGCTAATAAATCTTTTGGCAATGCGGGTAAATCACCCTTGCAAAAACGTGGATGATCCGTCACTGAAAGTGCATTTGCATTTTGAGGCCATAATCCATGAACGACCCAACCTAAAGTGCGGTTATTTCCGCATTGATATTGAGAGGAGGAAGGCAACTGATTACCATATTTTTCACGCTGAATATCACAAAATCCAGGCGACCAAGATAATGCCAACATATAATAATCGACAGGCGCCTTTGCATTTTGCCCGATAGGGTCATCGCGCATAATCACATCATAATTGGCAAAAACATTCGGATTTTTCACCGCACTTTTTTCAATATCCGTCCGCTTTGTCTCAAATTGAGACTCAAATTTAGGCTCAGATGCTTTTGTTTGCTTAGTCTGTTCGATTACGGGAGAAGATGATTGATTTTTAGTTTTGGTTGAATCGGTAAAATACTGCCAAATTGCTAATACAATGAGGACAATAAGAGAAAGGGTGGAAGTGAATTTTTTCATAAATTTTGTTTAGTTTTTGTCAATCCAGTTTTTGTCGGCTATAATTCGCCGCTTTCAACTTTCTATTAAGGATCACAATGGCATTACTCATCACTAGCAAATGTACCAACTGCGATATGTGCTTACCAGAATGCCCGAACGAAGCCATTTCTATTGGCGATGAGATTTATGTGATCGACCCTGTACTTTGCACAGAATGTGTCGGCCATTACGACACCCCTACCTGCCAAAAAGTTTGCCCAATCACGAACTGCATTAAGCCCGATCCTGAACATCAAGAAACCGAAGAACAGCTTTGGGAACGCTTTGTGATGATTCATCATTCGGATAAATTGTAATTTTTAAAGCAACTGAAATATGACTTATTATCTTCTAAAAGAGTGCGGTTAATTTTGAGCTTATTTTTATTATCATAAAACTGAAATTTTTCACCGCACTTTTATCTATAAAAAGAACTATATTGAGTGACTTTTTTTCACATTATCCTGCTACGGCCGGTAAATATCCCCATTGAATTAAAAATGGAATGACCATAATCACCACGCCAATCAATAACGCAAACACCAAAGCAAAATTACCGCCAGCAACACGATATGGCAATGTTGGATTTTCAATACGTGTACGCCATGCCAAGCCAATTGGTAAAATTAAGCAATAGAACGCACACAACAAACCTGCATAACTTAATGCTGTAATAAATCCTTCAGGATAAAACAATGCAAATACAAGTGGTGGTAAAAATGCGGCAATGGTTAATACAAAGCGATTATTTGGCAAATGATAGCGTTTGAATAAATCACCTAAGCCTTCAAACACACCAAGCATTACGCCTAAGAATGAAGTAATTAAAGCGAGTGATGAGAACACGCGAACCACTTCTCCCATAAAATGAGAACCTGTGATTTCACGCGTTGCATTCACTAAGCCATTTAGTGTTGGGTCAGCTTGTAAAATACGCACAAATTCACTTTGACTTAATACACCATGGGTTGCTAACTGCCAGACTAGGTAAGCGGCTAATGGAATCGCGGTACCAATCAAAATAGCATGACGGAATTTTTCTACACTTCCACCTAAGTAGCTATTTACGCTCGCCATAATAACGTGGAAACCGAAAGAGGTGAAAAATATCGGGGCAGCAGAAACCACAAAAGCATAATCCAAAGGCAATGCCATTAAATTATCTGTTGCCACTTTTGGAAGCATCATAAATAGCACAAAAGCAAAAGCGACTAACTTACCAATAAATAACACGCGAGTTAAACCATCCACGCCTTTCGTTCCTACAACCACGAAAGAACCTAATACCACAGTAAAGATAATAATCGCCGTTTTAAGCGACATCGCTTCCATTCCAAAAGCCGTTGGCAAGCCTGAAAGCAGAGATCCGCCACCCGTAATATAAGCGGCTGAAAGAGCATAAAGTAAAATTAACAAACTCAACGTTGCTAAAATTCGACCTGGAACCCCAAAATATTTTTCAGCGAGTGTGGCGACACCATCATCCAACTGATCCGCTGTTTGATACACTTCTACAAACAACAATCCACTGTAAACCAACAAAGCCCACAAGCCAACGAGCAATAACACGGTATAACCAAAGCCCATGCCCGCTGATGTAAGCGGCATAGCAAGCATACCTGCTCCAATGGTTGTGCCTGCAATAATCAGCGCACTCCCAAATGTTTTATTCTGTAACATAAAATTATCCTTATAGTGTTGTGTTTGAAAACTAATTTAAAGTTGGCCACACTTTTCTTTATAGTGTAAACGGCAAACAGAAAGGTAAGAGTCATTTCCCCCAATTTGAATTTGAGCGCCTTCTTTAATAACCTCACCTTGATCATTTAAGCGCAAAACAAAGTTGGCCTTGCGGCCACAATAACAAATTGTTTTTAATTCTTCGAGTTGATCCGCCCAAGCCAGTAAATATTTACTTCCTTCAAAAAGTTCCGCTTGGAAATCTGTACGCAAGCCATAACAAAGCACAGGGATTTTGAGTTTATCAACGACATTACTCAACTGGTAAACTTGTTGTTTGCTAAGAAATTGAGCTTCATCCACCAGCACGCAATGCACTTTTTCTTTTTTTAAGTGCTCATTGATTTCATCAAACAAATTGGTTTCCGAGCGAAATAAAAAGGCATCTTGCGAAATGCCAATACGCGATGTAACTTTCCCCACTCCAAAACGATCATCAATCGCAGCCGTATAAACTACTGTGTTCATATCGCGCTCGCGATAGTTATAGGAAGATTGTAGCAACGTCGTTGATTTTCCAGCGTTCATTGTGGAGTAATAGAAGTAGAGTTTTGCCATTTTTTCTCCTAAATTGCTGGTAATTCCGTCATTGCCCAACGAGGCTTAACATCAATAGCCAGATCGCTATGCTGACCTTGTTTTAAACGTAAAAAACCTGTGTAAGCAATCATCGCGCCATTATCTGTACAAAATTGAGGTTGAGGGTAAAACACTTCACCACCTAAATTTTTCATTAACTGTGCAAGCGTTTCTCGGAGTTTTTTATTTGCACTCACTCCACCCGCAATCACTAAACGTTTATAACCAGTTTCTTTTAATGCGCGCTTACATTTAATGGCAAGTGTATCCACCACCGCATCTTGGAAAGCATAAGCAATATCCGATTTAGTTTGTTCTGTTAGTTCACCCTCGTTTTTAATTGCTTGATTAATCGTATTCGCAGCAAACGTTTTTAAACCTGAAAAGCTAAAATCAAGGCCTACACGATCTGTCATTGGACGTGGAAATGTGAAACTATTTGGTGTGCCTTTTTCTGCTAAACGAGAAAGTGCCGCACCACCAGGATAATCTAGTCCAAGTAATTTTGCTGTTTTATCAAAGGCCTCACCCGCTGCATCATCAATGGATTCGCCAATCACTTCATATTTTCCTACGCCATCTACACGCACTAATTGAGTGTGACCACCCGATACCAACAAAGCAACAAAAGGAAAGTTCGGTGAATTTTCATCAAGCATTGGCGCAAGTAAATGCCCTTCCATATGATGAACACCAATCGCAGGAACATTCCACGCATAAGCTAAAGAACGCGCAATCGTAGCGCCGACAAGCAATGCACCGACAAGCCCAGGGCCACTCGTATAAGCCACGCCATCAATATCGCTCGCCGTTAACTTAGCTTCTTCTAACGCTGCTTTAATAAGAGGAGCCGTTTTACGAATATGATCGCGTGATGCTAATTCAGGAACCACACCACCATAATCTGCATGTAGGGTAATTTGAGTATAAAGTTGATTAGCAATTAATCCTTTTTCTTCATCATAAATCGCCACGCCCGTTTCATCACAGGAGGTTTCAATGCCTAAGATTTTCATTGATTTTCTTAATTTATTACCTAAAATGTTGCGCGATTTTACCCTGTTTAAGCGGTTTTAACCAGTTGAAACCACAAATATTAAGGTGAATTGGCATTCTTTCCTTTACTTTTTCCCTAAAAGTAGATTAGAATTGCGTCCTTTATTAAATTTACCATTTGCACAGTGGTGCTTTGGTGAAAATAAAATTTTAAATTGCAATTAAATTAAACTCATTGAGGTGATTGGCTTATGCCTGTAATTAAAGTACGTGAAAACGAATCATTTGACGTAGCTTTACGTCGTTTCAAACGCTCTTGCGAAAAAGCGGGAATCTTAGCTGAAGTACGCGCTCGCGAATTTTACGAAAAACCAACTACAATTCGTAAACGTGAAAATGCAACACTTGCAAAACGTCACGCAAAACGCAACGCCCGCGAAAACGCGCGCAATACCCGTTTATACTAATTTATAGTATTTTCTGACTCGAGTTAAGACAAACCGTGAATCCTTTGGGCTCACGGTTTTGTTACTTTAAGCACAACAAAAATCTACGCCAAAAACGACCGCACTTTCACACCACGATCACGGAGGCTCGACAATGAAAGGTTCTATTCCACGCCCCTTTATTGATGATTTACTGACAAAGTCCGATATTGTCGATGTGATTAACACGCGCGTAAAACTAAAAAAAGCTGGCCGCGATTATCAAGCCTGCTGCCCTTTCCATCACGAAAAAACACCATCCTTCACGGTTAGTCAAAAGAAACAGTTTTACCATTGCTTCGGCTGTGGCGCACACGGTAATGCCATTTCCTTTTTAATGGATTATGACAAACTTGAATTTGTAGAGGCTATTGAAGAACTTGCAGCGATGGCAGGGCTTGAAGTACCTTACGAAAAACGCGCTAATAACAGCGGGAAACCTCAAGCTAATTACCAAACCAAACGAAATCTCTATGAATTAATGCAAGAGATTGTCACGTTTTATCAAAACCAATTACCATTAAATACTCAAGCACAAGAATATTTACAACAACGCGGGCTTTCGGCTGAAATTATTGAGCGTTTCCAAATTGGGTTTGTGCCGAATGCGATGGATACTGTACTGCGTAAATTTGGTGTCAATCGCGAAGAACAACAAAAACTCATTGAGTTAGGCATGCTTTCTCGAAATGATCGTGGCAATATTTACGATAAATTCCGAAATCGCATCATGTTTCCTATTCGCGATAAGCGAGGTCGTACCGTCGCCTTCGGTGGGCGAGTATTAACGGATGAAAAACCGAAATATCTGAATTCACCAGAAACCATTACTTATCATAAAGGTAACGAACTTTATGGTTTGTACGAAGCCTTACAAGCCAACGATGAACCAAAACAATTACTTGTTGTTGAAGGTTATATGGATGTGGTCGCATTAGCACAATTTGGCGTCGATTATGCGGTAGCTTCTTTAGGTACGTCCACGACATCAGAACAAATCCAACTTATTTTTCGTTCGACTGAGCAAGTTGTTTGTTGTTACGATGGTGACCGTGCAGGGCGTGATGCGGCTTGGCGTGCATTAGAAAATGCGTTGCCTTATTTAGAAGATGGCAGACAACTCAAATTTATTTTCTTGCCTGATGGAGAAGATCCTGATACTTACATTCGCCAATATGGTAAAGAAAAATTTGAAGAATATATCGAAAGTGCGCAATCTTTAAGCGAGTTTATGTTTGCTCACTTAAGCCCACAAGTTGATTTTTCTAGCAAAGAAGGGCGCGGAAAATTAGTTGCTCTGGCTGCGCCGTTAATTCGCCAAATTCCTGGAGAAATGCTGCGCTTGTCACTACGCAATATGCTTGCTCAGAAACTTGGAATTTTTGATCAAACTCAGCTAGAAAATCTTATTCCAAAGCAATTAGAACACGCCAATACACAACAAAAAGTCGCTAATAATAAGATCAAGAAGACACCAATGCGAATGATCATTTCATTGCTTCTGCAAAATCCTGAATTAGTAAAACGTATGTCTGAAAGTGGCGTGCAAGCATTACGTGCAGAAGCTGGTTTTGAAATTTTGGAAAAATTGACCGCACTTTGTCGCCAACGAGAAGGGATTACTACAGGGCAAATTTTAGAGCACTTCCGAGATACGCCTTACAGCAATCCCCTTGAAATACTGGCAACTTGGGATCATTTATTAGACGAAGCAGAAATGATCAATGCATTTTCACAAAACTATCGTCGCTTAAATATTCAAGCCATTGAGCGAGACATTGAAATGCTTATTGCTAAAGAACGAGCTGAAGGGCTTACTGACGAGGAAAAAACAGTGCTCGTTCACCTTTTAGCTGGGAAAGAACTGCAGAAAAAACAGTTAGTTAATCCGCAATAACAATGATAAAATTCTAAGTTCGTAACAAGAATTATATTGCTACTATCACATCAAGCAAAACGGATATAAAAATGGAAAAAAATCAACAATCTACGGCTGAACAATATTCAGAACAAATTGAACAACTGATGGAATTAGGTCGCACTCAAGGTTATTTAACCTATGCAGAAATTAATGATTTATTACCAGAAGATCTCATCGACCCCGAATATTACGATAAATTGTTACAAACTCTGCAAAATGATGCTGGCATTCCTGTTTTGGATGAAGCCCCAGAAAGCGATGAGATGATGTTGAATGACACCATTCCAGATGAAGATGCGGTGGAAGAGGCAACCCAAATTCTTTCAAATGTAGAATCTGAAATCGGTCGAACAACTGATCCTGTCCGTATGTATATGCGTGAAATGGGAACGGTTGATCTTCTTACTCGTGAAGATGAAATCAGTATTGCAAAACGTATTGAAGAAGGAATTGATGAAGTTCAAACATCCATTGCTGCATACCCTGAAGCCTTAAACGGATTGCTAGAAAATTATGATGATGTGGAAAAAGGAAACTTCCGTTTAGCTGACTTAATTACAGGTTTTGTCGATCCAAATGCCGAAATAGAAGAACATAATGTCATTGACGAAAACTTTTCTGAAGACGGAGAAGAATTAGAAAGTGCGGATGTTGAAGACAATGAAGATGAAGACGAAAGCGAAGCAGAATCTACATCAGATTCAGGCGAATCTGATAATAGCATTGATCCAGAAGTTGCAAGAGAAAAATTCCAACAATTAAAAGATCAGCACACCAAAACGCTTGCTGTTATTGAAAAACATGGTCGATCAGGAAAACGCGCCCAAGATCAAATTGCACTGCTTGGAGAAATTTTTAAACAATTCCGCTTAGTACCAAAACAATTCGATTTACTCGTTTTGTCAATGAAAGAAATGATGAAACGTGTACGCTACGAAGAACGTCAATTACAAAAAATATTAGTTGATATTGCAGGAATGCCAAAAGATGATTTTGAAAAATTCATCACAACCAATGGTAGCAATACTGAATGGGTACAAAAAGCCTTAAAATCTAGCAAACCATGGGCAAAACGCTTACCAAAATATGAAGAACGTATTCTTGAGGCATTAAACAACTTAGCTAACATTGAAGAAAACACGAAACTTACCGTTACCCAAATGCGTGATATTTGTGATGCTGTCGCTCGAGGTGAACAAAAAGCTCGTCGTGCTAAAAAAGAAATGGTAGAAGCCAACTTGCGTTTAGTAATTTCCATCGCGAAAAAATACACTAATCGTGGTTTACAATTCCTAGATTTAATTCAAGAAGGGAATATTGGTTTAATGAAAGCGGTAGATAAATTTGAGTATCGCCGTGGTTATAAATTCTCTACATATGCAACTTGGTGGATTCGCCAAGCCATTACACGCTCTATTGCGGATCAAGCTCGTACAATCCGTATTCCAGTACATATGATTGAAACGATCAATAAACTTAACCGCATTTCTCGCCAGTTATTACAAGAAATGGGGCGTGAAGCAACACCAGAAGAATTAGCTGAGCGTATGGGAATGCCTGAAGATAAAATCCGTAAAGTATTGAAAATTGCAAAAGAGCCAATTTCTATGGAAACGCCTATCGGTGATGACGATGACTCACATTTAGGTGATTTTATTGAAGATTCAACCTTAGAACTTCCTTTAGATTCTGCAACAGCACAAAGCTTAAGAGTTGCGACTCACGAAGTTCTTGAAGGCCTAACACCACGAGAAGCAAAAGTATTACGTATGCGTTTTGGTATCGATATGAATACCGACCATACGCTTGAGGAAGTGGGTAAACAATTCGACGTTACACGCGAACGTATTCGTCAAATTGAAGCAAAAGCGTTACGTAAATTACGTCATCCTAGCCGCTCAGAAACATTAAGAAGTTTCCTTGACGACTAAAAGTTACAAATAAAAAGGAGCTATAGCTCCTTTTTATTATGTTAAACTAATAATAAAAAACCCGATCTAAGACCGGGTTTTATTTTGCCTATCTGATAAATTATTCTGCAACAACGATTACATCTAATGTTGCAAATACTTCACCGTGAAGTTGAAAACGAACATCGTGGTCACCAAGAGTACGGATTGGACCGTTTGGTAAACGAACTTCACTTTTCGCAATTTTAACGCCTGCTGCAGTTACTGCTTCTGCCACATCACGAGTAGTGATTGCGCCGAATAAACGACCTTCATCACCAGCTTTAGATGCGATAGTCACAGAACCTAATGCAGTAACTTCTGCTGCACGAGCTTGAGCTGCTGCAAGATTTGCTGCCGCTGCTGCTTCTAATTCTGCACGACGTGCTTCAAAGTGTTCAATGTTAGCTTTAGTTGCCATAACTGCTTTACCTTGTGGGATTAAGAAGTTACGTGCAAAACCTGATTTAACATTTACTTGATCGCCCACTTGACCTAAGTGAACAATTTTATCTAAAAGAATTACTTGCATTACCGTATCTCCTTAATTACTGATGATTGTCAGTGTATGGAAGTAACGCTAAATAGCGAGCACGCTTGATTGCGCGAGCTAATTGACGTTGGTACTTCGCACGAGTACCGGTAATACGGCTAGGTACAATTTTGCCGCTTTCTGAAATATAGTTCTTTAATGTAGCGATATCTTTGTAATCGATTTCAACAACATTTTCCGCTGTAAAACGGCAGAACTTACGACGACGGAAATAACGTGCCATTTGGCTAGTCTCCTAATCTATAAATTCGATTTGCTCGGCATGTAAAACTAATTGGCATAACCCACTTTGGGTTTTATGTGATGTAATAAATCCCACCACCAAAATTTTACTACCGACCGTAATGCTTTGAGTTTTTTCTATCAATTGATTACCACTAATTTGAACTGGCATTTTTAACCAAGCTTGACGTGTAAAACCACTTTCAATCTGATCAGAACGATGTTCTAACAAAAACTTGCAATGCTCAATTCCACTAGGGCTCTTTAATCGCTTTGGCAACTGAGAAACGACTCCCATAACCGAAAAACGATTATCAATTTTCAAATTACTCTTCAGCATCCTCAAAATCGTTGTTTTCAACTTCAGCTAAAGGTTTACGTTCTTCTTTAGCCGCTTTCATTGGGGACGCTTCTGTTACGGCGTGCTTAGTATGGATAACAAGACTGCGTAATACAGCATCGTTATAACGGAAAGTCGTTTCTAGCTCGTCGATGACTTGTTGAGGCGCTTCTACATTCATAAGCACATAGTGTGCTTTGTGTAATTTATTAATTGGGTACGCTAATTGGCGACGACCCCAATCTTCTAGGCGATGAACTTGACCACCAGCTTCTTTTACAGAACCGGTGTAACGTTCGATCATACCTGGTACTTGCTCGCTTTGGTCCGGATGAACCATAAACACGATTTCGTAGTGACGCATTACTGCTCCTTACGGGTTAATCAGCCTTTGACGTAGATCAGCCACCAATCTGCAAAGGCAAGGAACGAAAAATTCAATGTGGCTAAGGCTTGCGGATTATACTGATTTTTTTACGTTCCGCAACCAGTTTGAGTTCTTTTTGAGCAAAAAAAGAAGGCCGATATTATAACAATATCGGCCTATCTCAAGTCTTCTGCGATTAACGACTGCGAAAAATAATACGACCTTTACTTAAATCATAAGGAGTCATTTCTACAGTCACTTTGTCCCCAGTCAAAATACGGATATAGTTTTTACGCATTTTTCCAGAAATATGCGCAGTAACCACGTGACCATTTTCCAACTCCACGCGGAACATAGTATTCGGTAAAGTCTCTAAAATTGTGCCTTGCATCTCAATGCAATCTTCTTTTGCCATTGTATCCTCTAAAAATAATCGATTTTTTATCCGCACTTTAGGCGGAAAAGTTAAGAAAAACGGGCGGATTATAGCCGTTTTTAACTTTCTACGAAAGAAAAAATAATATTGTTCATAAAAAACTCAATTTGGCATAACCTAACAATGATTTACAAAGCAAAAACAAACCCTATAATAACCGCACTTTTATAAAAGAAAATAGTATATGAATTCAAAAAAACACTTAGGTCATACGGCGCGTAAACGCTTTGGCCAAAACTTTTTACATGATACTTCTGTGATTCAAGGTATCGTGGCGGCGATTTACCCACAACCCAATCAATTCTTAGTGGAAATTGGTCCGGGACTTGGTGCATTAACAGAGCCTGTTGGTGAACTTGTTGATCATCTGACTGTGGTAGAACTTGACCGAGACCTTGCAGAACGTTTACGTCACCATCCATTTTTACATCAAAAGCTCACTGTTATTGAAACGGATGCGATGCAATTTGATTTTGGTGAGCTTTATACAAAAGAAAACTTAGCAGAAAAAGGGCAAAAATTACGTGTGTTTGGTAACTTGCCTTACAACATTTCTACACCATTAATGTTCCACTTATTTAAGTATCATGACGTGATTCAAGATATGCACTTCATGTTACAAAAAGAAGTGGTAAAACGCTTATGTGCAGGGCCAAATAGCAAAGCTTATGGTCGCTTAACCATTATGGCGCAATACTTCTGCCAAGTGATGCCTGTACTTGAAGTACCACCTTCTGCCTTCAAACCTGCACCTAAAGTGGATTCAGCCGTTGTGCGTTTAATTCCTCATAAAGAATTGCCGCATCCTGTAAAAGATTTATATTGGCTGAACCGCGTGTGCTCCCAAGCGTTCAATCAACGCCGTAAAACTCTGCGCAATGCGCTTTCAACGCTATTTTCACCTGAAAATCTGACCGCACTTGGTATTGATTTAAATGCACGCGCAGAAAATTTAGCTATCGCAGATTATGTTCGTTTAGCGAACTGGTTGGCAGATAACCCACCAGATAATTTCGATGGGGATCAATTTTTAGAATTAAGTGAAGACTAATATGAATATTGCTTTTTCATCTGATAATAACTATGCACCATATTTAGCCGTTAGCATATTAAGTGTATTAAAAAATAATTCTGAATCTGAAATTTGTTTCTATATTTTAGATTTTGGCATTGATAATAACAATAAAAAAATTATAGCAAATATCGTTTCCAATCATGGAAAAAGTATCAAGTTTATAGGCGTGGATAAAGATGAATTTGCTAACTTTCCCATTACAATAAATTATATTTCTTTAGCAACCTATGCCAGATTAAATATAACTCAATATATCCCTGATGTAGATAAGTTACTTTATATTGATGTTGATACTCTAACAAATGGCTCATTAAATGATTTATGGAATACTGATATCGAACAGTATTCACTTGCTGCATGTAAAGATTTCTTTATTGAAATTGAGCAAGCAGATTACAAGGCTAAAATGGGCTTAGAAAATCATCATTATTTTAACGCCGGAGTACTTCTTATCAATATGCAAAGATGGCGGGAATTGAATGTTCTAGACATGAGTCTGGCTTGGTTAAATAAATACAAGGATGTTATAAGGTATCAAGATCAGGATATCTTAAATGGTATTTTCAAAAACGATGTTAAATTTATAAATACAAGGTTTAACTTTACGCCATTTGAATCTGGTTATATAAAATATCGAAAAGAACGAGAAATTCAATTTCCTACAGTTATTTACCATTATCCAGGACAAGATAAGTTTTGGTCTAGTCGAAGTTCTCACTTAAAAGCCAATTTAGGGTATTCACTATTTAAAGAAATCTGCAATAGTTATCCGAGTTTTAAAGCTGAGTTTGATGTTGTTGCTTTTAGAAAGAAAGTTAAAAGAATAATTAAAGAAATAAAATATAAATTTTTCTATCGCATATTTTAATCTTACTCATTTATTGTATGATGATTTTATATTTATAGTTTATAACCGCCAATTTCTCTGGTAAATTTCAAACTTTAGAGAATTATCATGTCTAGTGGTCATCTATGAATAAGCTTAAACAATTAAGCCTATACAAATCACTTCATAAGTCTATCTACATAAAATGAACAATTTCTTTACCTTGCATTTCTTTAATGCATTGTTGTTCTTTCCATTTTTTTCTATTTAAAGCTCGTATAATATTTTCTTTTATCCGAGTTAAACGCTGTTTCAATGTTTTTTTCTTACGGATTTTTGGACGTTTTTCTCGTTCTTTTTCCAATCCACTTGTTAATACACTTTTACTTTGATTGGCTTGGAGTTCTTGAATACAAATTGCTGGATTCAGTTGATAGACAATATAATTATCAGCATCAACTAATTTATTAAAAATAAGTTCATCAACTGCAACAATTTCATCAGAAGGAATATTCTTTAAGTATTCAATTACATATTTAGCCGCACTTTGAGAAATAATATAACCAGCAGTTCCCCAATGAGTTGATTTTAAAATATCAAAATTCCTAGAATAAAAAGGTGAAATTTTAGTTTGTTTCTCAAGTTTAACTGGCTGTAAAAAAGTTTCTAAACGAATAATAAAAATATCATTAAAATCAAAACGTGTTTTTAACCATTCATTTTGATTCAAAAATACTTCCGCATTCTCGCCAAGAATTACATCATCTTCAAAAATTGTAAGATATTCCAAATTTTCATCCACACACTTATTCCATAATAAGAAATGGCTAATTAAACAGCCTTTTTCTCCTTTAGTAAGTATTTTGGATTCCTCTATATTATGTAATATGGGTTTGATTGATTGATTGATTGATTGATTGATTGATTGATTGATTGATTGATAAGTGTACGCATTAAAGAAACTAAATGAAAGTTTTTTTGATTCAAATTGCTCAGTAATATGTTTGCGACGTTCAGTTGCATTTTCCATACTAATGACAATATTTTCAATAGCACTCATATTTAAATAAAAATGGAAATAACTAAATTTTTTGCATTCTACTATACGAAAAGAATAAATCAACAATAAAATTCTGTGTTAAAATTCTCAAAATTTATTTATAAAAGAGCGGTCAAAAATGGCAACCTATTTCGTTGGTGATTTACAAGGCTGTTATGATGAATTACAGCTTTTATTAGAACGTGTGAGCTTCAATCCTACGCAAGATAAACTTTATCTTGTGGGGGATCTTGTGGCGCGTGGGGATAAATCACTTGAATGCCTTCGTTTCGTAAAATCACTTGGTAATGCAGCACAAACCGTACTAGGTAATCACGATTTACATTTAATTGCGACCGCACTGGGTACTAAAAAAGTAAAACCACGTGATCGCGTCGATGCCATTTTTAATGCACCCGATTTTAATGAACTGATTCATTGGTTACGCCACCAACCATTACTTGTCCACAGTGAAGAGTTAAACTTCCTGATGGCACACGCAGGTATCTCGCCTGATTGGGATTTGGAAACTGCGAAATCTTGTGCGGCCGAAGTTGAACAAATTTTGCAACACGGTGATTTTCATTATCTCATTGAAAATATGTATTCTGAACAGCCTGATCGCTGGTCGCCAGATTTACAGGGCTTAGCGCGTCATCGTTACATTATTAATGCTTTTACTCGAATGCGTTTTTGCTATTTGGATCATCACTTTGATTTTGCCTGTAAATCCCCTTTGAAAGATGCGCCAGCGGACCTCACTCCTTGGTTTAATTTGGGTAATCCACTTTATAAACAAATTCCCATTGTCTTTGGACATTGGGCAAGTTTAGTCGATGAGCCAACTCCAAAAGGTATTTATGCCTTGGATACAGGATGTGTGTGGAATAATCGGATGACCATGTTGCGTTGGGAAGACAAACAGCTCTTCACACAAAGCGCTGTCAAAAATTACAGTAATTTTTAAGGAAACACTATGCTCTCGCTTACTGCTGAATCTTGTGAACTGTTCAATATTCCTTTCTATCAATTTGCCCAAATGAAAAAATTCTGTCCAGAAGATATTCCGGCAATTAAAGCGGATTACAAATTACATTGGGATAATTGGAAAGCGATTATTCAAGAAGTCGCAAAGCAACTTGGCACACCTTTTGCGAAACCGCATATTGAAAGTTGGACCAATGGCTGGCAAGTACGGGCGCATTTCTTCGCTTATTTTAAATACGAGTTTAACCAAAATTCTGCAGCAATCTTTTCTGTGCTATTAAATCGTCGCCGACTAAGAGTGTGTTTAGATTGGCATTGCTATCGTGCGGATCGCTCACAAATTAATGTGCAACAATATAATCAGTGGCTTGATCAATTTGATTTCAAACAATTTGCTGATTTTGATATTTGGCGAGAGGGCGAAAGTGAATATGATGATTTTCGCCAAGTAAAACAAATGACTAAAAACGATCTTATTTTACGCTCAGAAGAAGATTTTTGGTGCATAGGCAAAAGCATTGAAAAATCAGAGCTCGGTCAAATAAATCCTGTATCTTTTATTACTCAAACAATTCAAGCATTACAACCAATCTACGAATATTGCCATCAATAAAAGTGCGGTTATTTTCATGAAAGTTTTTCGCCCTGTTTAGTTGTTATGTTATCATTACATTAATTTAACATTTTTAACAATTTAAACTTTTAGGAGAGCTTTATGAAAAACGTCGTGATCGTTGGCGGTGGCGCCGGCGGCATAGAGTTAGCGACATTTTTAGGCGACAAATTAGGTCGTAAAAAACAGGCTAAAGTGACGCTTGTGGATCGCAATGCGACCCACTTGTGGAAACCCTTATTGCATGAAATTGCCACAGGTGTGATGGATGATGGCACGGATTCTCTTAGCTATCGTGCACACGGGAAAAACCACCATTTTAGCTTTGAACAAGGTTCAATCACACGTATTAATCGTGAGCAAAAATATGTTGAACTTGCCCCCGTTTATGGGCAAGAAGGCGATATGCTCGTGGTTGCACGTCGTATTCCTTATGATTATTTAGTGATTGCAATTGGCAGTAAATCGAATGATTTCAATACAAAAGGCGTGGCTGATAACTGTATTTTCTTAGACAGCTCTGATCAAGCACTTCGCTTCCAACAAAGAATGTTGGAATTATTCCTTAAATTTTCAGAAAACCGTGCATTAGACGATATTGGTGAAGAAGAATTTAAACAGAAATTAGTCGATGAGAGCAAAGTCAATATTGCGATTGTTGGCGGTGGTGCTACTGGTGTGGAATTAACTGCTGAGCTTTATCATGCGACTGAAGACTTATCTTCTTACGGTTACGGTAAAATTGATAATTCTTGCTTGCAAGTCACCTTAGTTGAAGCGGGGCCTCGATTATTGCCTGCTCTACCTGAAAATTTATCTGCTGCGGTATTAGATGAATTACAAGAAATGGGTGCAAATGTGAAATTAAATACGATGATCACAGAAGCTCAACCAAATACACTTATCACCAAAGATGGCGAAGAAATCAAAGCTGATCTGATTGTGTGGGCTGCGGGTGTTCGTACCTCAACCGTAACACAGCAATTCGATGGATTAGAGCTTAACCGCATCAATCAATTAGTGGTAAAAGATACCCTTCAAACTACGGTAGATGACAGTATTTTTGCCATTGGTGACTGTGCGGCATTAATGCAACCAAACGGTAAATTAGTCCCGCCAAGAGCGCAAGCAGCACATCAAATGGCAAAAGCTTGTGCGAAAAATATCTTTGCACTTTTTGAGCAAAAACCATTAAAAGCATTCAAATACAACGATAAAGGAACCTTGGTTTCTCTTTCAAGCTTTACCGCATTGGGGAGCATTTCAAATAAATTTGGGAAAAACCCACTGACTGTTCAAGGTAAATTTGCACAATTTGCCTATGTATCCTTATATAGAATGCATCAACATGCTTTACATGGTTGCATTAAAATTGGATTGATTATTCTGGTTGATAAACTTAATCGTTATTTAAAACCAAGATTAAAATTACACTAGTCGTAAAAGACAAAAGTGCGGTGAAAAATCACCGCACTTCTTATCGAAATTTAACTTCTTGTACAATTCGCTTAGCTGCAGCTATGGGCAATTGCCCGATAAAAGTAATTTCTTTTCCGCCATTCACTTCACTATAAATCGTATATGCCCCTTGTTTCCAACTATTTTCTGGCAAAACATTAGAGCCTGCATTAGAAACAAATAGTGTAAAAGTAAATAAACCATCGCTATATAGCGCACTATCTACAACTTCATTTTCTAATGTTTCTTGAGTATATCGAATTAAAGAAAAACCTTGTGGCAACCAACCTGCAGACCAAGTTATATCTGAACTTTGTTCATTTTTACTTTCTTTCAACAAAGGGGGCATTGAGACTTTGTTAATATACTCCGTCAACCCTCTTAGTCTATCGTCGATATAAAGCGTTACAACTCTAAACTGATCAAGTAATTTACCTTCACTATCAAGCATATCGCCGCGTAACAATAAACCATTTTCTTCGTCTACAAACACTAAATACTGATATCGGAAATCATCTTTAGGGACAATACGAATCATATCAGCAAAACGCCCAGCCACTCGATCTTTACCTATTTTTATAAAATCATAAACTGAAGAAAGTTTATCAAAATCAGCGTGAACAACAGCTGGCATTGCATCGACTATGTTGCCACTATTAAGCGTAAATGCTTGAGTATTTGGCTGAAAATAACTGACTAAATTATCACGTTGAATAATTTCTTGTTGACGACCATCAAGCGTCACTAATTGCGCATAAGTTTTATTATCTTTCTTAATATGACGATAGCGAAAGGAATCCATATTTGATGGCGTTGTTTGAACAAAGGCAATTTCATAATTGAGATTATCCAATGCTTGTGTCATTTTATCTAAAGACTGCTTCGCAGAAAGCTCTTCAGCAGAAGCAATGCTACTTAATAGTAAAGAAAGAGAAAGTGCGGTAAATTTTAACGCGATTTTTTTCATAAAAATAAATTTAAAGGATAAAAATTCACCACGCTAAATAATATATTAGGTGGTGAATTAACATAAACTAACTGAACTAATCGTATTATTTCTGACTATTACTACTTACATTTAATGCATCGGCATGCATACGACGTTGTAATTCATAGTTCTGTAACATCGCACCAATACGGCGACTTTTTTGTTCAAGCTGATCTGATGTCAATGTATCTTTACTCGGCGCATTATAGCTAACCTCTTGAACCGCATTATTAAATGGCAAGGTTTGCAATACTGGAGTCTCAGGTAAATTAGACGCATCGTTTTTATTATTGAAAGATTGAACACCAAGTACCGCCACCAAACATACACCAGCAGCAACAGCAACTTGCGTCATTGGCGCAAAGAACGCTTTTAGTTTTTGCATAAATACAGAATTATGTGTATCTTTTGGTTCAGGTTGAGACACCGCAATGACATCGACTTTCTTCACTTCTTCAGATTCAATTAAAGCTGCCATTTTAGCGGTAAAATCAGCCCCTAGAAACAAGTAGCTTTCTTTACGCATCACTGCTCGTACAGCATGGAATGCCTGCCAAGATTCTTGTAATTCTTCGTCTTTCAATAAAGCATCTGTCAAGCCAGCCTCGACTTGTTCGCCATCCATATAGGCTGAAAGTTGCTCTTTTTGCATAGTAAACTCCGACTTTTTATTCACGTTGCATCAGTGGTTGAATTTTATTCTCAATAATTTCCCTTGCTCGGAAAATACGAGAACGAACAGTACCAACAGGGCAATCCATAATTTCTGCAATCTCTTCATAGCTTAAACCTTCTAGCTCTCGCAAGGTGATTGCTGTTTTTAAATCTTCTGGCAAACTGTGAATCGTACTAAACACAATTCGTTCAAGTTCACTAGATAACATTTCATTTTCGGGTGTATCTACATCCCGCAAGTGCGTACCCACATCATAATTTTCAGCATCCTCAGCTAAAATATCTTCATTAGGTGGACGACGTCCTTGAGCCGTTAAATAATTTTTTGCCGTATTGACGGCAATTCGATAAAGCCATGTATAGAAAGCACTTTCGCCACGAAAAGATTCAATTGAGCGATAAGCCTTTATAAAGGATTCTTGCACCACATCAGGAATATCGTTACGTGATACATAGCGAGTCAAAAGCCCCGCCACTTTATTCTGATAACGAGAAACCAACAAATTGAAGGCTTTCTTATCCCCTTGCTGCACTCTTTCTACCAAAGCCTGATCTGTTAGCTGTTCAGCCATATTTCTCCTATGCCAATATCTAACACGCCTTAATATTCAAGACAGCAAGCTCTTGTTGCAATCTCAGACACAAGTGTGTGAAAAAAGTTCATACATATCTTAATAATTTTAATTAGTTGTGATTTTTTGTACGTTTTGGATATATTCCACCATAGATTGAATTTCTGAATCTGATGATTGACCACGATTAAAAAACCAAGAAAATAGCTGCAGATCTGTACTTGCTAATAAACGAATAAATATATCTTTTTTGTCATCTGTTAATTCATCAAAATGCTTCAAATAAAAAGGCATAATGATTTTATCCAACTCCAACATTCCTCGGCGGCAATCCCATTCAATACGGAGTTTATTATATTTTTCCATTTTTAATTCCTTAAATTTTAGGGGGCGATTATAGCCTAAAAAATAACAATAAAAAAAGGTTGGCATATTTACCAACCTTTATTTTTCAATTTCATTATTTATTCTTTAATAAGTCACGAATTTCTGTGAGCAAATCTTCCGATGTAGGACCTGCTTTTTTCTCTTCTGGTTTTCTCACTTTATTAAGTGCCTTAATCATCATAAAGATTGCAAAAGCAATAATAATGAAATCAATCACATTCTGAATAAACACACCGTAGTTTAAAGTAACAGCTGGAACATCGCCTTGTGGTTGAGCCAATACAAATTTCATATCTTTGAAATCAATGCCACCCGTTAAAATACCAAGCACAGGCATAAAAATATCACTAACAAGTGAACTTACGATCTTACCAAACGCACCACCGATAATCACACCGACAGCCATATCTACAACATTACCGCGCATTGCAAATTCGCGAAATTCTTTAATAAAACTCATAATAATTTTTCCTTTAGAGATTGAATAACAATCCGCACGTAAAACATGCGGTTTTTAGGCTACCCTATCAGGGCCTATACTTCACAAACCCCTCAAGGGGCTTGTGAGAACTGACAACCGCGTCTAATTATTTCCTTAATTACCCCCTTAAAGGGGTCAACATGTTCTTTCGTTGATAAATTATCTTGAACCATATCTTCTTTTTCTTGGTTTCTTATATAATCCTCTACCACTTTTGTATTTAACCCTACTGTGCTGACAAAAAATCCTTTCGCCCAGAAATGCCTATTTCCATATCTATATTTTAAGTTCGCGTGTCTTTCAAAAATCATCAGCGCTGACTTCCCCTTCAGATAGTCCATAAAACCTAATACTGATATTTTAGGTGGGATTTTTAAGAGCATATGGATATGGTCTGGCATTGCATGCGCTTCTATTATCTCCACATTTTTATAGTCACATAACTGCCTCAATATTTGACCTATATCTGCTCTTAACTTTCCATAAATTGCTTTTCTTCTGTACTTCGGGATAAATACAATGTGATACTTACCGTTCTATTTTGTGTGTGATAGAGTTGAATCGTCACTGGTTTTACTTACCATGATAATCCCCCTATATGTTGAATTTGGGTTGTCAGCCTTGTTCATTATATAGCGAGGATTTTTTCTATTCATAGCTTAAGCTATTTGGCTCCATACGCATAGCGTATGGTTATTATAGCCAGACTTTCGTCTGGCTATAATAAAAAAGCTCACTTTATAGTGAGCTTTTCCTTTGAATTGATTTTTATTCCTCAGTAGCTGCTTCAGCAACTTCTGGGCGATCAACTAACTCAATGTATGCCATTGGTGCATTATCGCCTGCACGGAAACCACATTTCAAAATGCGAGTGTAACCACCTGCACGTTGAGCAAAACGTGGACCTAATTCATTAAATAATTTTGCAACAGTTTCAACGTTGCGAGTACGAGCGAATGCTAAACGACGGTTTGCAACGCTATCTACTTTTGCTAATGTAATTAACGGTTCAACTACACGGCGTAATTCTTTAGCTTTAGGCAAAGTAGTCTTAATGATTTCATGACTAACTAAAGCACTTGCTAAGTTACGAAACATCGCTTGGCGATGGCTGCTATTACGGTTTAGTTGACGACCACTCTTACGATGGCGCATGATCTTATCCTTCTCAGAAAAATCTTAACCTATGACCAAACTAGTCTTCAGCAATACTTGCTGGTGGCCAATTTTCAAGGCGCATACCAAGTGACAAGCCACGTGAAGCGAGCACATCCTTAATTTCAGTAAGAGATTTCTTACCAAGATTAGGTGTTTTTAATAATTCAACTTCTGTACGTTGTACTAAATCACCGATATAATGAATTGTTTCTGCTTTCAAACAGTTAGCAGAACGAACTGTCAACTCTAAATCATCTACAGGACGTAATAAAATCGGATCAAATTCCGGTTTTTCTTCCTTAATCTCAGGTTGACGAACATCACGCAAATCAACGAATGCATCGAGTTGCTCTGCTAAGATTGTTGCAGCACGACGAATTGCTTCTTCAGGCTCAAGCGTACCATTAGTTTCTAACTCGATAACAAGTTTATCTAGGTCAGTACGTTGCTCAACACGAGCTGCCTCAACATTATATGCAATGCGATCAACTGGGCTGTAACAAGCATCAACAAGTAAGCGACCAATTGGACGCTCTTCCGCTTGACTATGAGTGCGAGCTGAAGCTGGAACATATCCTCTACCACGCTGAACTCGAATACGCATACTGATTGATGCATTTTCGTCAGTTAAGTGACAGATTACATGATTCGGATTCACAATTTCAACATCACCATCATGGGTGATATCCGCTGCAACAACAGGGCCAATTCCAGATTTATTTAGTGTCAGAATAACATCATCTTTATTCTGTACTTTAACCGCTAGACCTTTAAGGTTTAAAAGAACTTCAAGAATATCTTCTTGAACACCTTCCTTACTACTATATTCGTGCAATACGCCATCAATTTCCACTTCAGTTACAGCACAACCTGGCATTGAAGACAGAAGGATACGACGTAATGCATTACCTAGAGTATGGCCAAAACCACGCTCTAACGGCTCTAAGATCACTTTAGCATGAGTTGAACTAATTTGTTCAATATCTACTAAACGTGGTTTTAAAAATTCTGTAACAGAACCCTGCATTTTATCCTCTCTTTGCTTTTAAGCTTAACTATTATTTAGAGTAAAGCTCAACGATCAGATGTTCGTTAATATCTGCTGATAAATCAGAACGTTCAGGAACACGTTTGAACACACCTTCCATTTTTGCAGAATCAACTTCTAACCATGTTGGTTTTTCTCTTTGTTCTGCTAATTCTAATGATGCTTTAATACGTGCTTGTTTTTTAGATTTCTCACGAACAGCAACAACATCATTTACAGAAACTTGGAAAGATGGAATGTTAACAACACGACCATTTACAACAATCGCTTTATGGCTCACTAATTGGCGAGCTTCTGCACGAGTTGCAGCAAATCCCATGCGATAAACAACGTTATCCAATCTACCTTCTAATAACACTAATAAATTTTCACCAGTGTTACCTTTTAAACGGTTTGCTTCTTTATAGTAGTTACGGAATTGACGTTCTAAAATACCATAGATACGACGAACTTTTTGTTTTTCACGTAATTGACTACCATAGTCAGACAAACGCGGTTTACGAGCACCATGTTGACCAGGTGCTGTATCAATTTTACATTTTGAATCAATCGCACGCACGCCTGATTTAAGAAATAAATCAGTACCTTCACGACGGCTGAGCTTGAGTTTTGGACCCAAATATCTTGCCATTTTCTTTCTCCAACTATCCTATATACGTCTTAAACGCGACGTTTTTTCGGTGGACGACAACCGTTATGAGGAATCGGAGTCACATCAGTAATATTCGTGATACGGAAACCCGCTGCGTTTAACGCGCGAATTGTAGATTCACGACCTGGACCCGGACCTTTAACCATAACTTCCAAGTTCTTTAAGCCGAATTCTTTAACAATTTCAGCACAACGTTCAGCAGCAACTTGCGCAGCGAACGGGGTAGATTTACGAGAACCGCGGAAACCTGAACCACCTGCAGTCGCCCATGCTAGAGCGTTACCTTGACGGTCAGTAATAGTAACGATTGTATTATTGAAAGATGCGTGAATATGTGCTACGCCATCTACGACTTGTTTTTTTACACGTTTACGTGCACGAACTGGTGTTTTAGCCATTCTTTATTTACCCCGACTATTTTTTGATCGGCTTACGTGGACCCTTACGGGTACGCGCATTAGTTTTAGTACGTTGACCACGTACCGGTAAACTACGACGGTGACGTAAACCACGATAACAACCTAAGTCTAAAAGACGTTTGATGTTTAGTGTTACTTCACGACGTAAATCACCTTCAACGGTAAATTTACCAACTTCGTCACGCAGTTTGTCAATCTGCTCTTCAGACAATTCTCTGATCTTAACATCCTCAGCAATACCCGCTGCAGCACAAATAGCTTTAGAGCGAGTCTTACCAATACCGTAAATTGCAGTTAAAGCGATTACAGCGTGTTTGTGATCAGGAATGTTAATGCCTGCAATACGGGCCACTATGCACTCCTATTATTTTAACTAATTTGGTATTCTGATCTTGAAAAGCCCGTTTTCAGGATACTCAAACAGAATACCAAGGACATAAATGAGTTGAGCAGTATAACTGCTCAACTGGTTCTTTGCAAGAAAAAATATGAATTAACCTTGACGTTGTTTATGTTTAGGATCGCTGCACAATACTCGTACAACACCTTCACGTTTAACAATTTTACAGTTACGACACATTTTCTTTACGGAAGCACGAACTTTCATTGCTTATCCTTTTCTACTAAATGAACAATTATTGTCCAAAACCTTTAAGGTTTGCTTTTTTCAACGCAGATTCATACTGAGACGACATTAAGTGACTCTGAACCTGCACGATGAAATCCATAATTACAACGACTACAATTAAAAGAGATGTTCCACCGAAGTAAAATTTAACATCCCAAGCCGATGTCATAATATAAGGAACTAAACACACAAACGTTACATAAAGACCGCCAATCAGTGTAAGACGAGTCATAACTTTATCAATATAACGAGAGGTTTGTTCCCCTGGTCTAATTCCTGGAATAAATGCACCAGATTTTTTTAGATTATCTGCTGTATCTCGCGGATTATACTGCATTGCTGTGTAAAAGAAGCTAAAGAAAATAATTGCTACAGCATAAACAAGTAAATAAAGAGGCTGACCAGGATTCAACAACATAGATAAGTTATTTAACCACTCAAACTTATCATTTTGTCCAAACCATTGAGTTAAGGTTGCTGGAAATAAAATAATACTTGAGGCAAAAATTGCCGGCATTACGTTTGCCATATTTACTTTCAATGGTAAATGTGTCGAATGACCACCTAAAATTTGACGACCTTGTTGACGCTTTGCATATTCAACGCGAATTCTGCGCTGTCCTCTTTCAACAAAAACAACGAAATAAGTTACTGCAAATACAATAGCTGCGATCAGAAGAAGCACTAATGGATGCATTTGTCCTTGACGAGCCTGCTCAATAGTTTGAAGTATAGCTGATGGTAAACCAGCTACGATACCGCCAAAAACAAGAATTGAAATACCGTTACCAATACCTCTTTCAGTAATTTGTTCACCTAACCACATGAGGAACATAGTTCCAGTGACTAAGCTAACAACTGAAGTAAAGTAAAAACCAAATCCAACATTTGGCACTAAGCCAGGTAACATATTTGGTAAACCTGTTGAAATAGCTACTGCCTGAATGGTTGCAAAAACAACTGTCGCATACCGAGTATACTTAGAAATTTTACGTTGACCAGCAGCACCTTCTTTCTTTAATTCTGCTAAAGCAGGAGAAACCGTTGCAAGCAACTGAATTACAATAGATGCCGAGATATACGGCATAATACCTAATGCTAATATAGATGCACGGCTTAATGCACCACCAGAGAACATATTAAACATGTCAATGATGGTGCCTTTTTGTTGTTCAACTAATTGAGCTAGCACAGCCGCATCAATACCAGGAACCGGAATGAAAGAACCAATTCGGTAAACGATAAGCGCACCTAAAACGAAAAGTAATCGGCTTTTTAATTCACCTTTACCGCTATTAGTACTTCTTGCTTGATAACCTGGTTGTTTAGCCATTTGCTAATTATTCCTCAACTGAACCGCCAGCAGCTTCAATTGCTGCTTTTGCACCCTTAGTTACACGCAAACCACGAACTGTTACTGCAGATTTCACTTCACCCGCTAAAACTACTTTAGCGAATTGGATATCTTTAGTTAAGATATTTGCTGCTTTTAATGTTTCTAAGGTTACTACATTACCTTCAACTTTGGCTAACTCATTCAAACGAACTTCTGCAGTTACTGCAGCTTTCATTGAAGTAAAACCAAATTTTGGTAAACGACGGTATAACGGCATTTGACCACCTTCGAAACCGCGACGAACACCGCCACCAGTACGAGATTTTTGACCTTTATGACCACGGCCACCAGTCTTGCCTAAACCTGAACCAATACCACGACCGAGGCGTTTAGCGCTATGCTTTGAACCTTCAGCCGGAGATAGAGTATTTAAACGCATCTCTTACTCCTCCACTTTAACCATGTATGAAACTTGGTTAATCATACCACGTACTGCAGGCGTATCAATTAACTCAACAGTGTGGTGCATATGGCGAAGACCAAGACCACGCAAGGTAGCTTTATGCTTCGGTAAACGAGCAATTGAGCTACGAACTTGTGTTACTTTAATAGTTTTAGCCATTATTCATTACCCCAAGATTTCATCAACAGTTTTACCGCGTTTTGCAGCAACCATTTCTGGTGATTTCATGTTTGCTAATGCATCAATAGTTGCACGAACAACGTTAATTGGGTTGGTAGAACCATACGCTTTAGAAAGAACATTGCGTACACCTGCAACTTCCAATACTGCACGCATTGCACCACCAGCGATGATACCTGTACCTTCGCTTGCTGGTTGCATAAATACACGTGAACCAGTATGAACACCTTTAACTGGATGCTGTAATGTACCTTCATTCAAAGCAACGTTAATCATATTACGACGTGCTTTTTCCATTGCTTTTTGGATCGCTGCTGGAACTTCTCGTGCTTTACCATAACCAAAACCTACTCGGCCATTACCATCGCCCACCACAGTTAATGCAGTGAAACTCATAATACGACCACCTTTTACAGTTTTTGATACACGGTTTACTGCGATTAGCTTCTCTTGCAGTTCACCAACTTGTTTTTCGATGTTTGACATCTCAATTTACCTCATTAGAACTGTAGACCAGCTTCACGTGCAGCGTCCGCTAAAGTTTGGACACGACCATGATATTTAAAACCGGAACGATCAAAAGCAACAGCTTGAACGCCTTTTGCTAATGCGCGTTCTGCAACAGCTTTACCTACTGCAGCAGCAGCATCTTTATTACCGGTGTATTTTACTTGCTCACGAATTGCTTTCTCAACAGTTGAAGCAGCGGCAAGCACTTCTGAACCGTTTGGTGCAATAACTTGTGCATAAATATGACGTGGAGTGCGGTGAATAACTAAACGAGTTACACCTTGCTCTCTCATCATATGACGTGCACGAGCTGCACGACGGATACGAGCTGATTTCTTATCCATAGTGTTACCTTAATTATTTCTTCTTAGCCTCTTTGATACGTACCACTTCATCAGCGTAACGTACCCCTTTACCTTTATAAGGCTCAGGACGGCGATAAGCACGAATATCTGCTGCAACTTGACCGATCAACTGTTTGTCTGCACCTTTCAACACGATTTCGGTTTGAGATGGACATTCTGCAGTAATACCTGCCGGCAAAGTATGCTCTATTGGGTGAGAATAGCCTAAACTTAATGCAATTGCATTGCCTTTAAGTTGAGCTCTGTAACCAACACCCACCAATACTAATTTTTTAGTGAAACCTTCAGTAACACCGATAACCATTGCATTAACCAATGCACGTGCAGTACCCGATTGAGCATTTGCTTCAACAAAACCTTCACGTGGAGTGAACGTAAATTGTCCGTTATCTTGTTTTACTTCAACTGATTCATGAATTTTGCGAGATAACTCGCCATTTTTACCTTTTACTGTTAATAGCTGACCGTCGAGTTTAACTTCAACGCCGGCAGGAATATTAACAGGTGCCTTTGCAACACGAGACATTTTCCTACCTCTCTATTAAGCTACATAACAGATGATCTCACCGCCTAAACCTGCTTGACGAGCAGCGCGGTCAGTCATAACACCTTTAGATGTAGAAATAACTGCAACACCTAAACCGCCCATAACTTTTGGTAATTCATCTTTACGTTTGTAAATACGAAGACCAGGACGACTTACACGTTGGATGCTTTCTACAACTGGTTTGCCTTGGAAATATTTTAAAGTAATTTCCAATTCAGGTTTAGCACCTTCTAAAACTTTTACGCTTTCGATATAACCTTCAGCAGCTAATACGTTGGCAATTGCCACTTTTAGCTTGGAAGAAGGCATATTGATTGCAACTTTGTTCGCAGCTTGACCGTTACGAATACGGGTCAGCATATCTGCGATTGGATCTTGCATACTCATTGTACTTTTTCTCCGATTCCAAAATAAAGTGGTATATTACCAGCTCGCTTTTTTAAGGCCTGGGATTTCACCGCGCATTGCAGCTTCACGAACCTTAATTCGGCTTAAACCAAACTTACGTAAAACGCCATGAGGACGTCCAGTTTGGCGGCAACGGTTACGTTGACGAGATGGGCTAGAATCACGTGGTAAAGTTTGTAACTTTAACACTGCATCCCAACGATCTTCATCAGAGGCATTGACATCAGAAATGATTTTCTTTAATTCAACACGTTTTGCGTAGAATTTTTCAGCCAATTTAACGCGTTTTACATCGCGTGCTTTCATTGATTGTTTAGCCATTATAACCTGCCTTATTTACGGAATGGGAAATTAAAGGCAGCAAGTAGTGCTTGACCTTCTTCATCATTCTTAGCAGTAGTTGTGATAGTGATATCTAAACCACGTACACGATCTACTTTATCGTAATCGATTTCAGGGAAGATGATTTGTTCACGCACACCCATGCTATAGTTACCACGACCATCGAATGATTTCGCGCTTAAACCGCGGAAGTCACGAATACGTGGAACAGCAATTGTAATTAAACGTTCAAAGAACTCCCACATACGCTCACCGCGTAGTGTTACTTTACAACCGATTGGATATCCCTGACGGATTTTAAAGCCAGCAACAGATTTACGAGCTTTAGTTACTAAAGGTTTTTGACCGCTGATTGCTGCTAAGTCCGCCACTGCGTTGTCTAGCAATTTTTTGTCGGTCAATGCTTCACCCACACCCATATTCAGGGTAATCTTTTCGATTCGTGGGACTTGCATGACAGATTTGTAGCCGAATTTATTTTTTAATTCGCTTACTACTTGATCTCTGTAGTAATCATGCAGTTTCGCCATCGCATTACTCCAGTTTGTTAGATAATTTCATTGTTAGATTTGAAGAAACGTACTTTTTTGCCGTCTTCGAATCTAAAACCTACACGGTCAGCTTTATTTGTTTTAGGATTGAAAATCGCAACATTTGAAGCGTCAATTGCAGCTTCTTTTTTCACTAAACCACCAGCTTTTCCTAATGCAGGAACTGGTTTTTCATGTTTAGTAATAATGTTGATACCTTCAACAAACACTTTACCGTTTGGTAACACTTTAGTTACCTTGCCACGTTTGCCCTTATCTTTACCAGTAAGAACAATTACTTCATCATTTTGACGGATTTTAGCAGCCATTACATTCCCCTTACAGTACTTCTGGAGCTAAAGAAATGATCTTCATGAATTTCTCAGAACGAAGTTCACGAGTCACCGGTCCAAAAATACGAGTACCGATTGGTTGCTCAGTGTTATTATTTAAAATTACACAAGCGTTACCATCGAAACGAATAACTGAGCCATCTGGGCGACGAACACCCTTCTTGGTGCGCACAACAACTGCTTTTAATACATCACCTTTTTTTACTTTACCGCGTGGAATTGCTTCTTTTACAGTAATTTTGATGATGTCACCAATCGCAGCATAACGACGGTGCGATCCACCTAGAACCTTGATACACATTACGCTGCGAGCGCCTGAATTATCAGCAACATCCAGCATAGTCTGTTCTTGGATCATATTAGTGCTCCGTTAAGATTAAAAAAACACCCTTTCGGGACGAACCCATCCGCACTACTCGGATAGAATGGCGGATAGGTGGCGGATTCTATCAAAAGAAAAAGAGAAAGGCAATGATAATTTACCTTTCTCCTCTTAACCTATTTACTAAATAATCCAGTTAAAATTTACCGCACTTTAGACAAATTAAAAACCAATGAGGTTTCTATTCATTAATATAAACTAAAATTTATCTAAATTGGTTATCCTTTCCTAATTTCATGTATCCTAGCTGAAAACCGTACATATCAATTATTTTTGCTTTTGAATATTTGTCAATAGTTGGTAGAAGGCTATATCATAAAAGACTAGTATTATTAAATAAAAAATAAAACCCCAACCGCTTATGCGGCTGGGGTTTTAATTTAATATTGTTAATTAAGCAATAACTGCTTTCTCAACAACACGAACTAAAGTCCAAGATTTGGTTTTTGATAGAGGGCGACATTCGCGAATCTCTACGGTATCACCAACTTTGGCTTCATTGTTCTCATCGTGTACGTGTAATTTAGTTGTACGACGGATAAATTTACCATATAAAGGGTGTTTTACCTTACGTTCAATAGCAACAACGAAAGATTTTTCCATTTTGTCGCTAACAACTTTACCTTGTACGCTACGAATTTTATCAGTCATTACTCACCCGCCTTTTCGGTTAATACAGTTTTTACACGTGCAATATCACGACGCACTTGTTTAGCCTGATGGGTTTGTTGAAGCTGACCGGTGGCTGTCTGCATACGCAACTTGAATTGTTCACCTAAAAGGTTTACTAATTCAGCATTCAGCTCTTCAACACTTTTTGTACGTAAATCTTGAGCTTTCATTACATCACCGTCTTAGTTACGAAAGTGGTCTTAACTGGCAATTTAGCAGCTGCTAATGCAAATGCGTTTCTTGCTACTTCTTCAGACACACCATCCATTTCATAAAGCACTTTACCCGGTTGGATTAAGGCTACCCAGTACTCAACGTTACCTTTACCTTTACCCATACGGACTTCTAATGGTTTTTCAGTAATTGGTTTATCTGGGAATACACGAATCCAGATTTTACCTTGACGTTTTACTGCACGTGACATTGCACGACGTGCCGCTTCGATTTGACGAGCGGTTAAACGACAACGACCAACTGCTTTTAAACCGTAAGTACCGAAACTAACTTCAGTACCGCCCGCGATACCACGGTTGCGGCCTTTGTGAACTTTACGGAATTTTGTACGTTTTGGTTGCAACATTTAGCGTTTCTCCTTACTTACGACCTTTACCGCGAGGAGCCTTTTTAGGCTTGTCGGCAGGTTGTTGTTCTGATTGCGCAACGGCAGCCATTCCACCAAGAATTTCACCTTTGAAGATCCACACTTTAACGCCGATTACGCCGTAAGTTGTGTGAGCTTCTGCAGTGTTATAATCGATGTCCGCACGAAGAGTATGTAGAGGTACACGACCTTCACGATACCATTCTGAACGTGCGATTTCTGCACCACCTAAACGACCGCTAACCTCAACTTTGATACCTTTAGCACCTAAACGCATTGCGCTTTGTACCGCACGTTTCATTGCACGACGGAACATTACACGACGTTCTAATTGAGAAGCGATGCTATCTGCAACTAATTTCGCATCTAATTCAGGTTTTTTCACTTCAGCAATGTTGATTTGAGCAGGAACGCCAGCGATTTTAGACACTGCGTTACGTAATTTTTCAACATCTTCGCCTTTTTTACCGATTACGATACCAGGACGAGCTGTGTGAATAGTTACACGAATACTTTTAGCTGGACGCTCAATAGTAATACGTGAAACTGAAGCATTTGCTAATTCTTTATTTAAGAATTTGCGTACTTTGAAATCGCCTTCAAGATTGTCAGCGAAGTCTTGTGTATTCGCGAACCAAGTAGAGCTCCAAGGTTTAACAATACCTAGGCGAATACCATGTGGATGTACTTTTTGACCCATTGCTATTCCTCTACTTATTAACGATCTGACACAACCACAGTAATGTGGCTAGTACGTTTTAAAATACGATCTGCACGACCTTTAGCACGTGGCATAACACGTTTCATGCTAGGACCTTCGTCAACGAAGATTTTAGCAACTTTAAGATCATCGATATCTGCACCGTCATTGTGCTCTGCGTTTGCAATAGCTGATTCTAAAACTTTCTTCACTAAAGCTGCTGCTTTTTTGTTAGTGAAAGTTAAGATTTCCAACGCTTGCGCAACTTTTTTACCACGAATTAAATCGGCAACTAAGCGAGCTTTTTGGGCAGAAGTGCGAGCGTAACGATGTTTTGCGATAGTTTCCATCTATTTACCTCTTATTTCTTAGCTTTCTTATCTGCCGCGTGACCGCGGTATGTACGAGTCGGTGCAAATTCACCAAGCTTATGACCGATCATTTCATCAGATACATAAACAGGAACGTGCTGACGACCATTATGGACTGCGATGGTCAATCCGATCATTGATGGAATGATCATTGAACGACGGGACCAAGTTTTGATTGGTTTTTTATCCCCGCTTTCCACCGCCTTCTCTACCTTCTTCAACAAGTGTAGGTCAAGGAAAGGACCCTTCTTGAGAGAACGTGGCATGGCTAATCCTCTTTAATTTAATCTATTATTTGCCACGACGACGTACGATATATTTATCAGTACGTTTGTTGTGACGAGTTTTCTTACCTTTGGTTTGAACGCCCCAAGGAGTTACTGGGTGTTTACCAAAGTTACGACCTTCACCACCACCGTGTGGGTGATCTACTGGGTTCATTGCAGTACCACGAACTGTAGGGCGAATGCCTCTCCAGCGGTTAGCACCAGCTTTACCCAATACGCGAAGCATATGTTCTGAGTTACCAACTTCACCGATTGTTGCAACACATTCAGCTAATACTTTACGCATTTCGCCAGAACGTAAACGTAAAGTTACATAGTTGCCTTCACGTGCGATGATTTGTACATAAGCACCAGCAGAACGAGCGATTTGACCGCCTTTACCTGGTTTTAATTCAACGTTATGTACTGTTGAACCAACTGGGATATTACGCATTGGTAATGAGTTACCCACTTTAATTGGTGAGTTTACGCCAGCTTGGATTTGATCGCCTACTGACAAGCCTTTAGGTGCTAAGATATAACGGCGTTCGCCATCTTTATAAAGCACTAAAGCAATGTTAGCAGAACGGTTTGGATCATATTCTAAACGCTCAACAACCGCTGGGATGTCTAACTTGTTACGTTTGAAATCGATTAAACGGTAGTGTTGTTTGTGACCGCCACCAATGTGACGAGTAGTAATACGACCATAGTTGTTACGACCACCAGTTTTAGATTTAGTATCTAGAAGAGGTGCGTAAGGTTTACCCTTGTGTAATTCAGGGTTCACGATTTTAACAACGTGACGACGACCAGCGGAGGTCGGCTTACATTTAACGATAGCCATTCTCTAATTTCCTCCGATTACTCTGCACTGTCCACGAAGTCCAAGTTTTGGCCTTCGGCTAAAGTTACATAAGCTTTTTTCCAGTCGCTGCGACGACCCATTTTGCTACCACGGCGTTTAGTTTTACCTTTAACAACCACGGTACGAACAGAGTCAACTTTTACTTCAAATAATTGAGCAACAGCAGCAGCAATTTCAGCTTTGTTCGCATCTAAAGCAACTTTAAGTACAACAGTGTTAGATTTTTCAGCATTATTAGTTGCTTTTTCAGAGATGTGCGGTGCACGTAGCACGCTTAGCAAACGTTCTTGACTCATGCTAGGATCTCCTCAATTTGTTTCACAGCATCAACAGTAACAATCACTTTATCGAAAGCGATTAAGCTAACTGGATCGATACCTTGAACATCACGTACGTCAACTTTATATAAGTTACGCGCTGCTAAGAATAGATTTTCATCTAAGCTTGCTGTGATAATTAACGCATCTTCAACGGCTAAATCTTTTAATTTTTGTACTAAAACTTTAGTTTTTGGTGCATCTAATTCGAATTTTTCAACAACAACCAAACGGTCTTGACGAACTAATTCAGAAAGAATGCTTTTGATAGCACCACGGTACATTTTCTTGTTCACTTTTTGACTGTGATCTTGTGGTTTAGCCGCAAAGGTTATACCACCAGAACGCCAGATTGGTGATTTGATATCACCAGCACGAGCACGACCTGTACCTTTTTGACGCCAAGGTTTTTTACCTGAACCAGACACTTCAGCACGAGTTTTTTGCGCACGAGTACCTTGACGCGCACCTGCTGCATAGGCAACAACAACTTGGTGGATCAACGCTTCGTTAAACTCACGTCCGAAGGTAGTTTCAGAAACAGTTAGTGCGTTTGCACCTACAACTTGTAATTCCATCTCTATCTCCTAGACTTATGCTTTAACTGCTGGCTTAACGATAACATCGCCATTGATAGCACCAGGTACAGAACCTTTTACTAATAGCAATTTACGCTCAGCATCTACACGAACAACTTCAAGTGATTGAACAGTTACACGTTCAGCACCTAAATGTCCTGCCATTTTTTTACCTTTAAACACACGACCTGGAGTTTGGTTTTGACCAATAGAACCAAGTACACGATGTGATAAAGAGTTACCATGAGTCGCATCTTGAGTACGGAAGTTCCAACGTTTAACACCACCTTGGAAACCTTTACCTTTAGAAGTACCGGTAACATCTACTTTTTTAACATCTGCAAAGATGTCAACATTGATTTCTTGACCTAAAGTGAATTCTTCACCTTCAGTACGAAATTCCCATAAACCGCGACCAGCTTCAACACCTGCTTTCACGAAATGGCCTGCTTCAGGTTTAGTTACACGATTCGCTTTTTTAGAACCAGTAGTAACTTGAACTGCAGTATAGCCATCGTTTTCAAGAGTTTTAACTTGAGTTATGCGGTTGGCTTCGATTTCGATAACGGTAACTGGTACAGAAACACCGTCTTCATTGAAGATACGGGTCATACCAACTTTACGACCGACTAAACCAATCATTGTAATAACCTCTTAATTAACCTAGGCTGATCTGCACGTCCACGCCGGCAGCCAAATCTAAACGCATTAATGCATCAACAGTTTTTTCTGTTGGCTCTACGATATCTACTAAACGTTTGTGAGTACGAATTTCGTATTGGTCACGTGCGTCTTTGTTTACGTGTGGAGAAATCAACACGGTGAAACGCTCTTTACGAGTTGGTAAAGGAATTGGACCACGAACTTGTGCACCAGTACGTTTAGCTGTTTCTACGATCTCCGCTGTAGATTGATCGATCAAACGGTGATCGAAAGCTTTTAAGCGGATACGGATTCTTTGGTTCTGCATTAGACCAGAGCTCCAATAAAATTTAGCTAATAAAAAACTAACACCAATCACAATTCTAACTTCAAAATAGAAAAGGAGGTGCAAGTTACCTGTTATATAGTCTCCAAATCGGAAACATTGTTTAGCGTGACATATCGTCATGCTCGTTTAATAAATGATTACATTAAACGGCTTTCATATTGAAAGCTTGCAGATACTACACAAAAGTTAAACAAATTGCAAGGGATTTATTCAAAGCAAATAAAAAGTGCGCTCATTTATCGTCGTATTTTCTCATCGAAAAACACTTAGAAAAATCACCGCACTTCACATATTAAAATTAATGATGGTTATCTAATAGCGTGATATGTCGTTTTGCTACAATCCACGCACCAACATATCCCATAATTAAACAGCACACTAATAAGAATACAAATTCCCCAACGCCTAATCCATTCAAACTGAATTGAACGGCAAAAATATCCGTTACATATTTCACTGCAGAAGTAAAATAATTGATAATAAAGCTACTAAAAATTGCTGCAACTAACCCGCCTAACACGGCATAAATCATCCCCGTATAAAGATAAGGACGAAGGATAAATTGATCTGTTGCACCAAGCAATTTCATCACATCAATACTTGATCGGCTACTATACACATCAGAGCGAATACTGTTACCAATAACTAAAAATACCGCTATCGTCATTAATACAGTGCAGAAAATTGCCACATGGGCGATTAACCAAGAAAGTGCGGTTAATTTTTCCATCCAATCATTATCCAAACGAACTTCTTGTACCCCTTTAATTTTAGTTAAATTGGTACGTAACTCATCACGTTTTTCTGAAACATTAAATTCACTTGTCGGTTTTACCATAACGACCGCAGGTAATGGATTATCATCTAAAATTTCTAATTCTTCGCCAAAGCCAGACCAGCTTTTAAATTCCTTTAAACTTTCTTGGCGAGAAACATAATTCAGTGATTCCACCCCTTCTTGTTGACGAATTTTCTCTACCACTAAATTCGCATCTTCTTCACTTAAATTCTTATGAAGATAAATCGTCAATTCACTTTCAGGATAAAATTGAGTGGTCGCTAAATGTAAATTTTTCCACATTAAATAGCTCACTGTTGGGATCGTCAGAGAAACAGCAATCACCAAAATCGTGAGCAGCGTGCCAAATTTACGTTGCCATAAATCCGCCCATACTGCACGCAAAGTATAGGCTGTTTGAACAAAAAAGGATGCATCCGTTGGTCGGCTCATGATTATTCCTTAATAACGTAAATAACCTTGTTCAAGCACAAGACAAGGTTTTGGTTTTTGTTGAATTAAATTAATGTCGTGAGTAGCAATTAACACGGTCATTCCGAGGCGATTAAATTCTTCAAATAAATTAAAAATGCCTAAAGAAAGTTCATCGTCTAAATTACCCGTTGGTTCATCTGCTAGTAAGAGCTGAGGTTTATGCACAATCGCACGCGCGATATCAACGCGTTGCTGCTCACCGCCAGAAATTTGTGGTGGCAAATAGTGTGCTTTATTACGCAATCCTACACGATCTAAAGATGCCATAGCACGTGTATGCGCATCTTTTGGATGCATACCTGCAATAATCAATGGCAATGCCACATTTTCCACCACCGTACGATCTGTTAATAAACGATAATCTTGGTGAACCATACCGATTTGGCGACGCAGAAATGGAATTTCATATTTTGACAAGCGAGTAATATCGTGTCCGTTAAACCAAATTTGACCCGCGTTGGCTTTTTCCATTCCCATAATAAGCTTGAGTAATGTACTTTTCCCTGCGCCTGAATGCCCAACTAAGTAAGTCATACTTCCCACTGGAAGATGAAAATTCAAGCCTTGTAACGCTGGCTGTGTTGCGCCATGATAGGCTTTAGAAACATTTGAGAACTTAATCACAATTTTTCCTTATTCTTTTTATTCTTCTTCATGAACGAATAGTGCCTCAATAAATTCTTTGGCATTAAACTCACGTAAATCTTCAATTTTCTCGCCTACACCGATATAGCAAATAGGCAACTTAAACTGATCGGCTATGGCAAAAATCACACCGCCTTTTGCCGTACCATCTAATTTTGTTAGAGAGATCCCTGTTAAACCGACAGCCTCATTAAATAATTTCGCTTGGCTAATGGCATTTTGTCCCGTTCCAGCATCCAGCGTAAGCATAATTTCATGTGGTGCAGTTTCGTCATATTTTTTCATAACACGAACGATTTTTTTCAGTTCGTCCATTAAGTTATTTTTATTTTGTAGACGACCCGCTGTATCCGCAATAAGAATATCAATATTGCGTGCAGCCGCTGATTGCATCGCATCAAAAATCACCGATGCAGAATCAGACCCAGTGCTTTGCGCAACAACTGGAATATGATTACGCTCGCCCCAAACTTTAAGCTGCTCAACAGCCGCAGCACGGAAAGTATCGCCTGCTGCGAGCATCACTGATTTTCCTTCAGCCTGAAATTTACGTGCGAGCTTACCAATTGTCGTCGTTTTACCCACGCCATTTACGCCCACCATTAAAATTACATAAGGTTTCTTCGTAGTATCAATCACAAGAGGCTGCGCCACTGGCTCAAGAATATCCGCCATTTCTACTTTTAATTGTTGATATAAAAGCTCAGCATCTTGTAATTCTTTTCGGCTTGCATGTTCAGTCAAATTTTTGATGATTTTACTTGTTGTCGGCACGCCAATATCCGCAATCAAAAGTTGTTCTTCTAATTCTTCAAACAACTCATCATCAATTTTCTTTCCTAAGAAAAAACTACGAAAACCCGCGCCAATATTTTGTTTAGTTTTCAGTAATCCCTTAACTAAACGACTAAAAAAGCCCCCTTCACTTGGCTTTTCTCGAGTTTCAATTTCAACAACAGGCTGAAGCTCATTTTTAATATCTTCAACAATTTCAGATTCAACCACGGTTTCTGTAATCGGAAAGTCATCTTCTAAATTTTTTAATTCGATGATGTCTTCGACTGGCTCAAGTGCGGTTGAAATTTCCTGTATTTTTTCTTCTTCAACGATTTCATTCGTTTCAATGCTTTCTACTAAAAACGGCTCAGAATCCACCGCACTTTCTACTGTCTCTAATTCATACAGCTCTTCAACTAAATCATGAGTTTCAGGTTTTTCAATAGACGGCTCAATATCTGTAATCTTTTCTTCTTCAATTGTCGGTTCAATTTTAGGTTCATCTTGCTTTTTATTACGCCCAAATAACGATGCCCAAAATCCACCTTTTTTATTTTCTTCAGCCATAAAATGCTCTCTTAACTGTAATCCGATAAAAATGTCGTTTATTCTAGCAAAAAATCGTCTAAACTAAGCACAATTTTCAATAAAAATCGAATCTTTATGAAAAAAATACAAACGCCAAATACAAAGGGCGAGGTTCGCATTATTGCTGGGCTATGGCGAGGGCGAAAACTTCCAGTGTTAAATTCAGAAGGCTTACGCCCGACTGGCGATAGAGTGAAAGAAACGCTTTTTAATTGGTTAATGCCTTATATCCACCAATCTGAATGTTTAGATGGATTTGCGGGGAGTGGTTCATTAGGTTTCGAAGCACTTTCTCGCCAAGCGAAAAAAGTTACTTTTTTAGAATTAGATAAAACCATCGCCAATCAATTAAAAAAGAATTTACAAACGCTCAAATGCTCATCAGAACAGGCCGAAGTGATTAATCAAAGTAGTTTGGATTTTCTAAAACAGCCACAAAATCAACCGCACTTTGATGTGGCGTTTTTAGATCCACCCTTTCATTTTAATTTGGCAGAACAAGCAATTAACTTGCTTTGTGAAAATAATTGGCTAAAACCCAATGCGTTAATTTACGTAGAAACAGAGAAAGACAAACCGCTCATCACACCTGAAAACTGGACGTTATTGAAAGAAAAAACGACGGGAATGGTGAGTTATCGTTTATATCAGAATTAGAGAAAAAATTATGTTAGATATTGTTTTATATGAACCAGAGATCCCACAAAATACCGGTAACATTATTCGCCTTTGTGCCAATACAGGATTTCGCTTGCACTTAATTGAACCACTAGGTTTCACCTGGGATGATAAACGCTTACGCCGCTCAGGTTTGGATTATCACGAATTTGCGGAAATCAAACGTCACAAAACTTTTGAAGCCTTTTTAGAAAGCGAAAACCCCAAACGTCTCTTTGCACTCACAACAAAAGGCAGTCCAGCTCATAGCCAGGTGAAGTTTGAACTTGGTGATTATTTAATGTTTGGCCCCGAAACTCGCGGCATACCAATGTCAATTTTAAATGAGATGCCTATGGAACAAAAAATCCGTATTCCAATGACGGCCAATAGCCGCAGTATGAACTTGTCTAATTCTGTCGCAGTAACGGTTTATGAAGCGTGGCGACAATTAGGCTATGAAGGTGCAGTAAATTTACCAGAAGTAAAATAAACAAAAAATGCGGTTAAAATTTAATAAGATTTTTAACCGCTCTTTTGTTATTTAAATGGAACTTGTTTTCCGAACATTTTTATTTTCACTCGACCAAATTCATTTTTTATTTTTTCTAAAATAGAAAACTTACGTTGATTTCCGTGTACTCTATCTCTCCCCTCTTTTAAACTGCTTTCAAAAGGATGATCTGGATGTAATACAAAATCTTGAACGCAAACACCAGGTGAAAGTTGTACTATTTTATAATTCTTGAAATGTAAAAAATCCTCAAAAACAAGGGAATCAACCGCCACATCAAGTGGTTTATTTTTTACTAATTCAAGCAAATATTTAGCCCCTTTCGCTGTAACAGTATATCCAGCACATCCTGATTGTTTTACCGTAATGGGATAAACATTTCTATCACATTTTACAGATTGTGGTTTTTTAAAGAACATTTTGCCATTTGCTTCTAATTTTAAAACATGAATATCATCAGAAATATAATCAATTTCTAATAATTCTTTGGCATTTTCTCCTAGATGAATGTCATCTTCAAAAATATTGATATAGTTTAAATTGTTCTCTAAGGCTAAATTCCACAAGACAATATGACTTAATGCACAACCAATTTCTCCATCTGATAACTTGGCTTGAGGAGAACGATCTAATGTAATATTAAATTTTTTAGCGGTTTCTTCAATAAGATCAGGCGTGATAGCATCAAAAAATGCGAAAGGAATATTCTGCTTACAGAATTCTTCGGTAATATGTTTTCGGCGTTTTTGTTCAGTAGTTAAACTGATAACGTAATTGTGCTGATCTGTATTATGCATAATAAGTAACCCAAATAAATAAAAAGGTGGAACAGTATAATATAAAAAGTGCGGTGAAAAATCATAGAAATTTTCACCGCACTTCTTGATGCTAAATATTATGAGTTAAACGATATTCAACTAAATCTTCAATGGTTAGCACGGAATAACCAAATTTTTTCGCAAATTCTACGATCTCAGGGGCGCGAGCCATTGTGCCATCGTCATTCGTGATTTCACAAATCACACCTGCATGTTTAAATCCTGCTAAACGCGCTAAATCAACAGAAGCTTCAGTATGCCCGCGACGAGTAAGTACGCCACCATTTGCTGCACGAAGTGGGAAAACATGACCTGGGCGATGTAAATCTGTTGGAACTGCATTATCTGCAATCGCGGTTTGAATGGTTGTGACTCGGTCTGCAGCAGATACACCTGTAGAAACACCTTTCGCGGCTTCAATCGTCACAGTAAAAGCCGTTTTGTTTACGCTATTATTGTGTTCTACCATTGGCGGTAAATTGAGTTGTTGGCAACGTTCATCGGTAATGCATAAACAAACAATGCCACTGCCATAACGAATTAATTTTGCCATTTGTTCTGGTGTGATTGTTTCAGCTGGGAAAATTAAATCGCCTTCATTTTCACGATCTTCATCATCTAAAACTAATACGCCATTTCCATTTTTGAAGGCATTAATTGCGTTAAGTACGCGTTCTTCAGCGGTATTGCCGAATGGAGATAAAATTGACTGATTCATAGTAATTTCCTAATTTGAGATTTCAATTAAATACCAGAATCAGGGCTGAGAAATGCAAATAAAATGAACGATTTGGGAACCCAACTCGTTTTACTCTCTTTCATCCAGACTTTACTGTCGGCTTTGGAATTTCACCAAATCTGCTGACTTTAAAAGTAAAAATCAGGACAATTTAGCAGGGAAAATTTGCCAAAAATTGACCGCACTTTTAAACGCTCGTGGGCTTTACCACCGGTAGGGAATTTCACCCTGCCCTGAGAATGCGCGCTAAGTATAGCGCAAAATACTTAGGCACTAAATCAGAACGTGAAAAATATTTTCATTTAGCCTACAATAAACGCACTCAATTCTTACGCTATCAAGAGCGGATTATGTCAAAAGCAAAAGAGAAAAAAGTCGGTGTCATTTTCGGGAAATTTTATCCCGTACACACAGGTCATATAAATATGATTTATGAAGCGTTCAGTAAAGTCGATGAACTACACGTTATCGTGTGTAGTGATACAGAGCGCGATTTGAAATTATTTTACGATAGTAAAATGAAACGTATGCCGACCGTGCAAGATCGTTTGCGTTGGATGCAACAAATTTTCAAATATCAGAAAAATCAGATTTTTATTCATCATTTGGTTGAAGACGGTATTCCGAGTTATCCAAACGGCTGGCAATCTTGGAGTGAAGCAGTTAAAACGCTATTTAATGAAAAGCATTTTGAACCTTCAATCGTATTTAGTAGCGAACCTCAAGATAAAGCTCCTTACGAAAAATACTTAGGTTTAGAAGTATCGTTAGTCGATCCTGACCGCACTTTCTTTAATGTGTCCGCCACAAAAATTCGTACCACACCATTCCAATATTGGAAATTTATTCCGAAAGAAGTTCGCCCTTTCTTTGCCAAAACTGTGGCGATTTTAGGGGGAGAAAGCAGTGGTAAAAGCGTACTCGTTAATAAGTTAGCCGCCGTATTTAATACCACTTCCGCGTGGGAATACGGGCGTGAATTTGTATTTGAAAAGCTCGGTGGTAATGAGCAGGCTATGCAATATTCTGACTATCCGCAAATGGCACTTGGTCATCAACGATACATTGATTATGCCGTGCGCCATGCACATAAAATTGCATTTATTGATACGGATTTCATCACCACGCAAGCGTTCTGCATTCAGTATGAAGGAAAAGCCCATCCATTTTTAGACTCAATGATTAAAGAGTATCCCTTCGACGTCACCATTTTGCTGAAAAACAATACTGAATGGGTGGATGATGGCTTGCGAAGTTTAGGTTCACAAAAGCAACGCCAACAATTTCAACAACTACTCAAAAAACTGTTAGATAAATATAAAGTTCCTTATATAGAGATTGAATCGCCAAGTTATCTTGATCGCTATAACCAAGTGAAAGCAGTCATTGAGAAAGTGTTAAATGAAGAAGAAATCAGTGAATTGCAAAATAGTCCATTTGTTATAAAAGGAAAACATCAATGATCTTATTTGCCGGTGATCCACACGGAAGCTACGATCATATTTACCCTTTTGTGAGCGAACAGGAGAATGTCGCCCTCATAATTTTAGGCGATTTACAGCTCACCACAACGGATGAGTTGGATAAACTTGCTCGACATTGTGATATTTGGTTTATTCATGGAAATCATGATAGCAAAACAATTAGTGCTTTTGATGCGATTTGGGGCTCTGAATGGCAATCACGCAATTTACACAATCGCGTAGTTGATATTCAAGGAACCCGCATTGCAGGATTAGGCGGTGTATTCCGCGGGCAAATTTGGATGCCACCAAATCGCCCCATGTTTTTTGATCCTATTCATTATTGTCAATATAGCCCACAAGAGAAAATCTGGCGAGGAGGTGTGCCTTTGCGTCATCGCACGTCAATTTTCCCATCAGATATTGAAATCTTAGAAAACCAACAGGCTGATGTGTTGATTTGTCACGAAGCCCCTAAACCACATCCGATGGGTTTCCAAGTAATCAATGATTTGGCAATGAAGATGGGGGTTAAGCAAGTATTCCACGGACATCATCACGAAAACTTTACTTATCGAACAAAGTATCCCTACAAAATCACGAATGTAGGTTTCCGCAGTCTTGCTGATGCAGAGGGAAATTATTTGCTGCAAACCATCGACGATCGTGAAAAATAAATCTAGTCCAAAATAAAAGCCGACTCATCCGAATCGGCTTTTTTACATTTAAAGTGCGGTATTATTCCGCATTGTTTTTCGATTTAATAATGGCGTAAACCACACCTGTTGATAAAGCACCAATCGCAATTGCACCAAGATATTTCAACGGATCAGATACAAATGGAATGACAAATAACCCGCCGTGTGGAGCTTGTAATGTAATATTTAATCCCATTGAAATCGCACCAGCCACGGCACCACCAATCACAGAGCTAATAATGACTCGAATTGGATCTGCTGCCACAAATGGTAATGCACCTTCAGAAATAAAACATAAACCAAGAACAAATGACGCTTTCCCCGTATCGCGTTGGCTAACGGTGAATTTATTGCGAGCAATCCAAGTCGCAACTGTCATACCAATTGGAGGAACCATACCCGCGGCCATTGCCGCAGCCATTGGCGTATAAACTTGTGATGCAATCAATCCAACCGAAAAAGTGTACGCTGCTTTATTTACCGGTCCGCCCATATCGATACACATCATTGCACCAATAATTGCGCCTAACACAATCGCATTCACTTCGCCCATTGAAGTAAGCCAATTACTTAGCTCTTTCATAATTTCAGCAACTGGTGGATTGATGAGGTAAATCATCGTCAAACCAACGATCATTGAACCTAAGAGCGGTAAAATTAAAATCGGTTTTAATGAAGTCAGGCTTGCTGGCAATCGAATAATCACATTCAGCCCTTTCACCACATAGCCCGCTAAGAAACCAGCAATAATACCGCCAAGAATCCCTGCACCCGCTTCACTTGCCAGCATCCCCGCAATCAAACCAACTGCAAGTCCTGGACGATCCGCGATAGAAAATGCAACGTAACCGGCAAACACGGCAATCATTAACTTAAACGCCACGCCACTACCGATATTCATCAACATATTTGGAAGATCCTGTAAAACTCCTGTATTTTCAATTACATTAAAACTGAACATAAAGGAAATCGCGATCAATAACCCACCCGCAACCACTAACGGTAACATATGAGAAACGCCCGTCATTAAGTGTTTGTACACACCTTTTTTCTCACGACTTTCTTCTTTCGCTCCCGCATTATTTCCACCATCAAAAATTTTAGCTTCTTTAAATGCTTGATCAAATTCTTGCTCGGTTTTCTTCAAGGCTAATCCTGTTGAAGTGCGGTACATTGGCTTACCTTTAAATTTATCTAAAGGCACATCAATATCTGCTGCAACAAATACCAAATCAGCCGCCGCGACTTCTTCTGCAGTAATTTCATTGCCCACCCCAACTTGACCACGGGTTTCAACTTTTACATTCCAACCTTGTTTTTTCGCATAGGCTTCAATCGCTTCGGCTGACATAAACGTATGTGCAACCCCAGTTGGACAAGCAGTTACCGCAACAATATTTTTTACACTAGAAACACCTGTAAAACTCGCCGCACTTTTCGGTGCAACATAATCTGCTCCATTGGCTAAGGCATTTGCCAGCGTGACTTCAGGTGAAATCATGGCGATAGCTTCGCCGATAATAAAAACTTTTTTACCGACTAAAGCGGGGTTATTTGGTAATACAGAACCAAATACGAGAACAAGATCTGCTTCGGCTGGTGTTTCTACAATAGAAACATTCGCTTTTTGCGCAGCCGCTCGAAAAACTTCATGTAATAAATAGGCTTTCGCATCGCCTACATTATCTGATTGGGTTAAAAATAACTTCATACTATCCTTCAATCATCGTTATTTGTACTTTTTCTAAAATGGGGTCAAGTAAACTCAAATCACTCACACCGACATTACTTTGAGACACCGCAAAAGCGGACACAGCCGTAGCAAAAGCTAAGGTTTCTGCTTTCGATAAACCTTTTTCAAAACCATAGATTAAACCTGCTACCATTGAATCCCCAGCTCCAACGGTACTCACTACATTTTCACATTTTGGTGGTTCGGCTTTGAGCACGCTTTCATTATTAATCCATAAAGAACCTTTTGCGCCCATTGAAATAATCACGTTTTCAATGCCTTTCGCTTTGAGTTGCTGTGCAGCGGCAATAATTTCTTCAAGACTATTTAATGGATGACCAATCCAAGCCTCAAGTTCTCGATGATTGGGTTTTACTAGCCAAGGTTTCGCTTTCAATCCAGCGGTAAGCGCAGCATTGCTACTATCAAGCACAACTTTTACGCCAGCTTGGTGAAGGTGACTTAACCAATCAGCAAATAATTCAGGAGATACACCTCGAGGTAAACTGCCACAAACTGCGACAATGTCATAATCTAAACAATAAGCTAAAGAATCAGTCACAAATTGTTGCCAAACTTGTGGGTTTATTTGATATCCCAAGAAATTTAAATCTGTCACATCCGCTTCAGTTTCGGTAATTTTTACATTGATACGAGTTTTGCCATCAACACGGTGGAATTTATCTTCCAAACCATGCTTATTAAACATTTGCTCGAAATCAGCTGAATTATCCTCGCCCAAGAAACCGCCTACTGCAACATCAACGCCTAAATCTTTTAGCACTTTTGCGACATTAATTCCTTTCCCAGCAGGAAATAAGCCGAGAGTTTCTACGGTATTTACTTCACCAAGTTGGATACGATTTAAACGCCCGACTAAATCATAAGCGGCATTTAAGGTAATTGTTACGACGCTTGCCATACTATTCACCTAAACCTGATTTGATCACTGCACCGATTCCGTCAATAGCCTGTTGCGCTTCATCGCCCGTTGCAACAAAACGTAAACGAGTCCCTTTCACCACGCCTAATGCCACAATTTTCATCAAACTTTTAGCGCTCACTAATTGAGAATTACGATCAAGATTCTGAACCGCCACAGAGGCATTATATTTTTTCACTTCGTTTACTAACACTGCACTTGGGCGAGCGTGCAAACCGTGTTCGTTCTTAATTACAAACACAGCCTCAATGGCATTTGCCGGTAAGTTATGATCTTCGCTTACCGCTAGTACGTGAATTTGTTCTCCCATAATCTCAATGGTGTCTGGTTCAGATGGTTGCACCGCAGAAACATTCTCGCCCAAGCCATCGGCAATCACTTTGCCCAATGCTTCAATAGCTTGTTTTGCATCTTCCCCTTCTGCCACAAAACGTAAACGATGTCCTTGTGTTACACCAAGCGCAACAATCTTCATCAAGCTTTTTGCACTGACGACTTCACTTTCACGAGTAAGATTTTGCACAGTAATTTTCGAAGTGAATTTTTTCACTTCATTAACCAAATTTGCACTTGGGCGCGCATGTAAACCGTGTTCATTACGAATCGTAAAAGTTCCCACAACGGCACCTTCTACGGATTGAGTTTCAACATCACTCGATGAACCCAAAAGTGCGGTTAAAATTTCTGTTGAATTACCATTGAGCAAGGTTGTTTGAACCTCATCATCTAATAAACGCGCTAAAGTTGGATTAATTTGATCACTGATAGTTGAAACGGTTATCACGCCTTTTACAGCTTTGCCATTGTGGCTAAAAATCGTTTTGGCACGACTAAATGCCAAGGCATTTTTCACATTTCCTACGACAGAATCCGTTACCCATAACCCTTTGCCAAGCGGTAATGCCGCATTATTAATCACCTCAGAAATAAAGCGATTTTCTACCGCACTTTGCATCTGTAATTGCCCCGCATTAATCGCGACTAAAGTTAATAAACTTTGGGTATCTACGTCTACACTGATATTGGCAGTAGGAATTTCAAATGGCTCAATTGTCTCGCCCATTAAAATCGCACGAAATTCAGCAACATCGGTTATTTTTGCTAATTTCGCTGCGGTATCTTCATTACTCAAAACGTGAGTAAGTTGACGTAATAAGGACAAATGCTCATCAGATCGCGCCGCAATACCAATCACAACATAAGCAATATTTCCTTCGCCCCATTCTATGCCTTGAGGAAATTGAAACACTTGCACACCCGTTTTCTTTACCATCGAACGAGTATCCAAGGTGCCATGAGGAATAGCGATGCCATTGCCTAAAAAGGTTGAGGTTTGCTGTTCGCGCGCTAGCATTCCTTGTAAGTAACCGTTTTCCACATTGTCTGCTTGAACTAATGCGGACGCTGCCATTTCAATCACTTGTTGTTTATCAGCTGCGTTAGCATTTAAATGAATGTTGCTTTCCGAAAGTTCTAACATTCTTGCTCCTTAATAATTTAAAAATAAAGCTGCTGGTGAAATAAATCGACCAGCAGCTTGTTGAAAAACAATTATTTAGATGTACAGGCTTTCAGCAGTGCTTCACTACCTTGCACAATATATTCATCATTTTCACCGCGCTCTTTGCCTTTTTGCAAATCACGCATCGCATCATAAATACCTTGAGTCATGCTTTGCGAATCCACTTTTTCCCAACAATTTGCGTTCAAACGTTTAATATTAGCTTGCAATGCTTCCGCATGTAACACGCCGCTATAATAAGCATATACATCAGAATCATGGCCGCCTGTATAAAGTTTATCCTGAATTTGTTTAACAGGAACTAAAATACGGCCTAAATACCAGTCATTCGCACCACTTGCAAAATTATCTACAAAGAAATTTTCATTCACGCGACCTTTATATGTCACTACAGTCGCTTCATAAGCAGCCGCATAGGATTTCTGATCGATTTTATCTTTATCTAAATCAATCACTTTTTTATCGTTCCCCATAAATGGAATATAGTTAGTAACCGATGACCAAGAAGAACAACCTGCCAACATTAACGTAAAAAATAAAACAGAGATTTTTTTAAACATAGTCATACCTGATTAAAGTTAATAAAACGTCGCCATTATACTGGCTGAAGGGGATTAAAGAAAGGGCGGTAATTATTCCGCCTCTTTTACTAAAGACACCAAAATCTGATCGATTTTAAAGTTTTCCGTATCAATCACTTCAAACTTGTATTTTCCGTAAACCACAGAATCGGTTTTTTTTGGGATTTTACGTAACATATACATCATAAAGCCACTGATGGTTTCGTAGTTTTCTTCATCTGGGAAAGATTCAATATCTAATACTCGTGTCACATCTTCTAATGGCGTTGCGCCATCAATAAGCCACGAATTTTCATCACGACTCACAATATATTCTTCTTCGTTAGAAACCAATTCCCCCATAACAATACTCATTACATCATTTAGCGTAACAATACCAACGACAAGGGCGTATTCATTTACAATAATCGCAAAATCTTCGCCAGTAGATTTAAACAATTCCAACACTTCGTAAAGAGAAAGCGTATCAGGCACAAATAGTGCTTTACGGAGTAGTTTGGGATCAGTCAGCACCACATTTTCATTCTGCAAATACATGGTTAGCAACGTATGGGATTCTACATAACCTAAGATTTTGTCGAGGCTATTGTCACAAATCACAATTTTAGAATGAGAATCACGAGAAAGCGTATCCATGACTTCTTGGCGAGAAAAAGTGCGGTCTAAATACACGATATTTTCACGGGTTGTCATGGTGGAAGTCACTGTGCGTGCTTGCATATCGAAAATATTTTCGATGAGATAATGCTCTTGAGTTTTTAATACACCTGCTTCTGCGCCTGCTTCTACTACGGCGAAAATATCTTCAGACGTCATACCATCTTCACGCACAGTGGAAATGCGAAATAAGCGGAAAAATACATTAGCAATCGTATCAAAAAACCATACAAGCGGCTTAAAGACAAACATACTGAAATTCATAATGCCGACAACGCGCAATGCCACCATTTCAGGATAAGTAATGGCAATACGTTTTGGAATAAGATCAGCAAATAAGATAAAGAAACAAGTAACCAACACAAACGCGATTGTAGAAGCGGTTGGTTCAATCCAATCGCCCACAAAAGAGCGGCTTAAAATTTCCGCGATATAAGGGCTTAGTGCGCTTTCACCAATTCCCCCGCCAAGAATCGCCACCATATTCAAACCGATTTGAACCACAGTAATAAAACGACCTGGATGCTCTTGTAATTTAAGCACTTGAAGCGCGCGCACATCCCCTTCATTAGCAAGAGTTTGTAGTTTCAATTTACGCGAACCCGCCAGTGAAATTTCTGCAGAAGAAACAACCGCACTAATTAGAATTAAGGCAATAATCGCCAAAATAGTATGAAATAATTCCATAATCATTACTCAAAAATATGAAAGAAAACGACCGCACTTTGCGGTCGTTCAGGATATTACTCTTCGCTGTCAAACCAACCGCGAACAAATTGAATAGACAAGAATAAAGTAGCTAACAGGAATGCATAGAAAATCCAAGAAACGATTGGATGACTTGGTGTGTCATCTGCAGTAATTTCTTTAATTGAGGTTGCATTGCGATATTCATCCATCATCGTAATACGCCAACCATAGTATTTAATTTGCACAAGTTTGTTGTCATTACCCAAAGCCTGCGCTTCAGCCTGTAAATTGGCCGATCCAAATTTGAAGTAGAACGGGAAACCCCAACGGGTATCTTCATTGCGATACACCATAATTTTGCCATCGTCATTTTGCGTATTGATGTAATACACATCACGTGTTGGGCCATCAGCTGGATTCGATTTTGTGATGGGACCATCTTTATCAACACGTTTAACTTCTACGCCAGTAACACGCGTCACATCGTAATGAGGAAATACATAATTCACCACAGAAAACATAAAACCGTGGAATAAAAAAACAACAATAAATAAGAAATATTTAAAAAACTTTCGCATACTTTTCCCTTGTCAGAACTGTGCATTTATTCTACACGAATTTTAAATAAACGCTCGAAATTTTGCGTGGTGATTCTAGCAAACGTCTCAGCCGAAACACCCTTTAAGGTTGCCACGTATTCACAAACTTCTCTCGTATAAGCCGGTTGATTTTCTTTTCCTCGATAAGGCACTGGCGCAAGATAAGGCGAATCCGTTTCCACCAATAATCGATCCATTGGCACATAACGAATAACCTCACGAATCGCTTCGGCATTTTTAAAGGTGACAATGCCAGAACAAGAAATATAAAAACCTAAATCCAACGCTTTTTTCGCAAATTCCATAGTTTCCGTAAAACAATGAATAACGCCACCGCACTTTTCAGCATGGTGTTCGCGTAACATTGCAATAGTATCATCGCCCGCAGAACGTGTATGAATAATCACAGGCTTATCTAACTGGTTTGCAATATCGATTTGGCTACCAAACACCGCTTGTTGCTCCGCTTTATTGTCCGCGCTGTAATAATAATCTAAGCCAATTTCGCCAATAGCAATCACTTTCGGATCTTGCGCCAAACGCAATAAACGTTCTGCGTCATAAGATTCTTCTTCAAAATCAAGTGGGTGAACACCACAAGCAAGCGAGACATTATTAAATTCGCGTAAAGAGTCATAAGCCTGCTCAAAACGGCTTAAGGTTACACCAATCGCGAGCAAATGTTTCACATCACTCGCGCGCGCTTTTTCCACCACATCTGCGATATTTTTATGTAAATTTTCATAATCCAAAGCATCTAAATGGCAGTGGGAGTCAACAATGAACATAATTATTTTTCCTTATACCTAAGGCTTGAACGCCATAGACGATATATCTTTAATTTATTGCGTTTCAAATACTTCTGTGACTAATCGCGTCAAGCCATCTAATAGCATCAATTCAACATTCACACCATTAATTGTAATCAAATCTGACCGCACTTTTTGCATAATTTTAATGGCTTGTAATAAACCAAGAGCGGTTTGCTCATCGCTGAATTGTTCGATACCACGCCCGAGATCAGCCACTTGTCGATAGCTATCAATTTCAAGTTTATGCTTTAAACAATCAGAAAGAAAAGCCAAAATCCAATCCACTTGCTGAACATAACGTTCTTTATCAAACAACGGAAGCAATTCCAATGGCGAACGTCGGCGATAGAACACCCAAAATTGACGTAAGAAGTTTTTACGCTGTTCAATCAGCCCTTGTTGTAACGTTTCTAAGGCTAAAAGCGGTCGCCCAAGATTCATCGCAAGTGCGGTCAAAATTTCCTGATTTTCTGCCGCACTTTCTGATTTCAACCAATCAACAGCCATCTGTTCATTAGGCACAGACAGGTTCCACACTTGGCATCGACTGTAAATAGTTGCCAACAAACTTGCTGAACTATCCGTTTGAAGAAAAAAATAAGTATTTGGACGAGGCTCTTCCAATGTTTTCAATAACGCATTGGCAGCTGCTTCCGTTAAACGTTCCGCCCCTTGCACATACACCACTTTATTGCCGTTTTGTTGTGCGTGCTGCGCGACAATTTCATTAATGTTGCGTACTTGATCGACGCCAATATCCTTACCGTCAATCGGGCTTAACTCGTGATAATCTGGGTGGCTATGGGCTTGCATTAAATGACAAGAATGGCATTGACCACAAGGTTTATCGCCTTGAGCCACACACATTATTTTCTGTGTAAGTGCATCAAATAAACGTTCTACACCTAAACCAGAATCCGCTTTAATCAGCACAGCATGATGCCCCAAACCTTCGTCAAAGGTTTGAGAAATTTGATGATAAATTGGCATTAACCAAGGATAAAGTGCGGTCATTTTTCGTTTGATTTCCACCAATTTTTTACCGCTCTTTCGATATCAGCTTGAACAAGTTCAATACTCTGCTCTGCATTAATCACCACTGCTTTTGGATTATCTTTTACTAACTCTAAATAGCGTGCTCGAGTACGGTGAAAAAAATCTAAATCCATTTGCTCAATACGGTCTAACTCGCCACGTCCACGAGCTCGCGCTAAACCGACGCTCGGATCTATATCCAAATAAATCGTGAGATCTGGCTCAAAATTGCCTAATACTGTTTCTTTTAAGGTGAGCATAAAATGCGGATCTAATTGACGTCCGCCACCTTGATACGCCTGAGATGACATATCATGGCGATCACCTACTACCCATTTTCCTTGCATTAAAGCAGGTTTAATTACGTTATCCACTAATTGAATACGTGCTGCATAAAGCATTAATAACTCTGCTTTCGCTGTCACAGGCTCTTCAGTTTCATGTTTAATTAGATGACGTAATTTCTCTGCCAACGGGGTTCCACCAGGCTCTCGTGTAGACTCGACATCTTGAATACCAAGTTCATGCAAAACTCGCACAACAGATTGATGAGCGGAGCTTTTCCCCGCACCTTCCAAGCCTTCAATGACAATAAATTTTCCTTTCATATTTTCTTCCGCACTTTTATTTGGCATTTTTCTGGCCACGATACCAACGTAAATATTCTTGCACCGCTTTATTATGTTCATTCAGATTACGAGTAAATTTATGGCCGCCGCTGCCATCGGCAACAAAATAATAAAAGTCCGTTTTCGCTGGATGCGCCACAGCCTGCAAAGCACTTTCACTCACCATCGCAATCGGTGTTGGTGGTAGCCCCTCAATCATATAGGTATTGTAAGGAGTTATCGTTTCCAAATCTTTCTTACGAATATTACCGGTATAGCTCTCACCCATTCCATAAATCACCGTTGGGTCAGTTTGTAGTTTCATATTAGCTTTTAAACGGTTAATAAATACCGAAGCCACTTGTGGACGCTCCTCTGCAATCCCCGTTTCTTTCTCCACAATAGAAGCCAAAATCAGCATCTGATACGGATCCGCTAATGGGAGATTTTCATCGCGCTCATTCCACGCTTTATCTAAGGCTTTTTGTAAACGAGTAGCTGAACGTTTTAATAATTCAAGATCAGTCGAGTTTGGCGTGTAGTTATAGGTATCTGGATATAACCACCCCTCCATGTTATTCCATTCGTAAACGGCTTTTGCAACGGCTGGAATATCCAATAACGCCATAATTTCTTTATCACTTTTACCTTGCAAGGTTTGTTTTAAGTGCGGTGCATTTTCAAGATCTTTTCGCCAATCCTTGAAGGTTTTTCCTTCAATCCATTTTACATTGAACTGAACTTCTTTACCTGAATTGAGCAAATCGAGTAAATTTTGCATAGTTTTAATATTCTCAAGGGAATAAGTGCCTGCTTTTATTTTATTTAGCTCAGGTTTCAACTTCAGCAAATAAGGTAATAATTTCCCATCATCAATTAACTTTTCTTGCTCAAAAAGTGCGGCTAATTTTGAACCTGTTGTACCACGTTCAATAGTTAAAAGTTGATCTGCCTGCACATTTACCGGTGTTTTAACAAATTCAGTAATTTTGTAATAACCAAAACTCGCCACGCCCGCTAAAATCAAAATTAAAAGTAAAATCGCAATTAAAAATTTCTTCATAAGGTATAAGAAAGAGAAAATAAAAAACAACAAAAGGGGCAATTAAGCCCCTTTCTTTTAAACATTAAATCATTTATTAAAATATTGAATATCCGCAGTTTTACGTAACGCTTTTACCCAATCTTTATTTGCGTCTTGTAACTGACTGTTCACCAAATGTTCATAGGCTTTTTGCGTATAAGCATCCGCCGTGCGGTCACCATCGCGAGTGCCTGTCACTTCCAAAATATGCCAACCGAACTCAGTTTTAAATGGCGCAGAAATTACACCTTGTTTACTTTGTGCTACGGTCTGTGCAAATTGTGGTGCGTAACTTTCTGGGAACGCATAACCTAAACTACCGCCATTCGCACCGGATAAATAATCTTTCGAATATTTTAAAGCCGCGTCTGCAAAAGTCATTTTGCCCGCAATAATATCAGAGCGAATTCTTGTTAATTCAGCTTTGGCTTGTGCATCATTTAACATCGGGTTAAGTTTTAACAAAATATGACGAACTTCGTATTCTTTACCCGTTACTTTTTGTGCAGTGCCTTGCGATTTTGCTTCATCTAACATTTTTTGACCAAGCGCAACTACTTCTTCACGCGTCACCGCAACACTTTCATTGATCGCCTTATTACGCACCGCCCCCATCATCATTTGATTGGCAATTTGTTGACGAAATGTATTTAATGAAATGCCTTGATAATCTAACGCATCCAAAAATTGACCATAAGTTAAACCATTTCTTGCTGCAGTATCTTCCACAACACGATCGATTTCACGCGGATCAATTTTCACACCAGATTCTTGAATCGCTTTTTGCACTAAAAGATCATCAATAATTTTATCAAGTGCACTTTGGCGATCGCCTTTTTTACCCATATTTGCACGAACTTGGCTTTCTAAAATAGGAATACCATCTACCGTTGCTACAACACGTTCCCCTGCTTGAGCCATAGAAGTAAAAGCAACACAACCTAAAGTAGCCAATAAAAAAGATTTTAGAATAAATTTTTTCATTTTCATCTCATCAAAAAAGAGTCAATAACGTTGGTTAGAGTAACAATTCTATTGAAGGTTCACAATAGATAAGATTTATTTCCCTAGGATAGCAACTTCGTAACAGCCATCTTGTTTTTCAGTGCGAACTTGCACTAGTTCATCGCGGCTTGTTGGCACATTTTTACCTACGTAATCAGCACGAATTGGTAATTCACGATGACCACGATCAACAAAAATCACTAATTCAATTTTTGCAGCACGACCAAAATCGGTGAGTGCATCCATTGCCGCTCGAATGGTTCGACCAGTAAACAATACATCATCAACCAAAATGACAGTTTTATCTTGAATATTCAAATATTGTGATGAACCGCTATAAACTGGCATTTTATCTTCCTGATCAACCAAAGTTAAATCATCGCGATAAAAAGTGATATCCAGTTCCATTGAAGGTAAATTTATACCACTTAACTCTTCAACTCGACGTTGTAATAATTCTGCAATTTCCGCGCCACGGCGTTTAATCCCAACAATCACAAGATCATCTAACGTTTGATGTTTTTCAATAATTTCGTGAGAAATACGCGAAATCGTGCGAAGAAAACGATCGTGGTCGATAATAATTTTTTCCATTTTTCCCAGCTTTATCAATAGTATTTCAATGCGCAAAGTATAAAGAAAATACGCCTAAAAAGCGACGGTATTTGCACCATTTTTCTTGTTCGTTATACTATCCAAAACATTCCATCAAAGGAAATAAAATTATGCGCTACTCTATTCAAGATTTTATTCAACTCATTGCCCAACTTCGTAATCCAAATGGCGGATGCCCTTGGGATTTAAAACAAAATTATGAATCGATGATTCCTTGCTTAACGGAAGAAACTTACGAAGTAATCGAAGCAATTGAGAAAAAAGACATTCCAAATTTACGCGAAGAATTAGGGGATTTATTGTTACAAGTCGTTTTCTTCAGCCAGCTTGCTACAGAAGATAAACACTTTACTTTTGACGATGTATTGCACGATGTTGCTGAAAAAATTGTGCGCCGTCATCCTCATGTGTTTGGTGATGCAAAAGCGGGGGATGAAACAGAAGCCCTTTCCCGTTGGAACGAAATGAAAGCCAAAGAAAAACAAGGTAAAAGTGCAGAAACCTCTATTTTAGATAATATACCTCGTGCTTTGCCTTCTCTTACGCGAGCGGCAAAATTACAAAAACGTTGTTCAAAAGTAGGGTTTGATTGGGAAGAAATTTCCCCCGTATTTGACAAAGTGCAGGAAGAATTAGAAGAAGTTCAAGCTGAAATTAACCGCACTTCGATTGCGCAAAATAAAGTGGAAGAGGAAATCGGTGATTTATTGTTCGCAACAGTCAATCTTGCTCGCCATTTAAAATGTGATCCTGAAGACGCATTGCGAAAAGCAAATTTAAAATTTGAACGTCGTTTTCGAGCAGTAGAACAAGCGGTTCAACAACAAGGTAAGCAAGTTAATGATGTGCCACTTATTGAGTTAGATTTGTTGTGGGATGAAGTGAAAAAACAAGAAAACTAATTGAAAAGTGCGGTAAAAATTTCTCTCACTTTTTACCGCACTTTCTTCGTTAAAGTTGCTGAATATCCAATGCCATTTGGTCTAACATTTCATAACGTTTACGATACATAGAACGTTTTTTACTTGCAATATCTTCTAATTGTTTACGTTCAATATCCAAAGGTAATTGCCAATAATTATGGCGATATTCCCCTTGATTCTCTTGCCAGAACTCATCGTAATTAAACAAAATCTTACTGCGCGCAGAAAGACGATATTTTCCTTGCGCTTTGTGCGGAATGCCCACTAACTCACATTGCCATTTTTCAGCGAGCATTTTGAATGCATTGACTAACAGAAACATTGGACGCATACCGTGCAATGCTTTCGTAGCCTGTTTCACAAGCTCTTGAGCATTGTCACTTGAGGGACCTTGAATCGAAGCGATAAGCAATTTATTCGGGCTCAAAAAAGTGAAAGACGCATCATATACTCGCTCATTATGTTGATTACGAATATTAATAGAAAAATACCCTTCAAAGGGATCGATATGGTTGATACTCAAAGATAAACGCAAATCATCAGTTAATTGCGTTAACACGATATTTTGTTGTTCTAATAATTGTTGGCAAAGCGAACGTCCCATTTTATCTTCTGCCAAACGTAAATTCTCCGTAATCGCCGTTAAACGTTCTGAAGCAGAAAAGCGTTTATCGCAAAAAGTAGTCAGAACAGTATTGATACGATAATAATCTTGTGTAAATAAAGGCTGCCATTGAGTTTCTGTATTAAGAAAATCCACTAATTGGCTACATTGCTTTTGATACAACCATTTATAGCCATAATAGCGTAATTTTTCCCGCACTTGTTTGAGAAAAGGGCGATCCTTTGAATAAGGATACATTTGAACGTAAGTGGGGAAAATAAAATTATTTTTCGTGGACATAACTCAATATTTTGTGAAATTTAATAAAATTATCAGTCATTTTAGCGATTATCACTTCATTTGCCAAAATTCTTTTTTGTTTAAAACCCACTTTACAACTCAGATTTTGTTATAATCTTTTCCTTGAATTCCTTTTTCCCTACCCCAATATTTACCCAAATTATCGGAAAGAATTAAGAGAGATAAATTATGGCGAAGAATACCCAACGTACGATGCCCGTATTGCCATTACGCGATGTCGTCGTTTTCCCTTACATGGTGATGCCACTTTTTGTAGGGCGTGCGAAATCAATTAATGCCCTTGAAGAAGCGATGAATGATGATAAACAGCTTCTTTTGGTATCTCAAAAAGAAGCAGATTTGGAAGAACCTACCCCTGAAGATTTATTTGATGTGGGTACCATTGCTAACATTATTCAGTTACTAAAATTACCTGATGGCACAGTGAAAGTGCTAGTTGAAGGTCAAAATCGCGCGAAAATTAACAGCCTTGAAGATGGCGAAAAGTGCTTTTCCGCAAAAATTACCCCTATCGAAACCACTTATGGTGATGAAAAAGAGTTAGATGTTGCGAAAAAAGCGATACTTTCCGAATTCGAAAATTATCTCACCTTAAATAAAAAAATCCCTGCTGATGTATTAAATGCACTTCATCGCCTTGGTGATGCAGATCGTTTATCAGACACAATGGCTGCTCATTTACCGGTAAGTGTTCGCCATAAACAAAGCGTCTTGGAACTTGCTAACGTGCAAGACCGCTTAGAATATCTGCTTGGTATGATGGAATCAGAAGCGGACATTCTCCAAGTTGAAAAACGTATTCGTGGCCGCGTAAAAAAACAAATGGAGAAAAGCCAACGTAACTATTATCTAAGCGAGCAAATTAAAGCTATTCGCAAAGAAATGGATAGTGGCGAAAATGAAGACACGATTGATGAAGTTGAACAACTTCGTCAAAAAGTAGAAGCGGCTGGCATGCCTGCGGATGTACGCGACAAAGTGGAAAATGAGTTACAAAAACTCAAAATGATGTCAGCCATGTCTTCTGAAGCAACCGTTGTGCGTAGCTACATTGAATGGATGATCCAAGTGCCTTGGCATCAACGTTCTAAAGTGAAAAAAGACATTTCGAAAGCACAACAAGTATTAGATGCCGATCACTATGGTTTAGAACGAGTGAAAGAACGTATTCTTGAATATCTTGCAGTACAAGCTCGTTTAAACAAAGTGAAAGGGCCAATTCTTTGCTTAGTTGGCCCTCCAGGCGTAGGTAAAACCTCTCTTGGTCAGTCTATTGCCAATGCTACTGGTCGTAAATATGTACGTATGGCATTAGGCGGTGTTCGCGATGAGGCGGAAATCCGTGGTCACCGTAAAACCTATATTGGCGCATTGCCAGGCAAATTAATTCAAAAGATGGCAAAAGTGGGGGTAAAAAATCCATTATTCTTGCTTGATGAAATCGACAAAATGGCATCCGATATGCGAGGCGATCCAGCCTCAGCATTGCTTGAAGTATTAGATCCCGAGCAAAACACCACGTTTAACGATCACTATTTAGAAGTGGATTATGATCTGTCTGATGTGATGTTTGTGGCGACATCAAACTCCATGAATATTCCAGGCCCATTATTGGATCGTATGGAAGTTATTCGTCTTTCTGGTTATACAGAAGATGAAAAACTTAATATCGCAATGCGCCACTTATTAGCGAAACAAATTGAACGTAATGGTTTGAAGAAAGGCGAACTTACCGTCGAAGAAAGCGCAATTTTAGATATTATTCGCTATTACACTCGTGAAGCGGGCGTGCGTGGATTAGAACGTGAAATTTCAAAAATCTGCCGTAAAGCAGTGAAAAACTTATTGGTAAATCCAAAACTTAAATCTATCACGGTAAATTCAGATAATCTGCACGATTATCTTGGTGTCAAACGCTTTGAATTTGGCAAAGCCGATACACAAAACCGCATTGGTGAAGTGACAGGTCTAGCTTGGACAGAAGTGGGCGGTGATTTACTCACTATTGAAACCGCCTCCGTTGTTGGAAAAGGAAAACTCACATTCACCGGTTCGTTAGGTGATGTGATGAAAGAATCTATCCAAGCGGCCATGACGGTTGTGCGTGCTCGTGCGGATAAACTTGGTATTAATTCTGAGTTCCATGAAAAACGTGACATTCACATTCACGTGCCAGATGGTGCAACACCAAAAGATGGTCCGAGTGCGGGTATTGCAATGTGTACTGCATTAGTTTCTTGTTTAACAGGTAATCCTGTACGTGCAGATGTAGCCATGACAGGGGAAATCAGTTTACGCGGAAAAGTATTACCAATCGGTGGATTAAAAGAAAAACTTCTTGCGGCACATCGTGGCGGAATTAAAACCGTATTAATTCCAAAAGAGAACGTTAAAGATCTCGAAGAAATTCCAGAAAACGTAAAACAAAATCTTTCGATTCATGCAGTAGAAACCATTGATGAAGTACTTGGTCTTGCGTTAGAAAATCCGCCTGAAGGCATTGAATTTGTCAAAGTTGAAGCTAAAGCGGCAAAATCACCACGCCGTAAAGCGACCAGTAAGACAACAAGAGCGGTCAATTAATTGAATGTTTTAGGGCTTGTGAAAACAGGCCCTTTTTATCAATATTCACAGCGTCAGCTAAGATTTCATATTGACACAACGTTAATTTGTACTTTTTCTAACTATTCTCACATTTAAAACTTGTTAATAACGGCATGCTCAAACTTCCTCCACTTTCCCTTTATATACACATTCCTTGGTGCGTTCAAAAATGCCCTTATTGCGATTTTAATTCGCACGCACAAAAAGGCGATATACCAGAACAAGACTATATTCATCACCTTCTGAAAGATCTGCAGGCCGATTTACAGCGCTTCAAAGATTCTATTCAACAACGAAAACTCCATTCAATTTTTATTGGTGGCGGTACGCCAAGTTTGTTCTCGTCAGAAAGCATTGCGTATCTCTTAAAAGAAATAAAAACGCAGATTGATTTTGAAGATAATATTGAAATCACATTAGAAGCGAATCCTGGCACGGTAGAAGCTGAACGTTTTAAAGGTTATGTATCCGCAGGCATTACGCGAATTTCTATGGGAATTCAAAGTTTCAATGATGATAAATTACAGCGTCTTGGGCGGATTCATAATGCAGCAGAAGCAAAAAGTGCGGTCAATTTAGCGAAAGTTTCTGGGCTAAAAAGTTTTAATTTGGATTTAATGCACGGTTTGCCAAACCAAACGTTGGAAGAGGCTTTAGATGATCTTCGCCAAGCTATTGAGTTATCTCCTCCTCATCTTTCTTGGTATCAGCTTACTATTGAGCCAAATACGATGTTTGCTTACCGCCCACCTAAATTACCAGATGATGATGAACTTTGGGATATTTTTGAGCAAGGCCACCAACTTTTAACCGCAGCAGGATATCAGCAATATGAAACGTCAGCCTATGCAAAAGCAGGTTTTCAATGTAAACATAATTTGAATTATTGGCGGTTTGGGGATTATTTAGCCATTGGCTGTGGCGCACATGGAAAACTGACCTTCCCTAATGGCGAGATTACCCGCTTTTCTAAAACCAAGCACCCGAAAGGTTATTTGCGTGGCGAATATCTTTACGAAGAAAAAAACGTGCCAGAAATTGACCGCCCTTTTGAGTTTTTTATGAATCGCTTTCGTTTGTTAGAAGCAGTGCCCAAACAAGAATTTGAAGATTACACAGGTTTATCTCAAAGTGCGGTGAAAAATCAAATTGATTTTGCCATTCAACAAAACTATATTGTGGAAAACGCTGATTCTTGGCAAATCACTGAGCATGGCAAGTTATTTCTCAATGAACTATTGGAATTATTTTTAACGGAATCGTAGCTCATCCGTTAAACCTCTCATTGCTGAAAAATTACACTTGTTTATTAAATACTCTCGTAATAAAGTAACTCAATCGTTTACTTATTAGAATAAGGAAAAGAAATGAATCAATTAGAAATGAAAAAACTCGCCGCACAAGCCGCATTACAATATGTAAAAGCCGACACAATTGTTGGCGTGGGAAGCGGCTCCACGGTGAACTGCTTTATTGAGGCTTTAGGTACAATCAAAGATAAAATTCAAGGCGCAGTTGCGGCTTCAAAAGCATCAGAAGAATTATTACGTAAACAAGGTATCGAAGTATTTAATGCAAATGATGTCTCTAGCTTAGATATTTATGTGGATGGTGCAGATGAAATCAATCCACAAAAAATGATGATTAAAGGCGGCGGCGCAGCGCTCACTCGTGAAAAAATCGTCGCTGCATTAGCGAAAAAATTTATTTGTATTGTGGATTCGAGTAAACAAGTGGATGTGTTAGGTTCTACCTTCCCATTACCAGTTGAAGTTATTCCAATGGCTCGTTCACAAGTAAGCAGAAAATTAGCCGCACTTGGTGGCGCACCTGAATATCGTGAAGGCGTGGTTACAGATAACGGTAATGTAATTTTAGATGTGCACAACTTCAGTATTTTAAATCCAGTTGAAATGGAAAAAGAATTAAACAACGTTGCGGGTGTTGTCACTAACGGGATATTCGCATTGCGTGGCGCAGATGTTGTGATCGTCGGTACGCCTGAAGGCGCCAAAATTATTGACTAATTCATAATAAAAATCATAAGGAAGTAAACATGACAAACAAAGTTTCACTCGACAAATCAAAAATCAAATTCGTATTGTTTGAAGGTGTGCATCAAAGCGCACTTGATACGCTCCACGCGGCAGGCTATAGCAATATTGATTACTATAAAAAAGCACTAGATGGCGATGAATTAAAAGAAGCCATTAAAGATGCACACTTTATCGGCTTGCGTTCTCGCACCCATTTAACGGCAGAAATGATTGAAGCCGCACCCAAATTAATCGCAGTGGGATGTTTCTGTATTGGCACCAACCAAGTGGATCTAAATGCGGCAAAAGCGCGTGGAATTCCTGTATTTAATGCCCCATTCTCAAACACTCGTTCCGTCGCAGAACTTGTATTAGGCGAGATTTTATTACTTATGCGCAATGTGCCACAGGCTAATTCCGAAGTACATCGTGGCGTCTGGAATAAATCAGCGACTGGATCTCATGAAGTGCGGGGTAAAAAACTTGGAATTATTGGTTACGGCCACATTGGTTCACAATTAAGTATTATTGCGGAATCATTAGGTATGGATGTACATTTCTACGATATCGAAAATAAACTTCCGCTCGGTAATGCCAAACAGGTTCGTAGCCTTGAAGAATTACTCAGTTCTTGCGATGTGGTTTCATTACATGTGCCAGAGTTACCATCTACCAAAAACTTAATGAACGCTGAGCGTATCGCACAATTAAAACAAGGTGCAATTTTGATCAATGCTGCGCGTGGCACAGTGGTAGATATTGATGCGCTCGCTCAAGCCTTAAAAGACGGTAAAATTCACGGCGCTGCCATTGATGTATTCCCAATTGAACCTGCGTCAATTAATGAAGAATTTGTCTCACCGTTACGCGAATTTGATAATGTGATTTTGACACCACATATCGGTGGTTCAACAGCAGAAGCACAGGAAAATATCGGTTTTGAAGTAGCAGGCAAATTTGTCAAATATTCAGACAATGGTTCAACGCTTTCTTCCGTCAACTTCCCAGAAGTATCTTTACCTGAACATGAAGGAACAAAACGCTTGTTGCATATTCACGAAAATCGTCCTGGTATATTGAACAAACTGAACCAAATTTTCGTCGGAGCCAACCTCAATATTGCAGCGCAATATTTACAAACTGACCCAAAAATTGGTTATGTTGTCGTTGATGTAGAAACGAATGATGCATCGCCATTACTGACGAAATTGAAGGAAATAGATGGCACAATTCGTGCGCGTGTACTGTACTAAATAGAAAAAAGATCAGGTTAATGCCTGATCTTTTTTGCTTTATTATTCAGTAATCGAATAAGGTAATTGCACTCGCTCTAACAATATTTCACTATTCGGCAATCTAAATTGTTGTTCCGAATCAATGTCGTTATTCATCACAACTTGCAACCATAAAACACCGTCTAAATTGACCGCACTTGTAATCGTTCCTGTTTTTCGCCAATTTGATTCAATCTGCATTTCAATTTCACTACCAATTTCCACTTCCTGCTGGGTTTGTGCTTTAAAGACAAACATTGCGCGTTTATTTGCACCACGATATTTCGCACGAGCCACGGTTTCTTGTCCAATATAACAACCTTTGGTAAAAGAAATTGCTTGCTCAATAGCCTGTAAATTTAACGCTTGTGGGATAAATTCATTTTGCGTTTGTGGGCTTAAATTTGGCAATCCCGATTGAATATCGGCTACATCCCAAATTTTTTCATCGCCACTAAAATTCACTGGCAATTCGGTTTCATTCAATAAAATTGAACGTTGTCCATCAATTTCCAAGGAAAAGTGCGGTGTAATTTTTCCACATTTTTCACCTATCACGCCAATAATTTGCCAATCACGTAAATCAAAACTCACTTTTGAAAACACCGCATATTTTTTCAAGGCATCTAGACCACTTGGCAATAGATCTTTCTTAATAAGCAAAAAGAATTGTTCACTACTCACTTTAAATAAACGATAAATTGCATTCATTTTGCCTTTCGGATCACAATGAGCCGTAAGTGTCATTGCGCCACTTGCTAATCGCACAACATCCGTGGTTAACTGCCCTTGCAAATATTTTTCTGCATCCGCACCATGTGCCTCAATCAGTTGATATTGAGTAAGAGAAATAAATTGAGACATTCTGCTTTCCTATTCTAAATTCTGAATTTGCTCACGCATTTGTTCGATAAGCACTTTCAGCTCAACTGCAGAAGCCGTGATATCCGCATTAATGGATTTGGACGCAAGGGTATTGGATTCACGATTCAATTCTTGCATCATAAAATCTAATTTACGACCAACCGCACCGCCTTTTTTCAAAATATTCGTGGTTTCTTTCACGTGCATTTGTAAACGATCGAGCTCTTCCGCCACATCAACGCGTTGAGCCAATAAAATCATTTCTTGTTCCACACGTTGAGGATCAAGATTAACTTGAGCATCTTCAAAACGCTGCAATAAGCGCTCACGTTGCCATTGTAAAACTGCCGGCATTTGTGACCGCACTTTATCCGCTTCCACGACAATAGCATCCAAGCGTTGTTGAATAATATCGTTCAGTTTTTCACCTTCACGACCACGCATTGCAATAAAATCTGTCAGTAAATCATCAAAGGCTGTCAACAAATCTTGACTAATCGTATCTAAGTCTTGCTCTTGCGCTTCCACCACACCAGGGTAACGCAACACGTCCGTCAAATTAATTTCACCTTCTCCAGCTTGAGTTTTAATCCATTGCAAAGATTGAATCACTTGATTCGCAAGCTCTTTATTTAAATTCAATTCTGCATTTGTTCGTTTTTTTGTTTCAATGCGCAAAGAGCATTCAATTTTACCGCGAGTGAGATTTTGACGAAGTTTCTCACGCAACGTGTTTTCTAATCCGCGAAATTGCTCGGGTAAACGGAAAAAGTTTTCTAAATAACGTTGGTTAACGGAACGAATTTCCCATACCGCATCGCCCCAATCTTTTTTCACTTCAAGGCGTGCAAAGGCGGTCATACTGTAAATCATAAGCTCTCCTATGTTGTCTTAGTTGATTCGCTAAGTATTGTAACGAGATGAACACAGAAAGGGAAAAGAAAAGTGCGGTAAATAATAAAGATATTTTGTATTCTGTTATTTACAGTTTGTAAATATTAAAATAATATCAGTGTAAATTTTAAATTACAACATAAGGAAGCAAACATGAACAAAACTGTAGGCAGCACACTTCTCATTGCCGGTACGATGATTGGTGCGGGAATGCTGGCTATGCCACTCACTTCCGCCGGTATCGGATTCGGCTTTACTTTAGTCTTATTATTAGGGCTTTGGGCATTATTAACTTTTAGCGCACTTTTATTCGTTGAACTCTATCAAACTGCAGAAAGTGATGCAGGTATCGGTACACTCGCTGAACAATATTTTGGTAAAGCAGGACGCATTATTGCCACAGCCGTACTAATTATTTTCTTATACGCATTAATTGCCGCTTATATCAGCGGTGGCGGTTCACTACTAAAAGATTTATTACCAGAAAGTTTTGGCGATAAAGTTAGCATCTTATTATTTACCGTGATTTTTGGTTCATTTATTGTCATCGGCACACATAGCGTAGATAAAATTAATCGCGTGTTATTTTTTGTGATGCTTGCAGCCTTTGCCGTGGTGTTAAGCTTAATGTTGCCAGAAATCAAATTTGATAACTTAATGGCGACGCCAATTGATAATGCTTTAATTATCTCTGCAAGCCCTGTATTTTTCACGGCATTTGGTTTCCACGGTTCCATTCCAAGTTTAAATAAATACTTAGGTGGCAACGTAAAAGCATTACGTATTTCTATTTTAGCGGGTTCAGCAATTACCCTTTGCGCTTATATTTTATGGCAAATGTCGACTCACGGCTTGCTCACACAAAATGACTTCTTACAAATTTTAAAAGAAGATGCCACCTTAAATGGCTTGGTAAAAGCAACGCTTGCTATCACTGGCAGTAACATGATCGCAGGTGCGGTAAAATTATTCTCAACTTTGGCGCTGGTTACTTCTTTCTTGGGCGTAGGGCTTGGATTGTTGGAATGTATCGAAGATTTATTAAAACGATCTTTTAATATTTCTGCAGGGCGTATCTCACTTGGCTTAATGACGTTCATTCCACCACTCGTCTTTGCGCTCTTCTATCCTGAAGGTTTTATTTTAGCGCTAGGCTACGCAGGTCAAATGTTTGCATTCTATGCCGTAGTATTGCCAGTTAGCCTCGTTTGGAAAGCTCGTCGAACTCACACCAATTTGCCATACAAAGTATGGGGAGGAAATATGACTTTAATTATCGTATTGGTATTAGGCGTAATCATTACATCCATTCCATTTGCGATTCGTGCGGGTTACTTGCCATTTGTCGTGGGTTAATAATATAAATATCAAAAAACATCATTCAATTAATCTGTACTCCAACAGTTAGACTAAATAAATAAATAACTAACTAACTAATTAAGGTACAGATTTTTTATAATCTTGGGCTGAAAAGAAAAATGTTTTTATGACAAGGAATTTGAATCAATAGACGAGATTATCGAATCTTTATATTAGCTATTAAAACGAAGAATAAATCAAATTAAAAATACAATATTCAAAAGAGGGCTTCAGATTATAATCTAAACTTATTAAGCCAACTCACATATCAAATTGTACTATAAGCTGTTGCTTGCCCTTATGAAACCTAATTTATTGATTTTCTTTTAATTTTCTTAATAACGCAATTTCTCTTTCTAACCCATTTATAATTTTATCTTTTTGTGCTAATAATTCATCTTTATGGCTTAATATTAATTGTAATTGTTGAATGGTTTTTTCTAAATTTTCATTTCCAATTGCAAACAAAAAATTATTTGAGTTGCTTGATTCAGTTACAGTATTATTAAAATAAACTTTCTCAGTTTCCCCCATAGAGAGCAACTCACAAATATCCATATCAAATACTTCAGATATTTGTTCTAAACGAGATAGATTTGAACGCACTTCACCTCGCTCAATTTTCCCATAACCTGTTACCGACATCCCTAATTTATCCGCCATATTTTCTTGCGATAACTGGTATTGTTCGCGTAACTGGCGGATTTTTTCATTAATTTTCATACATTGCCCTCTAAAGGTAAACCGTTACCTTAATTAGGTAACTAGCTGTAACTGTTGGTTTATTGTACATAATTTTTGCCAAATTATAATGGTTTTGGATTTTTTCTCCTACTTTTATTTATTGAGGCTCTATGAAATTAAAAAATGTAACTATTGCAACAGCAATTTTAGCTGTATTAACAGGCTGTGGAAGTAGCGGTGGCGGTTCTAGCACACCAAACACTAATCAACCAACCGCTCAAAATGAGCAAGCTCGTCAGCAAGTAACTGACGCTAAGAAAGCAGAAGGAACGCGCAAAGCCGAAGAAGCCAGCAAAGCTGAAGAAACTCGTAAAGCTGAAGAAACTCGTAAAGCTGAAGAAACTCGTAAAGCTGAAGAAACTCGTAAATCCGAAGAAACAAAAACCACACAATCTAAAGCTGAATTTGCTGAATGGCTGAAACAATACGATATCCATAATCCTGATTATGATTTTATCGACAAAAATTTTGATAAATCTAAAGATGAAAAACTTGTTGCTGTCATAAATTACAAAAAAAGAAACGATTCTTTAATTCGTGAATTTGACTTAAATGAGCTTGCTCAAAATGAAATTGTTAATAAAACATTCCCGCAAATAGAAAACTCTGGCCCGAAAACTGATCGAAGTGCGAAAGTATATAATCAAAAGTATTCTATTATATATGGCTTATATGTGAAAAATACGTATGATAGTTATAGTCGAGGCATTGATGAGTCTTTTGGTGCAGGAACTTCTACAGACATTGATGATTATAGTTACGGATTACGTACAAAAGAAACAGGATTACCAACAGAAGGACAAGCTACTTATACAGGTAAAGCCTTTAATTATGAAAGCAATGGCGATGTAATTTATCATGTTGATTTTGAGAAAAGAAAAGGCTCAGGAAAAATCACAGGTATTCAAAATTATGGTGATATAACCTTATCTGAAGCTGATATTAAGGTAAAAAGCCAAACTAGAGAAGTTGGCATACCAAGTGGTGTAGCTTCTTCAGCTATTGCAAATGAACAATACGGTAGCTATACCGTTAATTTCTATGGACCGCAAGCCGAAGAAATAAATGGAAATGTATATTTTGGATTTAGTCATGGTTCATCAAAACCTAGTTTGGGACAATTCAACTCAACAACAATCGGCTTCGGCGGCACTCGCGGTGAAATCACCAAATAACCGATCTGTAGGGGCGAATTACATTCGCCCTGATATTCCACCGATGTTTTAGAGCAAATGCGATTTACCCCTACAAGAAAATGCCGTTTAAAGTAGATTTAAACGGCATTTTTATTATCTAATCAGTTAAAATTGGTTCAGTAATACGTTAATATAGTTCACAATTTATTTGAATAATGGTTAAGTTATGCGAGAAAATTACACGGAAGATGAGAAAAAGCGGTATATTACCTCTCAACTTGGTAATGAATATTTACAAAAAATGGAGAATATTCATCGAGGAGGGAATAATGCATCTAAAGGGCAACATTATGAAGATCAGTTTATGTTATTTAAGGTATTAGAAGTAGCAAGTTCAGATAATCAATGGGCTAAACATCGCTTTACACACCAAAATTTCGATTTTTTTGATGATATTTGTTATGAAGATTTTATAACGGGTACGAAACATAACTATCAAGCCAAAAACTCTTCTCTATCTGCAGCCGATTGGAATGATGAACATTCAGAAAGAGCTAAAAATCAGATAACAATTGACCTTGATTTTCACGAGGTACAATATTCTCAAAATTATCTAGTCGTTGCAAATGAAAAGAAGGCGTTAGAAAATTTAGCTAAAATTCCTAGTGAATTAAGTGAATATTGTTCTAGTTTATTTTTCCCTTATTATTCAGATAGATTTATAGATTTTGTGCGTGAAAAATTATCAGGAATGCTAGAAAAATTAACCCAATCAAGTGATCTATCAGATCAGGATTTTGCCGCTAAATTATTATCAGGAATTTTAACAAATAGTGATAATCCAAGAACCTTGAAAGAAATTTTTCAAGAAGCGGAAAGTAAAGGGTATCCTAATCCATTTATCAATCCGAATTATCAAATAAAATTACCTGAATGGTTAAAAACGTTATTATCAAGTAACCAGAAAATAGTTTATCGGTGCCAAGGGAATTTTCTTATAGTCACCTTTGGTGAATTGGAAATTAAAGTTCCACTTGGAGAAATGGAAAAATTAGATGATAATGATGCAATTCAAATAACTGACTTACTCACATTAATTACCTATTTAAAGCAACTTTCCGCAAAATCCTTAGTGGGAGGCGAAAAAAATGAGTAGACAATTTAATATTCCAACTCCACTTGAGAGTATTGTTAAAACAGAGCTAGAAGGGTTGCTACATAATCATTCCAGCCCTCAAGATTATCAAAGAAACATGACACATCTTGGAGAGTTATTAGCCTCAACTTTTGTGAGTAAATTAAGCAAAAATCACAAATTGCTTGCTATTTCTACCGCAGAAGATGCTGATTATTTATTAACAGGGGTACTAAATAAATTAGCAGAAAATGAGGTACAAACTTCAGTTGCAGTTTTTTGGAATCATCATCACAGATTAGAAAACAAACAAAGTGTAGCGCCGATTTTGCATCAGTATATTCAATCGGGTTATGAAGATGCAGATACTATTGTGATTGTGAAATCAGTGATTTCGGGCAGTTGTATAGTGAGAACGAACTTATTAGCTATGTTTAATGAGGTAAAACAAGCGAAAAAGATTTTTGTTGTTTCTCCTGTAATGTATTACAAAGCCCAAAGCGGATTATCTTCTGAATTCCCTCCTGAAATTGCGGAAAAATTCGAATATATCTATTTTGCAATGGATGATGAAAGAACCGTAGAGGGAGAAGTTGTTCCAGGTATTGGTGGGCAAATTTATAAACTACTTGGTATAGATAATCAGCCTGTTTTAACAGGATATATGCCGAACCTTGTCAAAATGGCTGTACTCTCTTCTTTAAGTTAAAAAACAAGCGACTTCGGTCGCTTTTTTATTACCTTAAAAAGGTAGGTTATAGCAACTATAAAGGTATGGTTCATGTCTTAAGAGGAATTTATAATTGAGCAAATTATTTTCCTGTTGATATTATGAAAAAACTCGCAAATTTCCTTATTTTCCTACCGTTTGCAACACAAGCGGAAACTTTTCACGCACCTCAACCTGTTTTCTTTGAGAACAATACTTTGCCCAAACAGACTGAACCACAAATAAAAACGCAACCAAAAACAGAAAATCCGCCAGCCCCTTCGTTTGCCCTTTCTGATGCAGACAGCACCAAAACCAAGCTAGAGAAGTTGATTAACTATGGTGTATTAAAACAGCAATGGCATTTGTTGAAGCAGCTACTGCCGTTGTATCAACAGCAGGCGAATTATGATGAAACGCTTTATCGTTACGCAATGGGGGCGATGTTGCGGGCAGAAAAAGAATACCCACAGGCAATTTCGCTTTATCAGAAGATTTTAGCCGAGAAGCCAGAGTTAGCTTATCCGCGTTTTGATTTGGGTGTGATGTTATTTGAAAACAAGCAATATCGCCAGGCGAAAGCAGAGTTGGAACGTGCCAAGCCCGAACTTTCACCACAAATGCAGCAGCTTACCGAACGTTATATGCAAGCAATGGCGGAGCGGCAAAGCTGGCAGCCTGATATGGAGCTACAATATACCCAAACCGATAACGTAAATAACGCCTCTTCTCAGCAAGATATTATATTGGGAGGATTGAGATTTAAAAAAGATGCGGAATCTTTACCACAAAAGGCACACGGCTTCCGCTACGGTGTGGGTGTAAACCGAGAATTGAACATAGCCGGTAATCATTTTATTACAGCAAATGGTCGCTTTAGTGGCGTGCATTATTGGGATAACCAAGATTACAGCGAAAAATCACTTTATGCTTCGCTTGGCTATCGTTACCGTTCGGCATTGCAAGCGGTCGGATTTTCCCCATTTTTTGAACAGAACTGGCTCGGTTCACCACGTTATAGCAAAAATTACGGGGTAGTTGCAGATTTTCGTCGAGAATTGACCGCTTACTGGGCAATTTCAGGATCTTTTTCGCATACGCAAAAACGCTATGCCGATGCTTCTATCGCTCGTCGTCATAATGGTTATCTGAACGGTGTTTCACTTACGTTAAGTTATCAAGCCAAGTCGAATTGGTTGCTTTTTAGTGGTGTGGAAGGCAGTGTTGATCATAGCAAAGATAAAGCGGAATCTTCTCTTCGCCGTGGGGTGAATATCGGTTCGGTGTGGGAGCTTAAAGAGTTTGTCAGCCGTATTAGCTTACGTTATGTGAAGCGAGATTTTCGTGCTGAGAACTTTTACTTTCCCACCCAAAAACGCCAAGACAAGGAATATAGCTTAAATGCGTCGGTATGGTATAACCGCTTGCAATGGCAGGGTTTTGTACCGAAGCTGAATTATCGTTATCGTAAAATTGATAGTAATATCCCTGAATTTTATTCAAGAAAAAGTGAGGAGTGGTTTATTTCTGTGGAAAAAGATTTTTAAGTTCTGAATACTAATAACCGTTTACAGATTGATCTGCACCTAAATGTTGGACTAAATAACTAATTCAGGTGCAGATTTTTTATAATTAAACAGATGAATTTTGAATGGTGTTATCAAATGATAAATTTTTTAATGCGTTTTATGGCTCGTGCTATACAAAATTTTATCCGTATAGGCCAAGGCGATTGCTGACACCAAAAAGCCTAAGTGCAATAATAACTGCCACATCATCGTTTTTTCTGGCGTATTGCTTGCGTTCACAAAGGTTTGCAACATATGGATAGATGAAATGCCGATAATAGACATAGAAAGTTTAACCTTTAATACAGTCGCATTTACATGGCTCATCCATTCAGGCTGATCGGGGTGATTACGCGTACGCAATTTAGATACGAAAATTTCATAGCCACCGATAGTCACCATCACAAGCAAGTTTGCGATCATCACAACATCAATCAAATTCAACACACCCAACATAATCGTGTTGGAATCCATCTCATTGACATTAATCACCAATGCCCATAAACCTTTAATAAACTTATAAGAGTAGATCGCAAGGGTTACAATCAAACCCAAATAAATCGGCACTTGCAACCAGCGACTAGCAAAAATTATTTTCGCGATAATATTCGATTGTTCGTTATATTTCGCATAAGGATCAACAGGTTTGTTTTCTTCCATTAGATTTTATTCCTAAATTAAATAGTGGGTTAAATAAACAAAAAACCGCAAGAAAATAGCAGTTTTTTTGAAAATAGCAATAAAGAAATCGAGTTATTCTTATTTTATTTATACATTTGAAGGGGAAGAAATTGATTCTCTCAAAATACAGGTCGGCTCTAACACTAAAGTGCGGTAATTTTCATTGGGTTCTTGTATACGTTGCAATAAAGCCTCAACAGCAAGCTTACCTAATTCAGCTTTAGGTTGACTGATTGTAGATAAAGAAGGGAAAAGATAACGAGCTAATTCAATATCATCGTATCCCATGATAGAAATATCTTGCGGAATACGTAAACCTTGATTCTGAATTGCCTGATAAGCGCCAATGGCAATAGTATCGCTACAACAGAAAATAGCCGTCGGTCTATCGGATAACGCAAGCAGTTTTTGAGCCCCAACTATCCCTCCTTCAAAATCAAAATGACTTTCTACAATCCAATCAGGATTTAAAACTATATTAGCTTCAGACAAAGCTTTCTTATATCCCAGCAAACGATTTTTAGCTACTGACTTTCTGAGATTACCCGTAATAATGCCAATTTTCTGGTGTCCCGCATCAACCATAGATTTTGTTGCAAGATAACCGCCACGTTCTGAGTTCTCTAGAATTTTGTCTGCATTTAACTCGGTAAACCACCAATCCATCACAACTAAGGGCAAAGATACTGTAAGCTCCATATCCGCTTGAAAACGACTATCTCCGCACATCAGTAATACACCATCTACTTGTTTATGTATTAAGGTTTGTAGATTTTGGTGTAAACGCTTGGCATCCCCACCCGTTGTAGCAATAATAAGATTATATTGATTTTTCTGACAATATTGCTCCACCCCAGCCATAACTTCAGAGAAAAAAGGATTATTAGTCGCAGTAACAAGTAACCCTATCGTTTTTGTCGTTTTTACCTTTAAGCTACGAGCTATATAAGAAGGCGTATAATTAAGTTCAACAACTATACGCATTACCTTCTCTCGAATTTCGTCACTGACAAAACGAGATCCATTAATCACATGAGAAACAGTAGACGTAGATACTTGCGCCAATCGAGCAATATCTTTCATTGTTGCCATAAAACACCTAAAAAATTGACCGCACTTTAAACATGAGCCAGAAATTCTAATGTTTCTTGACGAGTAGGAATAGATGGTTGAGCGCCTTTACGTGTTACACTAATAGCGGCGGCGGCCTGGCCAAATCTAACGGCATTTTCAAAGGATTGACCTTCTAGCAAGGCTGTAACAAATCCACCATTAAACGTGTCACCAGCAGCCGTTGTATCTACCGCTTTTACACGGAAACCGTTAATTATACGAGTTTCACCATTTTGGCTAACAAACACACCTTTCTCACCTAATGTAATCATGACACAATCAATTCCTTTTTTATGGAAAACTTGCGCAGCTTCCACCGCACTTTGTTCATCACTCACTCGTATACCAGTAAGGATTTCAGCTTCTGTTTCATTTGGTGTAATGATATCAATCATACTTAATAAGGTATCCGATAAATCTCTCGCAGGAGCAGGATTTAGTACGACTTTCACACCATTTTCTTGAGCAATTTTTGCAGCGAGCTCCACACCTGAAATAGGCGTTTCTAACTGCATTAATAAATAATTAGATTGAGCAATTTTTGCTTCACTATGCCGCACCAATTTTTCATCTAAATGTGCGTTTGCTCCACGAGCTAATACGATGCTATTTTCACCTGATTGGGCTACTTGAATAAATGCCATTCCCGTCATTTCTTGAGAAATAGAATGAATATTTGTCGTATCGATCCCCTCTTGTAAAAATGCATTTTTCATTGTTTCACCTATGACATCAGATCCAACACAGCCAATAAACTCTACATTTGCTCCTAACCGAGCAGCAGCTACCGCCTGATTTGCACCTTTTCCACCATAGACAAGCTGGTAATTATCACCAGTTAATGTTTCGCCAGGCTTAGAAAAATAAGGAACAGAAATCACATGATCAGCATTAATACTGCCAAGAACGATGAGTTTTTTGTTCATGTTAAACTCCTTGAACAATTAAAATTTGTCTTTATAAATTGAAAGAGACATGGATCTGAAGAAACTGGAACTCCCCCCTGCCATTAATGTAGTCTGTCGCATATAAGCAAGGGGGAGATACAAAGTGATGCAATAACTATTCACTAATTACTTTTAAATCTACTGGGATTTTTGATTCCACTTTTTCGCCTTTTAAGATTTTATCAGCTGTAACAACACCCAATGAACCAATAAGATCAGGTTGTTGTGCAATAGTTGCAGCCATTTTTCCACCTTTCACCGCTTTAACACCATCATCTGTACCATCAAATCCCACAACAAGGACTTTTTTGTTAGATGCTTTAATTGCCCGTAATGCACCTAATGCCATCTCATCATTTTGAGCAAAAATAGCCTGTACATCTCCTTTTGAGGCAAGCAAATTTTCCGTTACATTCAAACCTTTTGTACGATCAAAGTCCGCAGGCTGACTAGCTAATACATTAAACTTATGTGCAGTGATGGCTTGTTTAAAACCTTCACCTCGTTCACGCGCTGCAGATGTACCAGCAATACCTTCAAGTTGGATAACCTTAGCTCCATCACCTAATTTTTGTGCGATGAAATCCCCAGCCATTTTTCCGCCTGCTATATTGTCAGATGCGATATGGCTTACTACTTTTCCTTTAGCTGCACCACGATCTAATGTAATAACTGGAATATGATTACGGTTTGCAATCGCCACTGCATTGCCAACGGCTTCAGAATCAGTTGGATTGATCAATAGTACTTTTGCACCACGCACTGTTAAATCTTCAACATTAGCAAGTTCTTTAGCTGGGTCATTTTGTGAATCAAGCACGACTAATTTATAACCTAATTCATCAGCCTTTTTCTGGGCACCATCTTTCAATGTGACAAAAAATGGATTATCTAATGTCGACACGGCCAAAGCGATCGTGTCTTGTGCAGATGCTGAACCAGTAACAGCCAAACCTAATAATACAGCAGAAGTAAGAGCGGTTAGTTTTTTCATAATTTCTCCTTGAAGTGAATTACAGTTTTTTCGTACCAAGATAGTTATCGGCTAAAACGGCAACCAAAATAACCAACGCTTTTGCTATCATCTGATAGTAAGATGAAATATCTAATAAATTTAATGCATTATTTAAAAAACCAATGATTAATGCGCCAATGAGGGTTCCCATTACACGACCCTTACCACCCATCAAACTCGTTCCCCCAACAACAACAGCAGCAATAGCATCCAATTCATAAGATACACCAGCTGTCGGTTGTGCCGAGGATAAACGTGAAGTAACAATTAAACCTGCTAATGCAGAAAGGAAACCACTGACAGCAAAAACAAATACTTTGATTTTATTGACATTAATACCAGAAAGTTGGGTCGCCGCCTCATTTCCACCTAAAGCATAAATATAGCGACCGATTGGTGTGTGTTTCAAAATATACCAAGCTACTGCAAACACAGCGCTCATAATCCAAATTGGTACCGGAATACCTAAGGAATATCCAGTACCAATACCAGCAAATATATCCGCATTATCAGAGAAACCTGTCGTAATAGGACGACCATCTGTATAAACCATTGTTATACCACGCAGTAAGGTCATGGTAACCAAGGTAGCAATAAAAGCCTGAACTTTTCCCTTTGCAACAATTACGCCACTTACACCACCAAGAAGTGTTCCAATCAATAAAACAACAGGAACTACTAAAAAAATAGGCAATTCAATACTTACCATTGAGGCTGCAATAGCGCCAGTCAATGCCAATACAGATCCAACAGAAAGATCTATTCCCGCAATTAAGATAACAAAGGTCATCCCAACTGCAATAATCGCATTAACTGAAGTTTGACGTAAAATATTCAAAATATTATCTACACTAAAAAAATCAGGATTAATCACTGATACAATTGCGATAAGAATAATCAATGCAATAAAAGAGCGCTGTTCAATCAAAAATCTTCCTATTTGAAAATTAGATGTTTCATTTTTCATCATACTTACCTACTCTTATTTACCAATAGCTGCTGCTAATAACTTTTCTTGTGTTGCCTGTTCACGAGAAAATTCTGCACTAATTTTACCTTCACGCATTACCAACACTCGATCACTCATACCAAGCACCTCTGGCATATCCGATGAAATCATCAAAATACTCAAACCATCCTTCTTAAACTCGTTAATAAGCTGGTAAATTTCTTTCTTAGCACCAACATCTACACCACGAGTAGGTTCATCTAAAATCAACACATTTGGGCGAGTCATTAATCCACGAGCAATTGCCACTTTTTGTTGATTTCCACCAGACAATAAACCCACCTGTTGATCACGACTAGGGGTCTTAATATTAAACATCAAAATAAAATCATCGACTGCCATTTTTTCTGCTTGATGACGAATATTGCCTCTGTTAGAAAAATGATCGAGAGATGTTAGCGACATATTTTCTTTTACCGACATTCCTAAAATTAAACCATCACCTTTACGATCTTCGGATATATACACAATGCCATTATCTAAACCATCTTGAGGAGTGTGATTCTCAATATCTTGATTTTTTAACCTCACTTTACCGCTTGTTTTTGGTAATGCGCCGTAAAGTAACTTTCCAAGCTCAGTTCTTCCTGCGCCCATTAAACCGGAAACGCCCACAATCTCGCCAGCATGAAGCGTAAATGAAACATCATCAATGCCACTACCACTCAGATGCTCCACACTCAACACACATTCACCTTTTTTTCGTGCCAAGTGTGGATATTGTTCATCCAAGCGACGACCTACCATCATTTCAATTAAATCGTCTTCAACAATATCAGCTACTACACGCTCACCAATGAATTGCCCATCTCTCAGAACCGTTACATCATCGCAAATCTGAAAAATTTCTTTTAAACGATGGGAAATATAAACAATGCCACGATTTTCAGTTTTAAGTTCACGAATAACATTAAATAAAGACTCTGTTTCAGTATCGGTTAATGCATCCGTTGGTTCATCCATAATGATTACTTTAGATTCAAAACTGAGTGCTTTTGCAATCTCAACCATCTGCTGTTCACCAATAGAAAGTTCTGAGCATAATTTTTTACTACTATGGGTTACACCTAAACGAGCTAACAGTTTATCTGCCTCGGTATACATTTTTTGCCAATTAATTGCCCCCCATGAGGTTTTAAACTCACGACCAAGGAAAATGTTTTCAGCAATCGTGAGATTGTCGACCAAATTCAGCTCTTGGTGAATAATACTAATACCCGCCTCTTGTGATTCTTTTGGGCCTTTAAAGATCACTTCCTTACTGAGATACTCAATAGTGCCAGCATCTTTAGAATAAATACCAGTAAGCACCTTCATCAAAGTCGATTTACCTGCACCATTTTCACCCATCAATGCCATAACTCGACCAGAATAAACTGATAAACCGGCATTACTTAAAGCCTTCACACCAGGGAAAGATTTATCAATGCCAGAAATTTTAAGTAAGGTTTCCATAATTTCACCTAAATTAAAATGGCACACCAGAATATAAAATTACATTAGCATAAGGAGAACACTCACCACTTCGAACAATCGCTTTGCTTTGGTGTGTATATTTTTTAAAAGTTTCATGTGATACAAACTCTATCTGAAGCTTATTACCTTGATTAGTCTCAATTTGACTAAGTTTAGATAAAAGTGCGGTAAAAATTTCAGGATTTTTTTCTTTAATTTCTTCAGCAATCACTACTCGCTCGACATACATCTCAGAGATCACTGTATCTAAAGTTTGTAAAAAACTTGGCACTCCTGCAGTTAAGGCCAGATCTATACGTTCCACACTTAATGGAATAGGAAGCCCCGCATCACAAATCGTCAAACTTTCTGTGTGACCAAGAGAAGCGATACAACGAGAAAGTTGTGCATTTAATAACATCGTTTTTTTCATATATTTCCTCTCCCCACCTTTATCGAAACGTTTCGATAAGATAAATATAAAGAACAAAAACAGAAAAACAACTGAGAAATTTCAAATTTGAGATATTAATCACAAAATTTTTTGATTAGATAAAATAAAAAATTCTCCGACCAAATTCACATTCAATCGGAGAATAAATTATTTGAAATTATCTTAGTTCAACGTATCCAACCTAGCCAAATCCAGTTGATTATTCAATACATCCACCTCTGGCATCGTTTTATTCGCTTTTGCGGAAAGGGTTTTAAATCGTTCTACTTTGCCTACCAAGCCTTGCTGTCCCACAAGTGCGGTGACCGTGCTGTTGTATTGGTTGCTGACGGTGGAAAGCGTATTGCCGAGCTTACTTAAACGTTCTGCGACCAAGCAAATTTGGTTGTAGATTTCGCCTGCTTTTTCAGCGATTTCTTTTGCCTCTGCATTACCGCGTTCGATGCGCCACAGGTTTGCTACGGTGCGTAAAATCGGCATTAACGTAGTGTGAGAGACCATAATGACATTACGTTCATAACCGTAATTAAATAAGGCAGGATCAGATTTTAAAGCCTCAATATATGCGGGCTCCACCGCAATAAACATAAGAACAAAATTCGGGCTACGCATACCAATAAGATTGCTGTAATCTTTTTTATGCAGATCATTAATATGGCTTTTCAATGCGGATATATGTTCTTTTAGTAAACGCTCACGTTCAAAATCGTCCTCAGAATTCACCGCACTTTCGTAAGCCACCAATGACATTTTGCTGTCAATAATTAAGTGTTTTTCATCAGGTAAATTCAACACAAAATCAGGATAATTGCGTCCACCTTGCTCGTCCTTAAAATGCGCTTGCGCGCGGTAATGCACATTTTCTTCAAGTCCAGCCAGTTGCAAAGTTCGTTCTAATTGCACTTCGCCCCAGTTACCTAAAGTTTTCTTTTCGCCTTTCAGTGCAGAAGTTAAATTACTCGCCTCTTGCGACATATTTAGACCGATTTCTAATACTTTTTTAATTTCCGCTTCCAAGCCTGCATTACCCTTTACGGATTCGGAGTGAATTTCATTAACACGTTTTTGGAAACCTTCAATTTGCTCACGGAAAGGCTTGAGCAACGTTTCCAAGGCAGTTTGATTTGATTGACTAAATGAGCGACTTTTTTCATCCAAAATCCGATTGGATAGATTTTGAAATTCCACGCTTAACTGCTGCTTGGATAGTTCAAAGTTCTGTTGTTGCTCGGAAAAATGTTTTTCTTTTTCTACTAACGTTGTTTTTAATCCTGTTAACTCTTGGGAAAGTGCGGTCAATTTTTCGGTTAAATGTTGTTGTTCCTGTTCTTTACGAGATAGTTGGATTTGGCTATGTTGCAACTGGGCATTCAAACTTTCAGCTTGCGCAGAAGCGATCCCGAAACGTTCTTTTAATGCAGTAATTTGCTCCGCGATGGCGGAATGGCGAGCCTGCTCCTCATCTAATTCTTGGGTAAGATAGTGAATTTTTTCATCACGCTCATTGAGTCGAACTAACAAGCCTTGGCTTTCTGTTTGAGCTTTGATGGTTTGCTGCTCTAGCTGATTTTTGATGCTGGTAAGTTCATCAAATTTACTGGCAAGTTGATTATAATCTTGAGTCGTTTTCGATAATTCTTGATGAAGATATGTATATTTTTGCTGGCGTAGAATAAGCAATAAAATCAATAGAACAACGGTTGCTAACAAGCTAAAAAGCCACAAATTCTCTGACATATATCCCCCTTAAAATGATGCTATAAATTGTAACATAGAAATGTGAGTTAAATTTTAGCTTTAAGTGCGGTGAAACTATCTCACTCACCGCCTTTATCATAGGCAGCATCAGTCAGCGTTTTTAAAAACGCTTCCAACGCATCAATTTCTGCATCAGTAAGCGGTTTACCTTTAAGATCATTATGGCTTATCGTTGGAGCATATTCCGCTGCCGACCAAGGTTTACCCGTTTCAGGATTTATCTTACGCTCAGGATTGTTATGGCTATCCAAAAATAATAATACGGTACGCAGCTCTTTAAATACGCCGTTATGCATATAAGGCGCAGTAACGGCGACATTACGCAATGTCGGTACTTTAAATTTGCCTTTTTGAGCAATATCACCTTTCACCATTGGATTATCTAACAATCCATTATCCACCCAATCTTGACCTAATTTATTGTGAGCAATCAGTGCCTCATTTTTTGGCACGCCGAGATTGAAATAACGATAATTTGTAAAAGTTTCTTCACGATGATCTTTTTCATTCATCTGATGACAATTACTGCAAGTTGTTTTTTCTTTATCAAAAAATAACGCCTTGCCTAATGCCTCTTGCTCAGTAAATTTATCTTGCCCTGCCAAGGTGCGGTCATATTTAGAACTGAATTGAGCAAACAAATCTAATTGCTGAAATGCAGCCAGTGCCTGTTCCATAATGGCGTAAATTTTCTCATCATCTTGCCAAATTTCTGCGCCCCAATGCTTGGTAATGTAATCTTTCACTGCCTGATTTTCGGCAATACGTTTTACCACGCTGGCTTTATCTTTCATGCCCATTTCAACAGGATTGATTGGAGGTCCCCCCGCCTGTTCAGCTAAATGTTTTGCTCGACCATCCCAAAATTGACCGCCAACATAATCCTTAATTTTTTCATCAAAATGAAAATCAGGGGAATATTTTGCATAAATGGCCGTTGGTGTATTGCGATTACCAAACTTTGTCGGATCATCGCCTTGCGAAACCATTTTATCTATATCATTTTCACGTAAATCCGCAAAAGCGGCTGCAGGCATATGGCAAGTAGAACAACTCTGTGTTTTATTGTAAGAAAGTGATTTATCAAAAAAGAAAGCCTGACCTAATCCAAGTAATGCGGGATTTATGGGTTCTTCTTGAGCAAAACAAAAAATAGGTAAGGCAAATAATGACAAGAAATATTTTTTCATTCTAACTCCATGGGTATAAAAAATAACTGCACTTAGTCAAAGTAAATCTACTATTATAAATTTAGACTGTACATAAATTAACTTAAACATTGATATCTTACACCAAACTCAAATTTTTAAACCTTTTCTTACATACTTAAATTAACTACTACTTCTGGTAGAGAGGCAATACTTTTGGGAATTGAAAAACTATTAAAACATTTTTTAACTGCGCTTTTTTTGATGACCTCAATCAAAAATAACCTACTAATTTAGTCAATTACTTTATTTGAGGTATTATTATTGCGTCATAATACCCGATATAATTAGTCGGGTATTTTGCTTTATGTAAAATACTTACCTATGATTTTAAATAGGAAGTTAATTTTTCAATAACCTAGGAGTGATAAAATGGGACAGTATAAAAAGTTCTGGTACCTATTAGTCGCCGTATTGATTGGAGCCTTCTCCATCCTCGGTTACTATGGGTTTGAAGTTTATCGTGAAGCACCGCCAATTCCGCAACAATATGTTTCTGAATCTGGCGAAAAAGTGATTACGCACGATGATATTTTACATGGTCAAACCGCTTGGCAAACTACAGGCGGTATGCAAGTGGGGTCAGTTTGGGGCCATGGTGCATATCAAGCACCAGACTGGACAGCAGATTGGCTTCACCGTGAACTAACTAACTGGTTAGACATTACAGCGAATCAAGAGTTTGGTAAAAACTTCGCTGATTTAAATGATGAACAACAAACTTTATTAAAAGCGCGTTTAACCAAAGAATATCGCGGTAGTAAAGTTGAAAACGGTACCGTTGTGCTTTCGAACACCCGTTTAGCAGCAATGGAAAAAACGGCACAATACTACATTTCTTTATACGGTGACGATCCTGCTACTAAAGTCACTCGTGAACACTTTGCCATGAAGGATAATACCCTTCCTGACTTACAAGCGCGTAAAGACTTAGCTAAATTCTTCTTCTGGACAGCATGGACTGCCTCAGCTGAACGTCCAAATACTCATGCAAGTTATACCAACAACTGGCCACATGAGCCGTTAATCAACAACGTACCAACACCAGAAAACGTCATTTGGTCTATTGCAAGTGTCGTATTCCTCATTGCAGGTATTGGTTTCGTGGTATGGATTTGGTCATTCAAAAAACGTGAAGATGAAAAAGAACCACCAACACCTGAGTTCGATCCACTTACAAAGTTACAACTTACCCCCTCTCAACGCGCATTAGGCAAATATCTCTTTACCGTGCTTGCATTATTCTTACTGCAAGTAAACTTAGGGGCCATTGTTGCTCACTATACCGTTGAAGGTCAAGAATTCTATGGTATTGATATTTCGCAATATTTTCCTTATTCATTAATACGTACTTGGCATATTCAATCAGCCTTATTCTGGATTGCGATGGCCTTCCTTGCTGGTGGTTTATTCCTTGCACCAATCATTAATGGTGGTAAAGATCCAAAATTCCAGAAATTAGGCGTAGATATTCTATACTGGGCATTAGTAGTATTAGTAATAGGTTCATTCACTGGTAGCTACTTAGCGATTGCTCATATTCTTCCTGAAGAATGGAGCTTTATGTTCGGTCACCAAGGTTACGAATTCATTGACTTAGGCCGTTTCTGGCAAGCGGTGAAATTTGCAGGTATCTTATTCTGGTTAGTATTAATGCTTCGCGGTACAGTGAACGCATTCAAACAACCGGGTGATAAAAACTTATTAGCGTTATTCTTCGCTTCTGTTATTGCAATCGGCTTATTCTATGGCCCTGCATTATTCTACGGCGAGCATACTCACATTTCTGTGATGGAATACTGGCGCTGGTGGGTAGTTCACCTATGGGTAGAAGGCTTCTTTGAAGTGTTCTCTGTAGCGGCGCTTTCATTCATCTTCGTAAGTTTAGGTTTAGTTTCACGTCGTACTGCGACGGTGGCAACCATTACTGAAGCAGCGTTGTTCTTAATCGGCGGTATTCCTGGTACGTTCCACCACCTATACTTCGCAGGTGCAACCACACCAATTATCGCAGTAGGTGCGTCATTCTCAGCACTTGAAGTGGTTCCATTAGTGTTATTAGGTCATGAAGCTTGGGAACATTGGGCAATGAAACAAAAGGCACCTTGGATGGATCGTTTAAAATGGCCTATTTACTGCTTCGTAGCCGTTGCATTCTGGAATATGTTAGGTGCGGGTGTATTTGGTTTCTTAATCAACCCACCGATTTCACTCTACTATGTTCAAGGCTTGAACACGACTGCCGTTCACGCTCACGCTGCATTATTCGGCGTATATGGCTTCTTAGCATTAGGCTTCGTATTCTTAATCGCTCGTTACTTACGTCCAAATACACCATTTAACGATAAGTTAATGAAATGGGGCTTCTGGTTATTAAACGGCGGTTTAGTACTGATGATAGTATCAAGCTTACTACCTATCGGTGTTATCCAAGGATATGCAAGTATCTCTGAAGGCTTATGGTATGCACGTAGTGAAGAATTTATGCAACAATCATTATTCGATACCTTACGTTGGGTTCGTTTAGGTGGTGACGTAGTATTCATCTTCGGTGCACTAGCCTTCTTCTGGCAAATCTTTACGATGATTTTCTTCAGACCTAAACATACTTAGTTAGGTTATCCCCCAAAGCGACTTATGTGAAAGTAGGTCGCTTTTTTATTCTTATCTACCATATCTTATATATAAGCTTACAAAGCTTTTTATATAAAATTAGCATTAATATTACATAAACATTAAAAATATTATAGGCTGAAGTAGATTAGCAATTATGTTAATCTGCTTCAGCCCCTTAAATAATATCGAATAATGTTTGTTAATAACCTACACCTTAATCAATTGGTTATTTAGCCCAAATTTTTGGAGACAGATTAAAGTGCGGTCAGATTAATGATTATTCTTCTTTTGGTAATCGAATCAGAGCGTAAACCAATCCACCCCATACCAAAGCGAGAGACACGATCATCATAATAATTGCACCAGTACTCATTTTATTCTCCTTTAGTTTCATCAACGGTTAACTTAATTTCGCTTTTCCATTTTAAGCGAGAAAGGAAGAATGCCACGACAAGCAAGCTAATGGACATCCCCCAACCAAAGGTGTTTACGAACCAGTTTGGATAACCCTCGTAACCTTCAGAGAAGACTTTTGCCCCTTCGCTGAAAAGCATGAATGCTAAAACACCACTCGTTAATACAATGCATAAACGCCAGAAGAAACCAACTTTGAAAGATGACGTTTCATTTAAGTGATTACCCAATAAACCGAGTTTTTCATTTGCCACAATCGCAATTAAAGAAGCAAACGCTACTGCAACAATACCGAAATAGTTTACGAATTTATCGAACACATCTAACATTGGTAAGCCAGTTGTCGTGCCGAATAAAATGACAGAAACGAACATCATTGGTACGCCCACGATAAACGTTACTTTCCCACGACTAATACGAATTTTATCTTGAATTGCAGAGATAATTACTTCAATTACAGAGATGAATGAAGTTAATGCCGCAAAGGTTAATGATCCAAAGAACAATACGCCTAGCACTTCACCAAATGGTGCTTTATTGATGATGATTGGGAACGCAAAAAATGCTAAACCAATTCCGCCTTTTGCCACTTCGCTGACTTCTTGACCTTGCGCTGTTGCAATAAAGCCTAATGCTGCAAATACGCCGATACCCGCTAACACTTCAAAGCTACTGTTAGCAAAACCTACAACCAAGCCGCTGCCAGTCAAATCGGATTCTTTTTTAAGATAAGAGGCATAAGTCACCATAATCCCAAAGCCGATTGAAAGAGAGAAGAAGATTTGCCCATAGGCTGCAATCCACACACTTGGATTAGAAAGTTTCGACCAATCTGGCGTAAATAATGCATCTAAACCTTTTGTCGCACCTGGTAAGAATAAGGAATAAATCACAAGCGCCATAAACATCACAACGAGCACTGGCATTAATACAGAAGATGCTTTAGCAATCCCTTTTTGAACGCCCATAGAAAGCACGCCTAACGCAACAATCCACATTGCAATTAATGGGCCTGTTACCATACCGACAAATTCAAAACTCACACCGTTTTTAATGTCACCCATTTTTAAGAATTCACCGATGAAGAAATCGATTGGTTTATCGCCCCATGCGCCAGTGAAAGAAAAATATGTGTAGCTTGCCGCCCAGCCTAATACCACAGCGTAATATAATCCGATGATGACATTCACCATCATTTGCCACCAACCAAATACCTCAAAGTGCGGGCTAACACGGCGATAAGAAAGTGGTGCACCACCACGATTGCGGTGACCAATTGCATAATCTAAAAATAAAAGAGGAATCCCTGCAGTTAATAACGCGATAAGGTAAGGGATGATAAATGCTCCACCACCATTTTCATAAGTGGTATAAGGGAAACGCCAAATATTACCAAGACCGACGGCCGAACCAATCGCTGCCATAATAAATGCACGACGACCAGAAAAAGTCTCACGCTTTTGCGCTTTTTGGGCTGAGTGCGCCATAAATTATCCTATGTAAAAAAATTAAAAGAGTTTCAATATAATGAAATCTAATCATCAGTCAATAAATAAGCACAAAGAGCGGTAAAAATTCACTAATTTTTTAATAAAAAGAACATAAACATTCAGAACAAGCCTATTTTCACCGCACTTTTTTCGTTTTTTTCGTCCCAAACCCTACCAATGACTCGAAATTTCGCTACAATGCTGAACTTATCCCAAAATAAAAACAACAGGAAACAAACACAATGACAGGTGCACAACTCATCATGGAGTGCCTGAAATCACACCATGTTACGACTCTTTTCGGCTATCCAGGCGGCGCAATCATGCCAACCTACGATGCCCTTTATGACGCAGGCTTAGATCACTTACTTTGTCGTAATGAACAAGGGGCTGCCATCGCAGCGATCGGTTATGCTCGTTCCACAGGAAAAGTAGGCGTCTGTATTGCAACATCAGGCCCTGGCGCCACCAATTTAGTTACTGGATTAGGCGATGCCATGATGGACTCCATTCCCGTTGTAGCCATTACCGGTCAAGTTTCCTCCCCATTAATCGGCACGGATGCGTTCCAAGAAGCCGATGTTCTAGGACTTTCTCTTGCTTGCACTAAACACAGCTTTATCGTTCAAAGTGCGGATGAATTAGCCGATGTTTTTGCGGAAGCCTTTGAAATTGCCCAAAGCGGACGCCCCGGCCCAGTTCTTATTGATGTGCCTCGTGATATTCAAGTTGGTAAAGTACCTGTAAATATAAAAGCCTACGTTAAAACACTAGAAAAACCGACCGCACTTTCAGTAGATAAACTCGCTGAAGCAAAAGAATTATTAAAAAATGCTAAAAAACCGGTGCTTTATGTGGGTGGCGGCGTTGGTATGGCGAAGGCTGTTCCTGCCCTACGCGAATTTTTAACCCAGACTCAAATGCCATCTGTCTCAACTCTAAAAGGTTTAGGTGCAATTGATCCAAACGATGATGTGTATATGGGAATGATTGGTATGCATGGTACGAAAGCTGCTAATTTTGCCGTGCAAGAAAGTGATTTATTACTCGTATGCGGTGCTCGTTTTGACGATCGTGTAACAGGTAAACTCGATACCTTTGCTCCTCACGCTAAAGTGATTCATTGTGATATTGATGCAGCGGAAATTCATAAATTACGCCGTGCAGATGTTGCCCTACAAGGGGATTTAATCCAAGCACTTAATGCACTCAAACAAGAGCTTGATATTGAACCTTGGCGTGAACAAATCAGAAATTTCAAAGCAAAATTAGATTTCACTTATCTTGAAAATCAAGGCAATCGCCCGATTGATCCTTGGGCATTACTCAACACCCTATCTAATAGAAAACCAAATAATGCGGTAATTTGTACCGATGTAGGTCAGCATCAAATGTGGTCAGCGCAACATATGAAGCATTTTTCGCCAGAGAACTACATTACTTCGGCAGGTTTCGGCACAATGGGCTTTGGCTTACCCGCTGCTGTGGGGGCAAAAAAAGCACGCCCACAAGATGAAGTCATTTTGGTTACGGGTGATGGCTCACTCATGATGAATATCCAAGAATTGGGTTCAATCAAACGTGGCAATTTACCGGTAAAAATTTTGCTATTGGATAACCAACGCTTAGGTATGGTTCGCCAATGGCAGGATTTATTCTGGAATAAACGTCGCAGTGAAACCATTTTAGATGACAACCCAGATTTTGTAATGCTTGCTAACGCGTTCGGTATTCCTGCAGAACGTATTGAGTCCGCCGATGATGTGGATGCAGCACTCAACCGATTATTAAACAGCAAAACAGCCTATTTATTACAAGTATGTATTCCACCTGATGAATGTGTATGGCCACTTGTGCCACCGGGTGCATGTAACGCGGATATGGTAGAGGAGATGAACTAATGAATGAATATAAACTTGAACTCGTCACTCGCCATCGTCCTGAAGTATTGGAACGCATTTTACGAGTAGCACGCCACCGCGGTTTCACCGTTACAACAATGGAAATGACACTAATTGAAACCCAAGTGCGGTTAAAAATCACCGTAAAATCTGACCGCACTTTAGATCTATTAGTGAATCAGTTGGCGAAATTGCCAGATGTGCTGGAGATAAAATAATGAAAAATATACGTTTGTTATTGGAGTTACTTATTACTTTCGTACTATTTGGATGCACTTCATTACAAGATAAAGAACTATCTTCTCAAAAAGAAGTAATACACTCTTTCTTTATAGCAGAAGACAACATTTATGCTATAGGGCAACTTAATAGTTATCACTTTGCCGGTTCAAAATATAGTGAAACTGGAGATTTAATTCGTATCTTACGATCACCTTATGTAAAAAACATATCATCTGTGAAAATTCATTCTATCGCTAAAGATGTTGAAAAAAACAAAGTGAAAGCTACATTAACACTATATTTTAATGATAAAGAGCTTACCCAAAAGCAATCTAATGAGCTCTATGGACAAAATTATTACAATATGCAGGAGCATAATATATTTTTTAGAATGGAAGATGGTGAAATTGTTGATATTAAAAATAAAAATGAGATTTTAAAAAAAGCCAAATTGATTAAACCTTTGGAAACTAAGTACTTAGAATATCGTCAAGAAAAAAGATTCAGTGCTGAAGCAACAGAGGATAACATTACAGTAGCTGGACGAGCATCAGCGGCAATGATTATTTTTGTACCATTAGCAATTATCTCATTACCTTTTTATGCAATTCAGTCTTTATCTGGAAAATAAAAACAAACCCTAAAATTTACTCGGAGAGATTATTTATGCCAAAACTACGTTCAGCGACTAGTACACAAGGTCGTAATATGGCAGGCGCACGTGCCTTATGGCGTGCGACAGGAATGAAAGAAAATGACTTTGGTAAACCGATTATTGCGGTGGTGAACTCTTTCACCCAATTTGTGCCAGGGCATGTTCATTTAAAAGATATGGGACAGCTTGTTGCAGCTGAAATTGAAAAAGCTGGCGGCGTAGCAAAAGAATTTAACACCATTGCGGTGGATGATGGTATCGCAATGGGTCACGGTGGAATGCTTTATTCTTTACCAAGCCGTGATTTAATCTCAGATAGCGTGGAATATATGGTTAATGCGCACTGTGCTGATGCGATGGTGTGTATTTCCAACTGTGACAAAATCACCCCGGGAATGTTGATGGCGGCAATGCGTTTGAACATTCCGACAATTTTTGTCTCAGGCGGCCCGATGGAAGCAGGTAAAACTAAACTTTCTGATCAATTAATCCGCTTAGATTTGGTTGATGCGATGATTGAAGCAGCCGATCCGAATGTGTCAGATGAACGCATTGATGCCATTGAGCGTAGTGCGTGCCCAACTTGTGGTTCTTGCTCAGGAATGTTTACCGCTAACTCTATGAATTGCTTAACTGAAGCGTTAGGTTTATCTTTACCAGGCAATGGTTCTATGTTGGCGACCCATGCTGACCGCAAAGAATTATTCCTAAAAGCAGGTCGTCAAATTGTTGAGCTTTGCAAACGCTATTATGAACAAGATGATGAAAGTATACTGCCACGTTCAATCGGTACATTTGAAGCCTTTGAAAATGCCATGAGTTTAGATATTGCGATGGGTGGTTCAAGTAATACCGTTTTACACTTATTAGCGGCTGCTCAAGAAGCTGGCGTAGATTTCCAAATGGCTGATATCGATCGCTTATCCCGTGTTGTCCCTTGCTTAAGCAAAATTGCACCAAATACTAATAAATACCACATGGAAGATGTACACCGTGCAGGTGGCATTATGGGCTTATTGGGTGAATTAGATCGTGCGGGTTTAATCCATCGCAACACCAAAACCGTGCTAGGAACAACACTAGAAGAACAATTAAATCAATATGATATCATTCGTAACAAAGACGAAGAATTACACAAATTCTTCCGTGCAGGCCCTGCAGGCATCCGCACAACTCAAGCATTCTCACAAGATTGTCGCTGGGATACCGTCGATAATGATCGTGTAAACGGTTGTATTCGCAATAAAGAAAATGCGATCTCGCAAGAAGGTGGCTTAGCCGTATTATTCGGTAATCTCGCGGAAGATGGATGTATCGTTAAAACCGCGGGCGTAGATGAATCTATTTGGAAATTCACTGGCACTGCAATCGTATTTGAAAGCCAAGAAGATGCGGTTGCAGGCATTTTAGGTGGCAAAGTCAAAGAAGGTCATGTTGTTGTTATCCGTTACGAAGGCCCTAAAGGCGGACCTGGTATGCAAGAAATGTTATACCCAACCAGTTACTTAAAATCGATGGGCTTGGGCAAAAAATGCGCTTTATTAACGGATGGCCGTTTCTCTGGTGGTACATCAGGCTTGTCTATTGGACACGCATCACCAGAAGCTGCTTCTGGCGGTGCAATAGGCTTAGTACGCGATGGCGATATTATCAACATTGATATTCCAAACCGTGCAATTAACTTAGAAATCAGTAATGAAGAACTCGCAGCACGCAGAGCTGAACAAGATCAAAAAGGTTGGCAGCCTGCTAACCGTGAACGTGAAGTATCTTTCGCATTGAAAGTATTCGGTCACTTTGCAACCTCTGCAGACAAAGGTGCGGTACGCGATAAAACATTATTAAAATAATTTAACGGTTCCCCCTCCTTCATAAGAGGGGGATAAAACAAAGGAAAAACTAACCGCACTTCATCATCAAAACAAACACTATGAAAAACCTACTCACCAATCCTCAACCTTCTCAATCAGATTATATCAATGCCATTGTTAAACTTGGTTCACGCGTATATGAAGCAGCGCAAGTGACCCCTTTACAAAAAATGGGAAAACTTTCTGAACGACTGCACAATAATATCTGGATTAAACGTGAAGACCGTCAGCCAGTAAATAGTTTTAAACTACGCGGCGCTTACGCCATGATTTCTAGCCTTTCAGCAGAACAAAAAGCAGCTGGCGTAATAGCGGCATCTGCAGGTAACCATGCGCAAGGCGTGGCATTATCAGCGAAACAATTAGGCTTAAAAGCATTGATCGTCATGCCACAAAACACCCCAAGCATTAAAGTGGATGCAGTGCGTGGTTTTGGTGGTGAGGTGTTGTTGCATGGTGCTAATTTCGATGAAGCCAAAGCAAAAGCGATTGAGCTTTCAAAAGAAAAAAACATGACATTTATTCCACCATTCGATCATCCATTAGTGATCGCAGGACAAGGCACGTTAGCGATGGAAATGCTACAACAAGTGGCAGATTTGGATTATGTGTTTGTACAAGTCGGCGGGGGTGGCTTAGCTGCAGGTGTAGCAATTTTGCTTAAGCAATTTATGCCGGAAATTAAAATCATTGGTGTAGAATCAAAGGATTCTGCATGCTTAAAAGCTGCTCTCGATAAAGGCGAACCAACAGATTTAAATCATGTTGGATTATTTGCAGATGGCGTTGCCGTAAAACGTATTGGTGACGAAACATTCCGTCTATGTCAGCAATATCTTGATGATATGGTACTGGTCGATAGTGACGAAGTGTGCGCAGCAATGAAAGATTTATTTGAGAACGTTCGTGCTGTTGCAGAACCATCAGGTGCATTAGGTTTAGCTGGTTTGAAAAAATATGCAAAACAAAACCATATTGAAGGTAAAAATATGGCGGCAATTTTGTCTGGTGCGAACTTGAATTTCCACACATTACGTTATGTATCTGAACGTTGTGAAATTGGTGAAAACAGAGAAGCTTTATTAGCTGTGACCATGCCTGAACAACCTGGTAGTTTCTTAAAATTTGCTTATGTATTAGGTAACCGAGCTGTAAGTGAATTCAGTTATCGTTATGCAGATGATAAACGTGCTTGCGTGTTTGTTGGGGTAAGAACGACAAATGAGCAAGAAAAAGCAGATATTATTGCAGACCTCACTAAAAATGGTTTTGATGTTGAGGATATGTCTGATGATGATATTGCGAAAACGCATGTTCGCTATTTAATGGGGGGTCGCGCAGCCAATGATAACGAACGCTTATATACGTTCGAATTTCCTGAACAAAAAGGTGCATTATTGAAATTCTTGGAAACGTTGCAAAATCGTTGGAATATTTCATTATTCCACTATCGAGCCCACGGCGCAGATTATGGAAATATCCTTGCAGGTTTCCAAATTGAAGAACACGAACAAACAGAATTTGAACAGGCTCTTGCCCAACTCAATTATGTTTTTGAAGATGTGACAGAAAGCAAATCTTATCGTTATTTCTTACGTTAATCTTATAAAAAAGGCGTGATATTTTTCACGCCTTTGTATTATTCAAACTCTAATTCCACCGCACTTTCGCCAAGTAAATTCACCAATTCCGTCAGAATTTCATCTGTTGGAATAATCGACCATTGCACACCCAAACGTAACAACGCACGACCTTTCGGACTTTGATAATACACGTTAATCGGCAACGTTCCACCACTAACAGGCTCAAGTAATGCTTTAAGTTGTTTAATGAAACTTGGTGTAATTTGGTACTCAGAAAGACTAATAGCTAAGGATTTGACATAACGAGAACGAGCCTCATCCAAGGTCATCAACTCGCGCACCGTCATTTTTAAGCCACCAGAGAAATCATCAAAGCTCACCTGCCCAGAAGCAACAATCACCGTATCTTTTTGTAATTTCTCACCAAATTGTTCTAGGCTTTCACCAAATAATGTTAAATCTAAACGACCTGAACGGTCGTCCAATGTTGCAATACCTAGACGATTGCCTTTTTTCGTCATCGCAATTCTCGATGCCACAACTAGCCCCGCCACAGTGCTAATTTGCCCACGACGATTTGGTGCAAGATCTTTTAAGCGAGTTGAAGTGTAATGAGAAAGTTCTTTCAAATAACGACTAACAGGATGGCTACTTAAATAAAGCCCCAAGGTTTCTCGTTCACCATCAAGGATTTGTTTTTCGGTATAAGGTGGTGTATTGGCGTAGGCATTTTCCACTTCTTCATGGGTTTCAGTCAGCACACCGAACATATCCGTTTGACCCATTGCTTCATCTTTCGCATGCTGATCGGAAGCTCTAAGCGCATCTTCTAAATTCTTAGAAAGTGCGGCGCGATGTGGGCCTAATTTATCAAAGGCACCCGACATAATTAGGCTTTCAAAGGTACGACGGTTAATTTTTTTCAAATCTACACGAGCGCATAAATCGAATAAATCTTTGAAAATCCCCCCTTCATTTCTTGCCGTCACAAGTGCTTCAATCGGACCTTCTCCTACCCCTTTAATCGCGCCAATACCATATACAATATCACCTTGTTCATTGACGCTAAAATGGTGTTTACCGATATTAATATCTGGTGGCGTTACTTTTAAGCCCATACGTAAACATTCGTCGTACAAACCTACGATTTTATCCGTGTTATCCATTTCAGATGTCATTACCGCTGCCATAAATTCTGCAGGGAAATGGGTTTTGAGCCAAAGGGTTTGGTAAGACACCAAGGCATAAGCAGCGGAGTGAGATTTATTAAAACCATAGCCAGCAAATTTTTCCACCAAGTCGAAAATCTTCATGGATAGCTCGCCATCTACGCCGTTTTTCTCCGCACCTTCTTTAAATACAGAACGCTGTTTTGCCATTTCCTCTGGCTTTTTCTTACCCATTGCACGACGCAATAAATCAGCCCCACCCAAGGTATAGCCAGCCAGCACCTGCGCAATTTGCATCACTTGTTCTTGATACAAAATAATACCGTAGGTTGGCTCAAGAATAGGTTTCAAGCTTTCATGTTGATATTCTGCATCTGGGTAAGACACTTCTTCTCGCCCATGTTTACGGTCAATAAAGTTATCTACCATGCCTGATTGTAGCGGACCAGGACGGAACAATGCCACCAACGCAATGATATCTTCAAAACAGTCTGGCTGCAGGCGCTTAATCAAATCCTTCATACCACGCGATTCCAGCTGGAACACGGCTGTAGTTTCGGAACGTTTAAGTAATTCAAAAGATTCAGGATCATCAAGTGGAATGGCAGCAATATCTACTCGAGGCTTGCCTTCACGCACCATACGAGCATTAATCATATCTAATGCCCATTTAATGATAGTGAGAGTACGCAAGCCTAAGAAGTCGAATTTCACAAGCCCTGCATATTCCACATCATTTTTATCAAAGTGAGTAACGGGATGTAAGCCTTCATTATCACAATAGAGCGGTGCAAAATCAGTAATTAAGGTTGGCGAAATGACCACGCCACCAGCATGTTTACCAGCATTACGCGTCACGCCCTCCAGCTTGCGCGCCATATCGATCAAGGCTTGCACTTCTTCATCGCTATCGTAGGCAGCCTGTAATTGCGGCTCGGCCTCAAATGCTTTCGCAAGTGTCATACCAGGATCTGGCGGAATTAATTTCGAAATACGATCAACGAAACCATACGGATGCCCCAATACGCGCCCCACATCACGAATCACCGCTTTTGCAGCCATGGTTCCAAAGGTAATAATTTGTGATACCGCGCCACGGCCGTAGGTTTCAGCAACGTGTTCAATCACTCGGTCTCGACCATCCATACAGAAATCCACGTCGAAATCGGGCATAGACACACGTTCTGGATTTAAAAAACGTTCAAATAGCAAATCAAACTCTAGCGGATCTAAATCAGTGATTTTTAATGCATAAGCCACTAATGAACCCGCACCAGAACCACGACCTGGCCCAACAGGAATGTCGTTATCTTTCGACCACTGAATAAATTCCATTACGATCAAGAAATAACCCGGGAATCCCATTTGGTTAATCACATCCAGCTCAACCTGTAAGCGTTCATCATATTTTGGTCGTTTTTCTAACCGCACTTTTTCATCGGGGAATAAAAAAGCTAAACGCGCTTCCAAACCTTCTTTGGCTTTTTGCACCAAGAAATCTTCTGTAGTCAAATCTCCCGTCGGGAATTGAGGTAAGAAATATTGACCGAGACGCAAAGTGACGCTACAACGTTGCGCAATTAATAAGGTATTTTCGAGAGCGGAAGGAATGTCAGCGAATAACTTGCACATTTCGTCTTCGCTGCGGAAATATTGTTGTGGAGTATAACGTTTTGGACGTTTAGGATCGTCTAAAGTATAGCCATCGTGAATCGCTACGCGAATTTCATGGGCTTCAAAATCCTCTGCATTCAAAAACATCACATCATTAGTTGCGACTAGTGGTAAATTGCAACGTTCTGCTAATTTCAAAGCCGCTTGAATATAACGTTCTTCATTTGGGCGACCAGTACGGCTTAATGCCAAATAAAAATGATCAGCAAAAAATTCTTGGTAAAAAGCGACCGCACTTTCAATTTCGGCTACGTTTTCTTTCAACAATTTTTTACCTACATCGCCTTGTGTCCCCCCTGACAAAATAATCACACCCTCGTGATGTTCAATTAACCAATCTTGATCAATATAAGGTAAATCGTTATAACCTCGTTGATAAGCCTTTGATAACAATAAAGTAATATTTTTATAGCCTTCATTATTTTTAGCCAGCAAAGTAAGATCAAAGTATTCATCGCCACACAATGTGCTTTTTACTTTTACATCTGCACCGATAATTGGCTTCATCCCCGAAGAAAGCATTTCGCCATAAAAACGCACAACACCACAAAAATTAGTAAAATCTGTTAATCCCATCGCAACCATTTCATTGGCAGCACAAGCTTTCACGAGAGGTTTTACTTTGACGATACTATCAATCATCGAAAAATCTGTGTGCGTGCGAAGATGGATGAAACGAGGCTGGGATGACATTGAAAATCCTTAAAGTGCGGTTAAATTTTGCCGTAAATATTGAGGCGGTATTATAGCGAATTTTTCAAATAAATGCCTATGCAACAAACGGCTTTCCTAATTCGCTCGGATAACCGATTGCGTGAACAAAAAATGTTAAGTAGATCAAAATTTTGATAATTATCCGTTCCCATTTTGGGTGATTTCGGCTAGTCTAGCAGCGATTTATTTATTTCAAGAGAATAAGGATGATCCTATGACAACTCTTTTTCATGTAGCGCAAAATTGGTTAAACCAAGATCCTGACGCAGAAACTCGTGCAGAATTAACCGCACTTTTAGATGCAGCAAAAGGCGGAGATAAAGCGGCTGAAGCAGAATTACACGCGCGTTTTGATGGTCGTTTACAATTTGGTACGGCAGGTTTACGTGGCCGTTTACAAGCTGGCTCAATGGGGATGAACCGAGTTTTAGTTTCTCAAGCTGCTGGCGGTTTGGCGGAATATTTAAAAGGTTACGATAAAGAACCATCTATCGTAATTGGTTACGATGGCCGTAAAAACTCTGATGTTTTTGCCCGCGATACCGCTGAAATTATGGCGGGGGCAGGCGTGAAAGCCTATTTATTACCACGCAAATTACCTACCCCAGTTTTGGCTTATGCTATCCAATATTTTGATACCACTGCAGGTGTAATGGTGACAGCAAGCCATAATCCACCGGAAGATAACGGCTATAAAGTATATTTGGGCAAAGCAAATGGCGGCGGTCAAATCGTTTCACCAGCAGATAAAGACATCGCAGCATTAATTGATAAAGTTGCGGCTGGCAATATCCAAGATTTACCACGTAGCGATAATTATGTGGTGTTAAATGATGAAGTAGTAGATGCGTACATTGCAAAAACAGCATCATTAGCTAAAGAGCCAGCTTGCGACATTAACTATGTTTATACCGCTATGCACGGTGTTGGCTATGAAGTTTTAAGTAAAACGCTAGCAAAAGCAGGCTTACCACAACCTCACGTAGTCGCAGATCAAGTTTGGCCAGATGGCACTTTCCCGACTGTGAATTTCCCAAATCCAGAAGAAAAAGGCGCGTTGGATTTAGCAATTAAAGTGGCAAAAGAAAAGAATGCTGAATTCATCATTGCTAATGACCCAGATGCAGACCGTTTAGCCGTTGCTGTGCCTGATGCGCAAGGCAACTGGAAATCACTACATGGTAATGTGGTAGGCTGTTTCTTAGGTTGGTACTTAGCAAAACAATATCAAGGTAAACAAGGCACATTGGCTTGCTCACTTGTTTCTTCTCCTGCACTCGCTGAAATTGCGAAAAAATACGGTTTCCAATCAGAAGAAACCTTAACCGGTTTCAAATATATCGGCAAAGTATCTGGCTTATTGTTTGGTTTTGAAGAAGCATTGGGCTATTTAGTTGACCCAGACAAAGTACGCGATAAAGACGGTATTTCTGCAACAATCGTGTTCTTAGATCTTGTACGTAACTTGAAAAAGCAAGGTAAAACTTTAGCAGATTATGCTGATGAATTTACCAAAGAATTTGGTGCTTATGTGAGTGGTCAAATCTCTATTCGAGTAAGCGATCTTTCAGAAATTGGAAAATTAATGGCCGCACTTCGCAACAATCCACCAGCAGAAATCGCTGGCGTGAAAGTGGCACAATTTATCGACCATACTAAAACAGATCGTCAAAGCGATATCCTTGTATTTAACTTGGAAAATGGCGGACGCTTAATTGCTCGTCCTTCAGGTACTGAGCCAAAAATTAAATTCTACTTAGATGCGCGCGGTAAAGATCCAAAAGATGCAGATCGCGTATTAGCAGAATTTGATGAAGGTGTTCGTCACATTCTTCGCCAAGATGCTTATGGCAAACAAGACTGCTAATTAATCGTTTCTAAAAATAAAACGCACTTTGTAGAAAGTGCGTTTTTTATGAACCTAATATCTCTAAAAAATCGACTGTTAGTCATTTAATAAAATGCGATAAATTTTTACCGCACTTTCGATTTTTATAAACTAATTTCTAGCTGTTCATAAGCTTGTTTTACTTTTTCCAACGCTTTTTCAACGGATACATCACGCGCAAGTAAAACGCCTAAGCGTCGATGGCCATTCACTTCTCCTTTACCAAATAATCGAATATTAGTATGAGGTTGTGCCAGTACTTTTTCGATTCCACCAAATTGCACATTTTGTGATTTACCTTCAACAACAATAGCTTTAGACGCCGATGGGCTAATCAACGTAATTTCTGGGATTGGTAAACCTAAGATTGCACGAGCATGTAAAGCGAATTCAGAAAGCTCTTGAGAAATCAGCGTTACCATTCCCGTATCATGAGGACGAGGCGATACTTCATTGAAAATCACCTCGTCACCACACACAAACATCTCCACACCGAAAATACCGAATCCACCCAATGCACCGGTAACCTTCTCAGCAATCGATTGCGCTTTTGATAATGCAATATCCGACATAGCTTGAGGCTGCCAAGATTCCCGATAATCACCATCTTCTTGACGATGACCTATTGGCGCAAGGAAACTTGTACCATTGATATGGCGTACTGTCAGTAACGTGATTTCATAATCAAATTTGACAAAGCCTTCAACAATTACTCGACCTGCACCTGCACGCCCACCTTCTTGCGCGTAATCCCAAGCTTTTTGAATGTCATCTTTAGACTTTAGAATGCTTTGCCCATGTCCAGAAGAAGACATAATCGGTTTCACCACGCAAGGAATACCAATTTTTTCAACCGAACTTTGAAAGTCCGAAAAATTATCCACAAATTGGTAAGGCGAAGTTGGTAGCCCTAACTCTTCTGAAGCTAGACGACGAATCCCTTCACGATTCATCGTAAGTTGAGTGGCTTTTGCAGTCGGCACAACATTAAAGCCGGCTTGTTCTAATTCAACCAAAGTGGCAGTTGAAATGGCTTCAACTTCGGGAACTATATAGTCAGGCTTTTCTTTTTCAACAAGCGCTTTCAATGCATTACCATCTAACATAGAAATGGCGTATGCACGATGTGCTACTTGTTGTGCTGGGGCATTTTCATAGCGATCAACTGCAATAACTTCAACGCCTAAACGTTGCAATTCAATCACTACTTCTTTACCCAATTCACCAGAACCCAACATCATTACTTTGGTTGCATTAGGGGTTAATGCTGTGCCAAGTGTTGTCATGATTTCTCCTATTTTAATAACGAATCATCGAGTGCCAAATCTTCATTTTTATTCACGCCCACACCGCGTGCGATAACATTTTTTGCAATTTCGTGTGCTTCTTCCAAAGAATGTTCCGTATAAGTACCACATTGATAAATATTTAATTCAGGGATAGTTGTTTGATCTTGCACACCTAAAATATCTTGCATTGAAGCTAACCAAGCTTGTGCTACTTGCTGTTCATTTGGCCTACCAATCAAGGACATATAAAATCCCGTGCGACATCCCATCGGAGAAATATCAATAATTTCAACGCTATCGCTATTTAAATGATCACGCATAAAACCCGCAAACAAATGTTCAAGCGTATGAATACCTTTTGAAGGAAGAATTTCTTTATTTGGAATACAGAAACGTAAATCAAAAATGGTAATGTCGTCACCTTTTGGCGTGCGCATCGTTTTTGCAACACGTACCGCTGGTGCATTCATTTTGGTATGATCCACTTTAAAACTATCAAGTAATGGCATAAAGTTTTCCTTATAAATCAGTAAATTAAAAATAAATTTGAATAAATGTTCATTTTTTGCAAATTCTAATGAACTTTATGGCAAGGCTCATTGTCTTATGTAACAAGCAACTTGCAGTTGTTTTAATAAAATTGGTTCCTTAGGTTATTTGCCCCGCATTTATTGTGGGGCTTTTTTTATCCCGAATTTTCATTTAAAAAATTTTCAGAAAATTTGAACTTTCTCATAAAGTGCTAGTCTCATAGAACAAGCAACTTGCAGTTGTTTTAATAAAATTGGTTCCTTAGGTTATTTGCCCTGCATTCATTGTGGGGCTTTTTCTTGCGCATTTTATAATAAGAATGGTGCACTAAAAAACAATAACACAACATAACGAACCAGTTTTCCAAGAAAGATAAAGACGCTACTTGCTACAAAATTTAATCTTAACCAACCAGCTATAGCGCAAAATAAATCACCAACTACAGGTAGCCAGCTTAAAAGTAAAGTAATCGCCCCATAACGCTTTATCTGATTCATGGCCCATAAAGTGCGGTGATTTTTAGGATCAAATTTTGGCATCCATCGCCCAATCCCGTAAGTAGTTAAACTCCCTAATCCATTGCCAAGCGTGGCGAAAAAAACGAGTGCCAATATATCTGTACTAAATAAAGATCCCAACACTAATTTAGGTACAGCAAGAGCAACAAACACAACTTCTGAATTACCTGGTAATACTGTTGCACTCAGAAATGCACTGACAAACATAAGGCATAACGCATGAGTTTGCCAAAAATCAGCGCTAAAAAATGAAAAAATATCCATTATCTTGGCGAAATGATTTCTCGTGTACGCACATCAAACACGTCCATTCCCGCATTTAATCCCGCCTGCACGCCTAAATCAGCATCTTCAAATACAATACAACGACTTGGATTTGCTTGAATTAATTCCGCACAACGTAAAAAGGTTTCTGGATGCGGCTTATGTTCTTTTACATCATCTGCACTGACAATTGCATTAAAGTAAGGTGCGATAGCCAGTTTATCCATCAACATATCAATAATTTTACGGTGTGAGCCAGAACCTAGAGCAATCGGCTTTTTTTGATGGAAAAATTTAACAATTTCAAAGGTTGGCAATAACTTTGATTGAGTCGGAATAAGTTGATAAGACAACTCACGTTTTGCAGCCAGCACATCCTCAATTCGATCAAGTGGCATATTCGCCGCTTTCATCATTTCCCCGGCAATAGTTCGAACCGTCGCCCCACCTAAGTTATACATAATTTGGCTATCAAATTCATAGCCAAATCGCTCTCCCACCATCGTCCAAGCCTGTGCATGCACGGGCATTGTATCGATTAAAGTTCCATCCATATCAAAAATCAATCCTTCATATGGATTGAACATCTCATAATCTAACATTATTACATCCTTACAAATTTTTCACCATTTTGCTACAAAACTGTGATCTGTGCACTGTTTTATTTCAGTAAAGTGCGGTAAATTAGTGAGCAAATTTTGAACTAATAAAAAGAAATGCGGTTATTTAAGCAACTAGAACGTTGGAAAATTCGCAGGCAAATAAATCAATCTATTATTGATATGATATTTCGTTTACGAGATCGATTAGCTCATTACTGGCAAGTTGATGTGAATACGCCTCAAGTAGATTTTATGCTGCTACACATTGCTTGCAGCTTAGGTCGAATAGAACGAGGAGGTTGCGTTTCACCACTTTATCCAGAAATGCTTGAAGAAATTCAAAGTGCGGTCATTTTTCCACAAGTTTTAGCCATCCATCAAGATTTGCTCAAGTTGATGCCGTTTTCCATTCCTGAAGCAGAACAAACTTATTTTTTAGCGAACATTCATTCTTTGGTTCTTGCACAGAAGCAATTAAAACATGTGGTGATAAATAAGCCCACTTATAAAAAATGACCTAGCTTTTAAACTAGGTCATTTTGATATCTTAACGATATTTATCTAGAAATTTGTAATATTGAACACCAATCTTTGTCGCAAGATCTTTGATAATTCGACCACCATAAACAGAAGGGACTTTCAGACTTTCAAAAATAGATAAGCGTTCATCATTACCTAAAATTGCCTCGGCTACAATTCGTCCCGCAAGACCTGTCAAAGCCACACCATGACCAGAATAACCATGGGCAAAATAAATGTGAGGAGAAATACGACCGAAATGTGGCGTTGAATTTAACGTCATATCAATCGGGCCAGCCCAGCCATAATCGATTTTTACATTTTCAAGTTGCGGGAATACGCGTAACATATTTTTCCGCATAATCGCGACCATATCTTTTTCTGAGCTAGAATCACTACCAAAGAGCAAGCGATTGTCAGCACTTAAACGATAATAGTCTAATAATAAATTGTTATCGCACACTGACATGCCATTATTAATAACAGAATCAGCAACCGCTTGGCTTAGCGGCTCTGTGGCGATAATAAAACTTTCCACAGGTAATATTTTACGATTAATTCCGTGATGAATAGATTTCGGGAGAGCATCAATATAAGCATTGGTGGCTAAAATAACGTCTTGAGAAATAACCGCACTTTTAGATGTTTTAACCTCAACGCAACCATTTTTCTCAACCATATCCACTACAGGAGATTGTTCAAAAATTTGAACGCCCAGATCGACACAAGCTTTCGCTAAACCCAAGCAATAATTAAGCGGATGCAAATGCCCTGAATTGCTATCAAATAAGCCGCCCACATAAATATCACTGCCTAAGTGCTGTTTTAATTTAGCCTTATCCCAAAGTTGCATATTCTGATACCCAAAATTCTCATGACTTTCTTTTTCAATTTCAATTAAGTCATTCATTCGGCGTTCATTTAATGCCAATGTGGCATAGCCTTTTTTCCAATCGCATTGAATGCCATATTTTTCAATACGTTCATCGATAATATCAATGGCCTCTAATGACATATTCCAAAGTTTATGCGCTTTATCTTCGCCAACTTGTTTAACGTATTCATCAATGCCTTCTTCAAAGCCATTAATTGCCTGCCCACCACTACGACCAGAAGCACCAAAGCCCACTCGAGCCCCCTCTAATACAATGACTTTTTTTCCTTTCTCCGCTAGTTCTAATGCAGCAGATAAACCAAAAAATCCAGCCCCGATCACACACACATCAGCATGTTCAATTTGAGTTAACGGCGGGAATTGAAAATCTTGGTTACGAGAGTCGAAATAATAAGAGCGAACGTGTTCTTGATAGGCAAAATTAAGCATAAAAAATCTCTTAGGAAAAAATTGGCAAAATCTTACCCCGAAAGGGAAATATGTCAAACCTTTTACAAAAAAAATGCTATACTGCGCGCGCGCAAAATTTGTGCGTTTTATGATGAACGATAACCCTCGGAGGTCAATAAATTGAAAAAATTCTTTGCTCACTCACTCAAAAATCTTTTTCTTTCCACCACCGCACTTTTCGCGGCTTCCGCTTTTGCCAATAACAAACTTTACGTCTATAACTGGACAGACTATGTGCCTTCTGATTTAGTCGCACAGTTTTCTAAAGAAACAGGTATCGAGGTAATTTATTCTACCTTTGAAAGCAACGAAGAAATGTACGCGAAACTCAAACTTACTCAGAATACTGGCTCTGGCTATGATTTGGTGTTTCCATCAAGTTACTACGTAAATAAAATGATTAAGGAAAAGATGCTTCAACCGATTGATCAAAGTAAATTGACCAATATTCATCAAATCCCTAAACATTTATTAAATAAAGAATTCGACCCAGAAAATAAATATTCATTACCTTACGTTTACGGACTTACCGGTATTGAAGTTAATGCGGATGAGATTGATCCTAAAACCATCACCAGCTGGGCAGATTTATGGAAACCTGAATTTAAAGGCAAAGTTCTCATGACCAGTGATGCTCGTGAAGTGTTCCACGTAGCATTATTGCTTGATGGTAAATCGCCTAATACCACCAATGAAGAAGACATCAAAACAGCTTATGAGCGTTTAGAAAAACTTTTACCAAATGTGGCAACCTTTAACTCTGACTCGCCAGAAGTCCCTTACGTACAAGGTGAAGCTGCAATTGGTATGATTTGGAATGGTTCTGCTTATTTAGCACATAAAGAAAATCCATCTCTCCAATTTGTGTATCCAAAAGAAGGAGCAATTTTCTGGATGGATAACTATGCGATTCCAACTACAGCAAAAAATGTTGAAGGCGCTCATAAGTTCATTGACTTCTTACTTCGTCCAAAAAATGCCAAAGTTGTAGTAGAACGCATGGGCTTTTCTATGCCAAATGAAGGAGTTAAAGCATTACTCAGCCCAGAAGTTGCCAATGATCCTAAACTATTTCCACCAGCATCAGAAATAGAAAAAGGGATTATGCAAGGTGATGTTGGTGAAGCTGTCGATATTTATGAAAAATATTGGGGCAAATTAAAAACCAATTAATTTCTCAATTTAGAAAACAAAAAAGTGCAGTGAAAATTGATCTTCCCCCAAAAAGTTAAACTGTTATTTAACAACGGTATTGCATCGGACTCAGTCTTTTTAATTTTAGTTGAATCCGTCGGTGATTATAGTAATCCAAATAATCCCTGACGGAATAAACTATCTCCTCTCTACTGTTAAATTCCCGACCATAAAAACATTCTGTTTTCAATCGCCCAAGGAAACTTTCCATCGCGGCATTATCCAAGCAATTTCCTTTTTTCGACATACTTTGAATGATGCCATGTTCAACCAAGATTCGACAATAACACGTTGATAGCCACAATCAGGATGTTTAGCTTTAATGTCTTTAATCGCTGCTTTAAGGGCTTGTTTTTATCTGGCTTCATTTGAGAACTTACTACGTGCTAATCGTGCAAAACTTAATAATCATTTTAAGAGATAATGCGTTCTGAACCCTTGGATAATTTCCATTCCCTGGCTTCGTCCTGAAGTCTGAGCCTTCTCAACTCCTTTAGGTAGGCTACCTCCGCTTCAAGCTGTAAAATTCTCAGGCGTAAACGCTCTTCTTCAGTTTTGGGGGGCGGTGGCATTTTTACATATTTGGGTTTCATCGGCGGTCGTCTTGATGGTTTGCGGGGAATCAGTCCTTTTATGCCACTTTTTTCAAACTGTTTCAACCACGTCCCGACTAAGGCGTTGGAAGGAATATTGTAAAAACGCGCAGTTTCTCTAATACTCATTTTCCCATTCAAAATAGGTTGAAGAACCTGTAATTTAAATTCGATTGTGTAGTGTTTACTCATAAAAAAATCTTCACCTCAATTGTTGGTTTGTTTAGTCCAACTTTTGGGGGGCAGTTCATAAATAACCGCACTTTTGACCACAATTTATTGATCCATGTTATGGAATCGATACCTATTTGTTGCTATATTAAGCGCTGTTTTAACAAATAAAACAAAGATGTTTTTTAATTAACTTAGGGGGCAGTATGTCTGCAATGTTCTTACTACAATTTGCCATCGTATTATTGTGTATCTTTGTGGGTGCACGTGTAGGTGGTATCGGTTTAGGTGTATTTGGTGGTTTAGGCCTTGCTATTCTTTCTTTTGGCTTTGGTCTAAAACCAGCAGGTTTACCTATTGATGTTATGTTTATGATTATGGCTGTAGTGGCAGCGGCAGCGGCAATGCAAGCAGCTGGCGGTTTAGACTACATGATCAAAATCGCAACCAAAATCTTACGTCGTAATCCTAAACACATTACGTTTATCGCTCCAGCAGTAACTTGGTTATTCACTTTTTTAGCGGGTACTGGCCATGTAGCATATTCTGTATTACCAGTTATCGCTGAAGTGAGCCGTCAAAACGGTATCCGTCCAGAACGTCCAATGTCAATGGCGGTAATCGCATCACAATTTGCTATCGTAGCAAGCCCTATTGCGGCAGCTGTTGTAGCGGTCGTTGCTTATCTTGAACCTCAAGGCATTCATCTTGGCGACGTATTAATAGTGACTATTCCTTCAACCATCTTAGGTATTTTTATTGCTTGTTTATTTGTAAACAAAATGGGTAAAGAATTAAAAGATGATCCGGAATATCAACGTCGTTTAAATGATCCAAAATATGCAGATACTTTTGCTTCTACCACTTCAGTCAAAGAAGTAGAAGTGAGCAAGACAGCTAAAATTTCTGTTTCTTTATTCTTATTTGGTTCATTACTTGTTGTAATCATGGGTGCGGTTCCATCTTTACGTCCAGTATTTGATGGTAAACCAATGGGTATGGCACACACTATCGAAATCATTATGTTAGCGATTGGTGCGTTAATCATCTTAACTTGTAAACCAGATGGCACTGAAATCACTAAAGGATCTGTGTTCCACGCAGGTATGCGTGCAGTAATCGCAATCTTCGGTATTGCATGGTTAGGCGACACATTGATGCAAGCGCACATGACTGAAGTGAAAGAAATGGTGAAAGGCTTAGTTGAAACTGCACCATGGGCATTTGCTTTCGCGCTATTTGTACTTTCAGTATTAGTAAACAGCCAAGGCGCAACAGTAGCGACATTGTTCCCACTTGGTATCGCATTAGGTATACCAGCACCTGTATTAATCGGTGTATTTGTGGCAGTAAATGGTTACTTCTTTATCCCTAACTACGGCCCAATCATTGCGTCTCTTGACTTCGATACCACGGGTACAACCAAAATCGGTAAATACATTTTAAACCACAGCTTTATGCTTCCTGGTTTATTGAGCATGCTTTTCTGCTTATTAATCGGTTTAGGTCTTTCTCACGTTATTCTTTAAAATGTGATTCGATAACAAAGAACGGTGCTGAAATAGCACCGTTTTTTATTTATAGCCAGACAAATCCTGGCTATAAAAACCATACACTATGTGTATAGAACCAAATAGCTTAAGCGATGAACAGAAAAAATCCTCGCTATATAATAAACAAGGCTGACAACCAAAATTCAACATATAGGAGGATTATCATGGTAAGTAAAACCAGTGACGATTCAAGTCTATCACACACAAAATGGAACGGTAAGTATCACATTGTATTTATCCCTAGGTACAGAAGAAAAGCAATTTATGGAAAGTTAAGAGCAGATATAGGTCAAATATTGAGGCAGTCATGTGACTATAAAAATGTGGAGATAATAGAAGCGCATGCAATGCCAGACCATATCCATATGCTCTTAAAAACCCCCACCTAAAATATCAGTATCAAGTTTTATGGGCTATCTGAAGGGGAAGTCAGCGCTGATGATTTTTGAAAGACACGCGAACTTAAAATATAGATATGGAAATAGGTATTTCTGGGCGAAAAGATTTTTTGTAAGTACAGTAGGGTTAAATACAAAAGTGGTAGAGGATTATATAAGAAACCAAGAAAAAGAAGATATGGTTCAAGATAATTTATCAACGAAAGAACATGTTGACCCCTTTAAGGGGGAAACAAGGAAATAATTAGCTGTGGTTGTCAGTTCTCACAAGCCCCTTGAGGGGCTTGTGAAGTATAGGCTCTGATTGTGTAGCCTACAAACCGCACGTAAAACGTGCGGTTTGTTATTATAGGAAACTTAAAGAATCGTTAAGAGCTGGGCAAAATCATCAAACACCCAATCTGGATTAGATTCGCTGATAGGGATATTGTAATTGTAGCCGTAAGTTAAACCAACAACCGCACAGCCTGCAGCATGGCCTGCAATAATATCATTTTTAGAATCGCCCACGAAAAGCACTTGGCGTGGTTCAAAACCAAATTTTCCGCATAAATAATAAAGCGGACCTGGATGTGGTTTAATGGCAGGTAAAGATTGCCCACCCAACATTTCACTAAATAAATGATCAATTCCAAACGCTGCCAATACTGGTTGAACATGTCTTGTGGGTTTATTGGTAACAACTGCTAAGACATAGCCTTTTTCTTTCAAAGTTTCTAATGTTTCTTTTACATTCGGATACAGGCGACTGACATTACATAAATTCTCGCCATAATAAAAATTAAAACGTTCTGTTACTTGCTTAACCTCTGTTTCAGTTAACTTTTTTCCTGTTTGTTTTTGCGCCCAATCTAACGCACGGGCAATTAATACAGGCGCACCATTACCGATCCAAGTTAACACTAATTCTTCTGGCGCTTTCGGTAAATAAAATTCAGCCAAGGCAGAATTTACGGATAGCGCTAAATCAGGTAGGCTATTTACCAAGGTGCCATCTAAATCAAAGCCAATAAGTTTAAATTGTGTATTCATTGTTTTTCTCTGTTCTATTGCAATCGCATTTCATTAAAACGACGGTTATGCGCTCACACTCGCGAGCTGTGTACGCATTAGATCAATAACTTGTTTATAATCTGGCTTACCAAAAATTGCGGAACCTGCTACGAACATATCAGCACCCGCTGCAGCAATTTCTGCGATGTTATCAACCTTCACGCCGCCATCTACTTCAAGACGAATGTCATAACCACTTTCATCAATGATCTTACGAGCCTGTTGTAATTTCTTCAATGTTGCTGGAATAAAAGATTGTCCGCCAAATCCAGGATTCACTGACATTAATAAAACCACATCCACTTTATCCAAAACGTAATCTAAATAGCTCAACGGCGTCGCAGGATTAAAAACTAATCCAGATTTACAACCACAATCACGAATAAGCTGCAAAGAGCGGTCAATATGTTCGCTAGATTCTGGGTGGAAAGTGATATAGTTCGCACTTGCTTTAGCAAAATCGGGAATAATACGATCTACGGGTTTTACCATTAAATGCACATCTATCGGTGCGGTAATGCCATAATCACGTAAAGCTTGACATACCGCAGGCCCAAAAGTGAGATTAGGTACATAATGATTATCCATTACATCAAAATGAATAACATCCGCACCCGCATTAAGTACGTTTTGTACATCATCACCAAGACGAGCGAGATCGGCAGAAAGAATTGAAGGGGCGATAAGATAAGGTTTCATAAAGGTTCTCCGTTGAGAAAATGAGTGCATTTAGTTTACTCACTTAAGTTCAAAAAACCAATAGTAATCCTTATATGAAATAATAAGATAAACAAAGAAAGGGCACTTGAGTGCCCTTTCAGTTATTAATATAAATAGACAAAAATTTACACGTCCAGATTTGCTCTTAACGCATTCAACTCAATGAACTCGCGACGAGGCTCAACTTCATCGCCCATTAAGGTCGTGAAGAGTTGATCCGCTGCCACGGCATCCTTAATAGAAACTTTCAACATACGACGTGAATTTGGATCCATTGTTGTTTCCCAAAGTTGATCTGCGTTCATTTCACCAAGTCCTTTATAACGTTGTACTTCAAGGCCTTTACGAGATTCTTTTACTAGCCATTCAACGGCTTGTTCAAAGCTGCGCACTGGTTGTACTTTTTCACCACGAGTGACATAAGCGCCTTCTTCTAATAAACCATTGAGTTGTTTATTAAGAGAAACAATTTTCGCGTATTCATTGCCGTGAACAAAATCAAAATTCAAGAAATAATCGGTATCAATACCGTGTTTACGAACCGTAATCACCGCTTCATACACTTGGCGTTCCGCGTTAAATTGTGTACGTACTGAATATTGATGTGCTTCTGTTTCTTTTGCAGTCAGTTGTTCAACAAAAGATTTACCCCAATTTTCAACCGCACTTTCGTCTTTCATCATTTCAACAGAAATTGGCGACTGATAAATTAATCCTTGCAATACCGGGGCTGGATAATGGCGGCTTAAACGACCGATAAGTTTTTGTACGCTGTTATATTCTGCCACCAATTTTTCAAATACAAGGGCATTCATTGCCGGTGCATTTGCGCTAATATGTAATTCTGTGCCATCTAAAGCAAGCGTTAATTCATATTGCTCCATTTCATCCGCATCTTTAATGTAGCGTTCTTGTTTTCCTTTTTTCACTTTGTAAAGTGGTGGCTGAGCAATGTAAACATAACCACGCTCAATAAGCTCAGGCATTTGACGATAGAAGAATGTTAAAAGCAACGTACGAATGTGAGAACCATCCACATCAGCATCGGTCATGATAATGATATGATGATAGCGTAATTTATCTGGGTTATACTCATCACGCCCAATACCGCAACCTAAGGCAGTAATCAATGTTCCCACTTCTTGGGAAGACAACATTTTGTCGAAACGTGCTTTTTCTACGTTTAAGATTTTACCTTTCAATGGCAAAATTGCTTGAGTTTTACGATCACGACCAACTTTTGCAGAACCACCCGCAGAGTCCCCCTCCACCAAGTAAAGTTCAGAAAGTGCAGGATCTTTTTCTTGGCAGTCTGCAAGTTTACCCGGTAAACCTGCAATATCTAATGCCCCTTTACGGCGCGTCATTTCACGAGCTTTGCGTGCTGCTTCGCGCGCACGAGCAGCCATAATAATTTGGTTTACAATGATTTTTGCATCTGCAGGATTTTCCAATAAATATTCCTGCATTTTTTCATTCATCGCAGATTCCACCGCACTTTTAACTTCTGAAGACACGAGTTTGTCTTTAGTTTGCGATGAGAATTTTGGATCAGGCACTTTAACTGAAATAATCGCCACTAAACCTTCACGCGCATCATCGCCTGAAGTCGCTACTTTTTCTTTTTTCAGCATACCCTCATTTTCCATGTAGCTGTTTAAGCTACGGGTTAAAGCCCCACGGAAACCTGCTAGGTGAGTACCACCATCACGTTGAGGAATATTGTTAGTAAAGCAATACACATTTTCATTTACACCATCATTCCACTGCAAGGCAACTTCTACGCCGATACCATCTTTCTCAGCTGTAAAATAAAATGGCTTCGGATGAATTGGGTTTTTATTTTTGTTCAAATATTCAACAAATGCTTGAATACCGCCTTTGTAATGGAAATGATCTTCAGCGCCATCACGTTTATCAATTAAACGAATAGATACGCCTGAGTTCAAGAAAGAAAGCTCACGTAAGCGTTTTGCTAAGATTTTGTAATCAAAGGTTGTGATAGCAAAAATATCTGAGCTTGGCCAGAAACGAACCGTTGTCCCCGTTGCCTCTGTGTCACCAATCACTGTTAATGGCGCTTGTGGCTCACCTAAATGATAGAATTGCTCATGAACGTGACCTTGACGACGAATGGTTAACTGTAATTTATCAGAAAGCGCATTCACCACTGATACACCCACACCGTGTAAACCGCCCGATACTTTATAAGAGTTATCATCAAATTTACCGCCAGCGTGAAGCACGGTCATGATAACTTCTGCTGCAGAAACGCCTTCTTCAGGGTGAATATCCACCGGAATACCACGTCCATCATCTTGCACCGATACTGAATTATCATCATGAATTGTCACGATAATATCGGAACAATGGCCAGCGAGGGCTTCATCAATGGCATTATCCACCACTTCAAATACCATATGGTGCAAACCAGTACCGTCATCGGTATCACCGATATACATACCAGGACGTTTACGCACCGCATCAAGGCCTTTTAATACTTTAATGCTCGATGCACCATAGTTATCATTGGTCGTTTCTGACATAATTTATCTCATTCTTTTGTAAATAAAAATTAGGCGAGATTATAGCAAAAAATCGCCGTTTTGGCGATGCTTTTCGGGAAAGGAAAGATATAAAAAAAGGGCGAGTAATTTCGCCCTATAACTTATTATTTTTTCCAATTTTTTAGCGCATCAGCAAAGGCATTGCCCATCGCATTATTACCTCTTGAACTACGCTCCTCTCGCTGTGTATTTCCACGAGGTCTTGCAGATAAAGTATGGTCAGATTTGCCGTCATTTTTGACCGCACTTTCATCTAATCGCATCGTCAACGCAATACGTTTACGCGGCACATCTACTTCCAACACTTTCACTTTCACGATATCGCCAGTTTTCACCACTTGATGTGGATCTTCCACGAATTTATCACTTAATGATGAAATATGCACTAAACCGTCTTGGTGAACGCCAATATCCACAAATGCACCGAAATTAGTCACATTGGTGACAGTACCTTCTAAAATCATACCTGGTTTTAAATCAGTTATTTCTTCTACGCCTTCTGCGAATACGGCAGTTTTAAATTCACCACGCGGATCGCGGCCTGGTTTTTCCAATTCTTTGAAAATATCTTGAACGGTCGGTAAACCAAATTGCTCATCAATAAATTGTTTTGCATCAAGCTGACGTACCACACCTGCATTACCCATTAAATCTTGAATAGATTGCGCGGTGGCTTGCAAGATTTTTTCGACTACAGGATAAGCTTCTGGATGAACACCTGAAGCATCAAGTGGATTTTTCCCGCCTGCAATACGCATAAAGCCCGCACATTGCTCAAAAGCTTTTGGCCCTAAACGAGGCACTTTTTTCAATTCGCTACGACTTTCAAAACGACCATTTTCATCGCGATATTCCACAATGTTTTGTGCTAAGGTTTTCGTCATCCCTGCCACGCGAGCGAGTAATGGCGCGGATGCCGTATTTAAATCCACACCCACTGCGTTTACACAGTCTTCCACCACCGCATCAAGTTTACGCGCAAGTTGGGTTTGGTTTACATCATGTTGATATTGCCCAACACCAATGGCTTTCGGTTCGATTTTCACTAATTCTGCTAATGGATCTTGTAAACGACGAGCAATAGACACCGCACCACGTAAAGACACATCTAAGTTCGGGAATTCATTTGCGGCAAATTCAGAAGCAGAATAAACGGATGCGCCCGCTTCACTCACTACAACAGTTTGCGGTTTATTTTCTTTGATTTCTTTAATCACTTCTTTCGCAAAACGTTCTGTTTCACGAGAAGCCGTACCATTACCAATGGCAATTAATTCCACGTTATGTTTTCGGATTAAGCTGAAAATCGCCACTTGTGCTTCAGCTTCACGGCCTGTGTGTGGATAAATAGTTGTGGTATCTAATAATTTACCTGTGTTATCCACCACCGCGACTTTCACTCCCGTACGTAATCCCGGGTCCAAGCCCATGGTGCTCTTCGCGCCAGCGGGTGCTGCCATTAAAAGTGCGGTCAAATTTCGAGCGAAAACATCAATAGCCTCTTCTTCCGCTTTTTCACGTAAACTTGCCATTAATTCCGTTTCTAAATGCAACGAAACTTTGATTTTCCATGTCCATGAAATCACTTGCTCACGCCATTTATCTGCAGGCTGACCTGTAAAACGTACATCTAAATAATCACGAATAATTTCTTCACAATAACTTTGGCGACTTCCCTCTTCCGCATCAGGATCAGCATTTAAGCTTAATTGTAAAATGCCTTCATTACGTCCACGGAACATCGCTAATGCACGGTGAGAAGGCACATTTTTCAGTAATTCTTGATGCTCAAAATAATCTTGGAATTTTGCCCCTTCTGTTTCTTTGCCTTCGATCACTTTCGATACGATAACGGCATTTTTTGCTAAATAATCACGGACTTTCGCTAATAAGCCCGCATCTTCAGCAAAACGTTCCATTAAAATATAGCGTGCACCGTCTAACGCAGCTTTGCTATCAGCTACGCCTTTTTCAGCATCAACAAAGGAAAGTGCGGTTGATTCTGGATCATTTTTTGGCTCGTTCCAAAGTAAATCAGCCAATGGTTCAAGACCTGCTTCAATCGCAATTTGCCCTTTAGTACGACGTTTCGGTTTGTACGGCAAATATAAATCTTCTAATTCGGTTTTGCTTTGTGTCGCATAGATTTTGTCACGCAATTCATCGGTCAATTTCCCTTGCTCTTCAATAGATTTCAAGATGGTTTGACGACGTTCTTCTAATTCACGTAAATAAATTAAACGGGTTTCAAAATGACGAAGCTGGGTGTCATCTAAGCCACCAGTGGCTTCTTTACGATAGCGCGCAATAAATGGAATGGTGTTACCATCATCTAATAATTGAATAGCAGCAAGAATTTGTTGGGGTTGAACGGTTAATTCTGCCGCAATAATTTGGCTAATTTGTTGATTTAACATTGTCATACTTCTTTGTTATGAAAGGATTCGAGAAAAAACGAGGATAGAATACTGGTTTTAGGCTGTTGGCTCAAATATAATTCGAAAAACTTTCTTTTATTTTTATTATGGCAAAATCAAATTATATTACCCGTCAAGGCTGGAATGAGCTTGACCAAGAACTCAAGTTTTTGTGGAAAGAAGAACGCCCAAAAGTCACTCAAGCAGTCTCAGATGCAGCCGCACTAGGCGATCGTAGCGAAAATGCCGAATATATTTATGGTAAACGTCGCTTACGTGAAATTGATCGTCGTGTACGTTTTTTAACCAAAAGATTGGAAGTGCTACAAATTGTCGATTATAACCCAAAGCAAGAGGGAAAAGTTTTCTTCGGGGCATGGGTAGAATTGGAAAATGAAGATGGTGAAATCAAGCAATATCGTATCGTCGGTTGCGATGAATTTGCTCCTGCGAAAAATTGGATATCCATTGATTCCCCAGTTGCTCGAGCTTTAATCGGAAAAACATTAGACGACGAAGTACGGGTAGAAACACCCTCAGGTTTTATCACACTTTATGTGAATAAAATTTGGTATGAAAAATAACTTGGAAGAATAAAAGATAGTGAATATCTAAGCACAAAGAGAAAACTAATAGGCTAGATATAAACTATCTTACTTGCCTCTTTCCTTATTCGCTGCAAAATCAGCGCCTTTTGCAAGCATTCTCAACTGCAAAATCACACGCGCTTTAAGTTGCTCACGTTCAGCTTTACTCATATCTAAAGCATTAGCCCCTGCAGTGAATACGATTGTTACGATACCTTCCGCTTGAACATAAGCAACATATTGCGAATATTGATGTTTGTAGGAAATATATTCTGCTAACTCATCAACAAAATGCTTAATTTCACGTGCTGCCGCAGTACGAAAAGCTTGAGAAGTGCCCGAGCTTTCGCGTAATAGCAAGCGGAAAACGTTCGTACTGTTAGTGATGAATTCAAAAAATGTATCCACAGAAACAGAAATAACGCTACCGCCAGCATCAATACGTTTACGCGCTTGACGCATTAATTGGCGCAACATCAAACCTGCTTCATCCACCATTTCTAAGCCGAGTTCATCCATATCGCTAAAATGACGATAGAAAGATGTAGGCGCAATTCCAGCCTCGCGCGCAACCTCTCGCAAACTCAAATTAGAAAAACTTTTTTCTGCACTCAGTTGATTAAATGCCGCATCCACTAAAGCGCGACGAGTCTTTTCTTTTTGAACAGCACGAACACCAGCCATTATTTCAACCCACCTAGAATAGATTTAACTTCATCGCTGACCGCACTTGCCACACGCTCATAACGATTACGTAATGGTGAACCAGGACGATAAACCAACGCAATGGTGCGTGATGGCTCAGGCGAATAACAAGGAATATATTTCACACCTTTGCGCGTACCTTCATTCAGTACCGCCAATTCAGGCATAAAAGTTATGCCAGCATTTGCTGCCACCATATTGCGCAAAGTTTCAAGGCTAGTCGCTTGGAAATGGGAGTTTTCTTTTGCGCCAGCAGTGAAGCAATAATCCAACGCTTGATTACGCAAACAATGACCATCATCAAGCATTAACATTTCTTGACCATTTAATTGGTTCATTGGAAGTTTACTTTCTTGAGCCCAAGGATGATGCTCAGATACGGCAAGTAACATTTTCTCGTTGAAAATAGGTACTTCAATAAAAGCCTCAGTTTCAGGAACAGTGGCAACGATGGCACAATCTAAGCGCCCCGTTTCCAATTGTTCTAATAATTGATGCGTTTGCGCTTCATAAAGAAAAACTTCTAAATCAGGGAATGCCGCTTTTAGCGTTGGCACAATATAAGGGAGCAAATAAGGACCAACTGTTGGGATTAAACCGATGTGTAATGGTCCTGTCATTTCTTTACCTTGATTGCTCGCCATTTCTTTCAATAATTTTACTTCTCGAAGAACTGTGCGAGCCTGATCAACCAATAGCATTCCAGATTGAGTAAACAACACTTTACGACTAGTGCGCTCTAACAAGATAATACCGAGCTCATCTTCTAATTTACGAATTTGACCACTTAATGTTGGTTGGCTCACATTACAAGAATCGGCAGCACGGCGGAAATGTTTATATTCAGATAAGGCAACAAGATATTCTAGATCACGGATATTCATGAGATTTTCCCTATAGAAAAATTCAATTAAAAGAATAGAATTAATTGATTATGACTATATCATAATTTTCCCTATAATACAGCGCATAAAATTTAAATTAACAACCAATAGGAGAAAAAACAATGTCTAGTATGGAAGGAAAAAAAGTCCCTCAAGTGACATTCCGCACTCGTCAGGGTGATAAATGGGTTGATGTAACTACCTCTGAATTATTTGATAACAAAACAGTGATCGTGTTCTCATTACCGGGCGCATTCACTCCAACTTGCTCATCATCACACTTACCACGTTACAACGAATTAGCGCCAGTATTCAAAAAATACGGTGTAGACGATATTCTCGTTGTATCTGTAAATGATACTTTCGTAATGAACGCATGGAAAGAAGATGAAAAATCTGAAAACATCACTTTCATTCCAGATGGTAATGGTGAATTTACCGAAGGTATGGGTATGTTAGTTGGTAAAGAAGACTTAGGTTTCGGTAAACGTTCATGGCGTTATTCTATGCTTGTGAAGAACGGTGTAGTTGAAAAAATGTTTGTTGAACCAAACGAACCAGGCGATCCGTTCAAAGTATCAGATGCTGACACTATGTTGAAATACCTTGCGCCACAACATCAAGTGCAAGAGTCTATTTCAATCTTCACAAAACCTGGCTGTCCTTTCTGTGCAAAAGCAAAACAACTTTTACACGATAAAGGCTTAAGCTTCGAAGAAATCGTATTAGGTCACGATGCAACAATCGTGAGCGTACGTGCAGTTTCAGGTCTTACTACTGTTCCACAAGTGTTTATCGGTGGTAAACACATTGGCGGTAGCGACGATTTGGAAAAATACTTTGCATAAGCAGGCAAGTATTTAGCTGATTATTATTTGGGAATGTAATTTAAAGGGCGCATTAAGCGCCCTTTTCATTTATACAAATTTATTGCAAAAATTAATAATGAGGCGGTGGTATTTCTTCAGATTGGCTTGCAATGTTAGAGGGTTGAAAATCTTTTAATTTATTTGCCATATAACGCAATTGGACTTGCATTTTATCAATATCAAATTGCTGTTGAACTAAAGCGTGATTTAATTCATCTAATAACTGTTCCTGAAATGCAATTTTCGTTTCAAGTTCTTCGATGCGATTTTCTAACATTTGTTGAATTTGCATAAATTTTCTCTAAATTCTAAAAAAAAGTTGAGAATAGATAGAAAGACATTTAATCTATTCCTCGTATTATTCCATTCATTATAAAGGATTAACTCATATGTTAAAAATTCAAAAATTATCTATCGCAGCATTAATGGTAAGTGCGGTGATTTCTGGCCAAGTTTCTGCAGAAGATAGCGCATTCGATGAGAAAGCGGCATCTTATGCCGTAGGTACGCTCATGGGCGGTCAAATGAAAGATCTTGTAGATTCACACAAAGAAGTCATCAAATATGATAATGCTCGTATTTTAGATGGTTTAAAAGATGCCTTAGAAGGTAAAGTGGATGTTCGTAAAGATGAAAAAATCCAAAAAACCTTAGAATCTATTGAAGCAAAATTAATGGCTGCATCAAAAGCAAAAGCAGAATCAATTGCTAAACAAGCAAAAGAAGAAGGTGATAAATTCCGTGCTGAATTTGCTAAAGGTAAAGATGTAAAAACTACGCAATCTGGTTTAATGTACAAAATTGAAAACGCAGGTAAAGGCGATGCAATCAAAGCAACAGATACAGTTAAAGTACATTACACGGGTAAATTACCAAATGGAAAAGTGTTTGATAGCTCCGTAGAGCGCGGTCAACCTGTAGAATTCCAACTTAATCAAGTAATTAAAGGCTGGACTGAAGGTCTTCAATTAGTGAAAAAAGGCGGAAAAATTCAATTAGTCATTGCTCCTGAATTAGGCTATGGCGAACAAGGTGCTGGCGCATCTATTCCACCAAATTCAACATTAATTTTTGATGTGGAAGTATTAGACGTCAATCCAAAAGCCGCAAAATAATTAATGAGTTTAATAGCGCGCGTTCTTTAACGCGTGCTTTTTATTATAAAAACGAGCGGAATTTTTACCACACTTTTAACCTAACACCATGACTTTAAACGAAAAACATCCTTTCACCGACGAAGATCGCACTATCATAAACTCCTACAAAGCGGTCGTTGATGGTGTCAGCGCACTGATTGGCGAACATTGTGAAATCGTGCTCCATTCTCTAGAAGATATTGAACATTCTGCTATTTGTATTGCTAACGGACATAACACTAATCGACAAGTTGGTTCACCAATCACCGATCTTGCCTTACGTTCGCTACGAAATATGCAAAGTGAAAGTGTTTCAAAGCCTTATTTTACACGAGCAAAAGGCAGCGTACTGATGAAATCAGTCACTATTGCCATTCGTAATAAAACTCAGCGTATTATTGGTTTGCTTTGTATCAATATTAATTTAGATGTACCCGTATCTCAATTTTTACAATGCTTTATGCCAATGGAGCATACAAATGAAACATCTTCAG